>NZ_JBHVMF010000021.1:0-146205 GCF_042797055.1 Streptomyces sp. NPDC057854
GGGCAGGCGGGTGCGGGCCGGCGGCGCGGCGGCGGCGGCCGGTTCCGGGCGCGCGGGCGCGGCCGGGGCCCGTACCGGCACGGGGGCGGGGCGGTCCGCCAGCCGGGCCTTCAGTCCGCCGGCCCGCCGCCGCGCGTCCCGGACCGTCAGCGGCAGCGGATCCCAGCCCGCGACCCGCCCCAGGCCGACGACCGGCGGGTAGACGGGGGAGACGGCCATGATCTCGGCGGGCGTGCCGAGGACCGCGTCCGGCAGCAGCAGGACGCGGTCGGCGTACTGGACGACCCGCTCCAGGCGGTGCTCCGCCATGAGGACCGTCGTGCCCAGGTCGTGGACGAGCCGCTGGAGCACCGCGAGGACGTCCTCGGCCGCCGACGGGTCCAGCGCGGACGTCGGCTCGTCGAGGACGAGGACCTTCGGGTGGGTGGTCAGCACGGAGCCGATCGCCACCCGCTGCTGCTGCCCGCCCGAGAGGGTGGCGATCGGCCGGTCGCGCAGGTCGGCGAGGCCCAGCAGGTCCAGCGTCTCCTCGACGCGCCGCCGCATGACCGCCGGGGCGAGGCCCAGCGACTCCATGCCGTAGGCGAGCTCGTCCTCGACCGTGTCGGTGACGAAGTGGGCGAGCGGGTCCTGGCCGACGGTGCCGACCAGGTCGGCCAGCTCGCGCGGCGGGTGGACGCGGGTGTCGCGGCCGTCGACGGTGACCCGGCCGCCCAGCGTCCCGCCGGTGAAGTGGGGGACGAGACCGGAGACCGCGCCGAGCAGGGTCGACTTGCCGGTGCCGGACGGGCCGACGACGAGGACCAGCTCGCCCTCGGGGACCGTGAGGTCGACGTCCCGCAGGGCCGGCCCGGCGGCGTCCTCGTACGTCACGGAGACGTGCTCGAAGCGGATCACGCGGACTGCTCCTCACGGGGCTGCGGGGCGGGCGGTACGGGGGCGATCAGGGCCGGCAGCAGACCGGGCAGCACCGACAGGGCCGGCCACAGCGGCAGCTCCGGAGCGGTCAGCGGCACGACCCCCGGGTGCAGGGCCTCCGGTGCCTGGACCCCGGCCCGGATCATGAGGGCGGCCACGGCGGCGCCGGACGCGGCGACCAGCCAGGAACGGGCGCCGAAGCGGTCCGGCCGGTAGCGGGTGCGGACGCTCCGCCGGCCGCCGAGCCGCAGCCCGGCGACGGCCGCGAGGAGCCCGCCGGCCAGCAGCGGCAGCCCGTATCCGGCGCCCTGCGCGGCGAGCAGCCCGTAGGAGCCGGCGCAGACGCCGAGCAGCCCGCCGAGGGTGAGGACGTTCGTGGTGCGGCGGACGGCCGCCGGGACCCGCGCGGTGCGCCCGTACCCGCGGGCGTCCATCGACGCGGCGACGGCGACCGACCGCTCCAGGGCGCCCTCCAGCACCGGCAGGCCGATCTGGAGGACGGCCCGCACCCCGCCGGTGGGCCGGCCGCGCAGCCGCCGGGCGGTGCGCAGCCGGACGACGTCGGCGACCAGGTTCGGCGCGAACGTCATCGCCACGACGACCGCCACGCCCGCCTCGTACAGCGCCCCCGGCAGCGACTTCAGCAGCCGCGCCGGGTTGGCGAGCGCGTTGGCCGCGCCCACGCAGATCAGCAGCGCGGCCAGCTTGAGCCCGTCGTACAGGGCGAAGACCACCTGCTCGGCGGTGACCCGGCCGCCGATCCGGATCCCCTGCGCCCACTCCGGCAGCGGCAGCTCGGGCAGGACGGCCAGCTCGTGCGTGCCCGGGATCGGGGAGCCGAGCAGCACCGAGAACACGATCCGCACGCCGACGACGAACAGCCCGAGCTTGACGAAGGCCCCGTACGACCGGGCCCAGGGCGCGTCGGTGCGGCGCGCCGCGACCACGTATCCGGCGACGCCGACGATCAGTCCGAGCAGCAGCGGGTTGGTGGTCCGGGAGGCGGCGACGGCGAGCCCGAGGGCCCACAGCCACCAGGCGCCCGGGTGCAGCGCGTTGCCCCGGTCCGCCACGGGCGCCAGGAGACGCCCCGGCGGGCCGGGGGTGACGGACGGGGCCTTGCTCATGCGCGGCGGCGGGACTTCCAGACGGCCGCGGCGCCCAGGGCGAGGACGGCGCCGCCGCCGACGAGCAGGCCGGCCGACGGGCCGCCGCCGGAGTCGTCCCGCGCGGCGGCGTCGGGCGTCCCGGCCTCCGCGGCGAACTCGCCGGCCTCGCCGCAGCCGCGCCGCGGGTAGTCCGCGATGCCGCAGAGCATGGCGGAGGCGTCGTAGCGGAGCGGCTTGGCGACGGCCGCCAGCGCGTCCGCGGCCGAGCCGGCCGGGGCGATCACGGCGCAGCCCGACGTGGGCGCGTCCTTCGGTGGGGTCTCGCCCTCCGGGGCGTCCCCGGGGGTGCCGTAGTCGACGACGACGGCGACCCGCTTCTTGCCCGGGGCCGCCTCGACGCCGGCGCAGACCGCGCCGAAGTCCGGCGCGGCGGCCGGCCTGGCCGCGTCGGCGGAGTCCTCGCTGAGCGCGAAGCGGAAGCCGACGACACCGCGGTCGGCGGGCCGGGCGGTCGCCGGGCCCTGCTGGGCGTACGTCCACTTCCCGGCGCCGGCCTCCCAGAACGACCAGTACCGGTAGCCGGCCGCCTGGGCGGGGGCCGCCGCGCCGAGGGCGAGCAGCAGCCCGGCCGTGCCGGCGGCGAGCGCCCCGGCGGCCCTGCTCCGGCGCGTCACTTCTTGCGGCCGCTCAGGAGGAAGCCGATGCCGACGCCGGCGACCATGCCGATGCCGATGATCCACCAGAGGTCGAAGCCGAGGAAGGAGTCCTCGTCGTCGTCCTCGGTGGAGGCGGCGGAGGTGTCGGGGGTCTTGGGGGCGGGGCCGGTGGCGTTCAGCGCCTCGACGAGGTCGGCCTTGCCGAACTCGCGCGGGTCGGCCTCCATCGCGCGGGCGGCGAGGATCAGCTGCGCGTAGGCGGCGGGGCCGGACTGCTTCGCCCACGGGGCGGCGTTCTGCTCCAGCCACTGGAGGGCGGGCTCGGCGAGCCGGGCGGTGCCGGCGGCGGCGAGGGCGACGACGGCGTCGGCGGTGTTGCCGAAGTCCGGCTTCGGCTCGGCGTCGGTGGCGCCGGGCAGCGGCGGGGTGGTCAGGTGGCCGGTCTGCACGAGCGCCTTGGCGAGGTAGGAGGCGCCGTTGAGGGCGGCCCGCTCGACGGTCGGCTCGGAGAGGTCGACGCAGGTCGGGGCCTGCGGCGGGGTGGCCTTCACGGCGGTGATGCCCTTGCCGAGCCCGGCGAGGACGGCGGCGGCGGTCGCGTCCGCGTTGGCGGCCAGCTTGCCGGCCTTGTCCGGCTGGTACGCGAAGGCGCCCGGGCCCTCGTCGTCGGAGCACGGCAGCGCGAGCGCGAGCAGCGCGTCGTAGGGGGTGCGGCCCTGGGCCGAGGTGTACGAGCCGGGCTTGACGCCCGAGGCGGCGAGCGCGCTGACGACGATCGAGGTGGAGTTGGCGTCGCTGGGGCCGCCGGGGGTGTAGCCCCAGCCGCCGTCCTTGTTCTGCACGCCGCGCAGCCAGCCGTAGCCGGACTTGACCGCGGTGTCGATCTTCGTCGGGTCGGCGGCCTCGCGGCGGACCGCGCCGAGGGCCTGGAGGGCGACGGCGGTGGCGTTGGAGTCCCGCATCGTCTTGGCGTCGCAGGGCTTGGTGGTGTCCGCGCGGTAGGAGGCGAAGGAGCCGTCGGCGCACTGCTGGCCGAGCAGCCAGTCCACGGCCTGGTCGGCGGGCTGGTAGCCGGTGGCGCGCTGGGCGAGGAAGGCGAGGGACTGGCGCCAGACGCCGTCGTACGTCGGGTCGCCCTTGCCGTACAGGCCGGGCGGGAGCGCGGCGGCGGAAGCGCTCGGCGAGGGCGCGGCGGCGGCGGTGCCGGTCGCGGCGGTGCTGAGCACGGCTGCCGCTGCGGTGAGCGCGGCGGCGGCGCGGCGGACGCTGATCATGGTTGCCTCTCGTGCGGGCACCGGACACCGGTGCCCCCCGGGGGCCCGCGTCCGGCGCCGTATTCCTCGACGGTGCCGGCGCTCACGTCCCGGGCAGGGCGTTCCGGCTCGCCGCTGAACGGAAGGCGGCTCACGGTTGCGGGTCAGCGCCGGGCTCGCACCGGCTTTCCCCTGCGTTCGGGCATGATGACGACCGGCCCACTGTACCGGCCCGTACGGCCCGGTCCCCGGGGTGGGAGCCGCGTCACACCGCCACGTACGCCACCGGCTCCGTGCCCGGTACGGCCTCGGCGCGGCCCAGCTTCACCAGGCGCCGGATGTGGGCCTCGGCCTCGCTGACGGCGATGTTGCGGGAGCCGTACGGGATGCGGTCCCAGGGCCGGTTCCACTCCATGCGCTCGGCGAGCTGCCACGGGGTGAGGGGGACGGCGAGGAGGGCGAGGAGGCCGGCGAGCCGGTCCTCGTGGTGGGCGAGGAGTTCGCGGACGCGGCCGGCGGCGTCGGGGAAGGCGTGCTGGTGGGCGGGGAGCACTTCGGCGACGCCGAGCCGCCCGATCCGCTCCAGGGAGTCGAGGTAGTCGCCGAGGGGGTCGGTGACGGTGTGGTCGTCGGGGTCCTCGTACAGGCCGATGTGCGGGGAGATGCCGGGCAGCAGGTGGTCGCCGGAGAAGAGCCGGCCGTGGCCGGGGAGCCCGGCGGGGTGCTCCTCCTCCAGGTGGAGGCAGACGTGGCCGGGGGTGTGGCCGGGGGTCCAGACGGCGCGGAGCCGGCGGCCGGCGAGGCCGAGGAGTTCGCCGGGGACGATCTCGCGGTCGGGGAGGGCCGCGCCGAGGCCGGGCAGGGTGCGCATCCCGCCGCCGGCCCGGGCGGCGCGCAGCGGCGCCAGGTGCTCCTCGGGCGCGCCAGCGGCGGCGAGCTTGTCGGCGAGGTAGTCGAGCCAGGCGGCGGGTTCGGAGTCGCGGGTGCGGCGGACGACGGCGGTGTCGGCGGCGTGCATGGCGATCCAGGCGCCGGACTCCTCCCGGACCCGGCCGGACAGGCCGTGGTGGTCGGGGTGGTGGTGGGTGATGACGACGCCGTGGACGTCGCGGACGCCGAGGCCCAGCGCGCCGAGCCCGTCGGTGAGTTCGGTCCAGGCGGCGGGGTCGTCCCAGCCGGTGTCGACGAGGACCGGGCCGCGGCCGGTGTCGAGGACGTGGACGAGGGTGTGGCCGAGCGGGTTGTCCGGGATGGGCACGCGCAGCGACCAGACGCCGCCGCCGTGCTCGGTCACCTGCGTCATGGGCGTCCTCGTCTCTGCGTTCCGGTGCGGCCTCCGTCCACTATAACGAGAGCTGACGGATCGTCAGGGGATGTGGCCGGGCCCGGGTTTGGTACGACGCCGTCGCCGGTTCCGGGAGAGGGGGCGGTGGGGGAGAGTAGGGGGATGGACGCAGACTTCTTGATCGCACACCACGACCGGCTGGCCGCATGGCTGAGCAACGGAGAGGCCGGGAGCCTCGACGCGTTCCTGGGCGCGCACCACGAGTCCTTCGCGCTCGTCACGGCGGAGGGGGAGGTCCTCGGCCTGGAGGCGCTGGCGGAGGCCCTGCGCGGCGCGGGCGGCAGCCGGCCCGGCCTGGCGATCCGGGTGGAGGAGGTCACCGCCGTCGCGCCCGGGGTCTGCCGGTTCCTGGAGCGCCACGTCGTGGACGGCTCCGTCGTGGCCGAGCGTGTGGTGACCGCCGTGGCGCGGGACGGCGCGCTGCTCGCGGTGCAGGAGACGGCCCGGCGTCCGGCGGCGCCGGACGAGGCCGAAGGCGGGTATGGCCAAGTGTGAGGAGAACTGGTATCAGTTCGGGGACAGTTCTGATGCACCGTCAGATCCCTCCGGGAGGCGACCGGCATGAGCGAGCTCGTGGAGCACGGAAAGCTGTTCATCGGCGGGGAGTGGACCGACCCCCTCGGTGACGCGGTCATCGAGGTGGTCTCCCCGCACACCGAGCAGGTCATCGGCCGGGTCCCGCACGCCTCGCGCGCCGACGTCGACCGGGCCGTCGCGGCCGCGCGGCGGGCCTTCGACGAGGGGCCCTGGCCGCGGACGAGCCTGGAGGAGCGGATCGAGGTCGTCACCCGCATCAAGGACGCCGTCGCCGTCCGGCACGAGGAGCTGGCCCGGACGATCAGCTCCCAGAACGGCTCCCCGTACTCCTGGTCCGTCCTCGCCCAGGCGCTCGGCGCGATGATGGTGTGGGACGCGGCGATCACCGTCGCCCGCGGCTTCGCCTTCGAGGAGCGGCGCGACGGCGTCCTCGGACCCCTGCTGGTGCGGCGCGAGCCGGTCGGCGTGGTCGCCGCCGTGGTGCCGTGGAACGTGCCGCAGTTCACCGCCGCCGCCAAGCTGGGCCCGGCGCTGCTCGCCGGCTGCACGGCGGTCCTCAAGCCGTCGCCGGAGTCGCCGCTCGACGCGTACCTCCTCGGCGAGATCGCCGCCGAGGCGGGGCTGCCCGAGGGCGTCCTGTCGATCCTGCCCGCCGACCGGGAGGTCAGCGAGTACCTGGTCGGCCACCCGGGCGTCGACAAGGTCTCCTTCACCGGCTCGGTCTCGGCCGGCAAGCGGGTGATGGAGGTCGCCTCCCGCAACCTCACCCGCGTCACCCTCGAACTCGGCGGCAAGTCGGCGGCGGTGATCCTCCCGGACGCCGACGTGGCGACGGCCGTCGCCGGCATCGTCCCGGCCGCCTGGATGAACAACGGGCAGGCGTGCGTGGCCCAGACCCGCGTCCTCGCGCCCCGCTCCCGGTACGAGGAGATCGCCGAGGCGCTGGCCGCCGCGGCCTCCGCGCTCGTCGTCGGCGACCCGCTCGCCCCCGCCACCCAGGTCGGCCCGCTCGTCACCCGCCGCCAGCGGCAGCGCTCCCTCGACTACATCGCCCTCGGGCAGCGGGAGGGCGCCAAGCTGCTCACCGGCGGCGGCCGGCCGGACGGCCTCGACCGCGGCTGGTACGTCGAGCCGACGCTCTTCGGCGACGTCGACAACGCCATGCGGATCGCCCGCGAGGAGATCTTCGGTCCGGTGATCTGCCTCCTGCCGTACGGGGACGAGGCCGAGGCCCTGCGGATCGCGAACGACTCCGACTACGGCCTCAGCGGCAGCGTGTGGACCGCCGACGCCGAGCACGGCGTCGAGTTCGCCCGCCGGGTCCGCACCGGCACCTTCAACGTCAACACCTTCAGCCTCGACATGCTCGGCCCCTTCGGCGGCTACAAGAACTCCGGCGTGGGCCGCGAGTTCGGCCCCGAGGGCCTGAGCGCCTACCTGGAGCACAAGATGATCCACCTGCCGGCCGGCCACGGGGGCCACTGATGGGCGACCGCTGGCACGTGGAGGTCGACCGGAGCGTCTGCATCGGCTCCGGCATGTGCGTCGTCCACGCCCCCGACGGCTTCCGCCTCGACACCGCCCGGCAGTCCCACCCGGCGGCCCCGGAGGCCGACGCGGGCGAGCGCCTGCTCGCGGCGGCCGAGGGCTGCCCGGTCGAGGCCATCCTCCTCACCCTCGCCGACGGCGGCGAACCGGTCTACCCGCCGGAGGAATGAGGGAGAGGGGGCGCGCTCCCTGTGGAAGACTGCGCCCCCGGATCGCGGGGGCGCAGGGCCGCCGCGCGTGGGGGCGGGGGAGTGCCGTGCGCAAGGTGGGGATGGTGGCCGCGGTCACCGGAGCGGTGCTGTTCGCCGGAGGCTGCGGCGGTGACGGCGAGGACGGCTCCTCGTCCGGCGGATCGGGGCCGCGGCTGACCGCCGCCCAGGTCGACCGGGAGATCGGGGCGGCCGCGGGTGCGGCCGGGTTCACCAAGGCGTCGTTCGACACGGTCGCCCCCAAGCTCAAGGAGTGCATGATCAATTGGGCGGCCGACCAGCCCGGCGAGCTGCCCGATCCTGCCACGTCCTACGCGGACACCCTCGCGGCCCTGGTCAAGGCCGGCTGGACCGAGGGGGAGACCACCCGGCAGGGCGCCAGGGACGTGAAGGTCCTGACGAAGGGCGGCTGGACCCTCCGGGCCGGGTCCGACCTGGGCCCGGGGATCAAGATGGTGGCGTTCGCCGGCGTCCTGGAGACCCCGGAGTGCGCCGACCTCTACGCGGACGAGCTGCTGAAGAAGTAGTCCCGGCGGCCCAGGGGGGCGGAGACGCCCCCCGGCCCCGCCCCGGCCTCAGCGGTCCGGCCGGTCCGGGGCCGTCAGGTCGATGAGGCGGCAGACCGTCTCGATGTCGATCTTGACCTGGGCGATCGAGGCCCGGCCCGAGAGCCAGGTGATGAGCGCCGAGTGCCAGGTGTGCTCGATGACCCGGACGGCCGACAGCTGCTCCGGCGTCGGCTGGTCCGTGCCCATCGCGTCGAGGATGATCGCGGTGGTGAGCCGCGAGACGGTGTCGACCTCGGGACTGACGCCGCGGTCGGCGAAGGTCAGGGCGCGCACCATCGCGTCGGCGAGCTGCGGCTCGCGCTGCAGGGCGCGGAAGGCGCGCATCAGGGTCTCGGCGACCCGCTCCGCCGGGGCGGCGCCGCCGGGCGGCCGTTTCCGGAGGGTGGTGTGCAGGTGCTGGAGCTGGTCCTGCATGGTCGCGACGAGCAGGTGGATCTTGGACGGGAAGTAGCGGTACAGCGTGCCGAGGGCGACCCCGGCCGCCTCCGCGACCTCCCGCATCTGCACCGCGTCGAAGCCGCCCCGGGCGGCGAGCCGGGCGCTGGCGTCCAGGATGCGGCGCCGCCGGGCCTCCTGGCGCTCCGTCAGCGGCGGGGTGGCGGAGGGGCGGTGGTCCGCTCTGCTCTCTGCGGTCATCGGGGTCCCGTTCCGTGCGGTGGGGAGCGCCAGTATGGCGGAGGACGGCCGGGGCGCGAACCTCCGCGGCCGGGTGGTGCGAATCACCTGGTCCGGCGCTCACCCAGAAGCTACCTGCCGGTAGATTCGGTGCCTCTCGGAGGAGTGGGAAGCGCCGAGAACGATCAAGTCTGTAACTTGTTCTACCTTAGCGCCAGCGGTTACGCTCGCGCGAAACGCACGCTCGAAGGGGGTCGCGCATGACCGCTGAGGCCATAGAGGCAAGCCCCCGACAGGGCGTCACCACCTCCGGTGACGGTCCGTTGCGGATCGCTCTCCTCACGTACAAGGGCAACCCCTTCTGCGGCGGCCAGGGCGTCTACGTCCGCCACCTCTCCCGCGAACTGGCCCGCCTGGGCCACACCGTCGAGGTCTTCGGCTCGCAGCCCTACCCCGTCCTCGACGAGGGCGTCACGCTCAGCGAGATCGCCAGCCTCGACCTCTACCGCCAGCCCGACCCCTTCCGCACCCCGAAGCGCGACGAGTACCGGGACTGGATCGACGCGCTGGAGGTCGCCACCATGTGGACCGGCGGCTTCCCCGAGCCGCTGACCTTCTCGCTGCGCGCCCGCCGCACCCTCGCCGCCCGCCGCGGCGACTTCGACGTCGTCCACGACAACCAGACGCTCGGCTACGGCCTCCTCGGCGGCCCGCGCGCCCTCGGCGCCCCCCTCGTCACCACGATCCACCACCCCATCACCGTCGACCGCCGGCTCGAACTCGACGCCGCCGCCGACTGGAAGCGCCGCGCCTCCGTCCGCCGCTGGTACGGCTTCACCCGCATGCAGAAGCGCGTCGCCCGCCGGCTGCCGTCCGTCCTCACCGTCTCCGGCACCTCCCGCGACGAGATCGTCGAGCACCTCGGCGTCCGCGAGGACCGCATCCGGGTCGTCCACATCGGCGCCGACACCGAGCTGTGGTCCCCGGACCCGTCCGTCGCCGAGGTCCCCGGCCGGATCGTCACCACCTCCAGCGCCGACGTCCCCCTCAAGGGCCTCGTCTTCCTGATCGAGGCGCTCGCCAAGCTGCGCACCGAGCGGCCCGAGGCGCACCTCGTCGTCGTCGGCAAGCGCGCCGAGGACGGCCCGGTCGCCCAGGCCATCGAGCGGTACGGGCTCGACGGCGCCGTCCGGTTCGTCAAGGGCATCACCGACGAGGAGCTCGTCGACCTGTACCGCTCCGCCGAGGTGGCGTGCGTGCCCTCGCTGTACGAGGGGTTCTCGCTGCCGGCCGCCGAGGGCATGGCGACCGGCACCCCGCTGGTCGCCACGACCGGCGGGGCGATCCCCGAGGTCGCCGGCACCGACGGCGAGACCTGCCTCGCGGTGCCGCCCGGCGACGCGGGCGCGCTCGCGGCGGCGCTCGGACGGATGCTGGGCGACGCGGAGCTGCGGGCCCGCCTCGGCGCCGCGGGCCGCGCCCGGGTCCTGGACCGCTTCACCTGGGCCCGCGCCGCCCAGGGCACCGCCGAGCTGTACCGGGAGGCCCTGGACCGCCGGGCCGCCGCCCGCCGCCCCTGACCCCGGCCCCCTTCGTACCGCCACCGCACCACCCGAACCCCCGCCACTCGGAAGGGCAGACCCGTGCTGACCGTCGATTTCACCCGCTTCCCGCTCGCCCCCGGCGACCGCGTGCTCGATCTGGGCTGCGGTGCGGGCCGGCACGCCTTCGAGTGCTACCGGCGCGGCGCGCAGGTCGTGGCCCTCGACCGGAACGGCGAGGAGATCCGCGAGGTCGCCACGTGGTTCGCCGCCATGAAGGAGGCCGGCGAGGCCCCCGCCGGGGCGACCGCCACCGCGATGGAGGGCGACGCGCTCAACCTGCCCTTCCCCGACGAGTCCTTCGACGTCGTCATCATCTCCGAGGTCATGGAGCACATCCCGGACGACAAGGGCGTGCTCGCCGAGATGGTGCGGGTGCTGAAGCCCGGCGGCCGGATCGCCATCACCGTGCCCCGGTACGGCCCCGAGAAGATCTGCTGGGCGCTCTCCGACGCGTACCACGAGGTCGAGGGCGGCCACATCCGCATCTACAAGGCCGACGAACTCCTCGCGAAGATCCGCGAGGCCGGCCTCCGCCCGTACGGCACCCACCACGCGCACGCCCTGCACGCGCCCTACTGGTGGCTGAAGTGCGCCTTCGGCGTCGACAACGACAAGGCGCTGCCGGTCCGCGCCTACCACAAGCTCCTGGTCTGGGACATCATGAAGAAGCCCGCCCTGACCCGGGTCGCCGAGCAACTGCTCAACCCGGTCGTCGGCAAGAGCTTCGTCGCGTACGCCACCAAGCCCCACCTCCCGAAGGCCGACGCCCAGTGACGTCTCCCGAGCGGATAGCGGAACACCTGGTCCTGCCGGGCGTCCTCACCGCCGAGCAGGCCGCCGGCACCGTCGCCGGCATCCTCGCCGGCCAGCGCGAGGACGGCGCCGTCCCCTGGTTCCGCGGCCACCACCTGGACCCGTGGGACCACACCGAGGCCGCCATGGCCCTCGACGCGGCCGGCGAGCACGAGGCCGCCGCCCGCGCCTACGCCTGGCTCGCCCGGCACCAGAACGACGACGGCTCCTGGTACGCGGCCTACCGGGACGGCGACGCCGGCGACGTCACCGACCGCGGCAAGGAGTCCAACTTCACCGCGTACGTCGCCGTCGGCGTCTGGCACCACTACCTGTCGACCGGCGACGACGCCTTCCTCGACCGGATGTGGCCGGTCGTCTACGCGGCGGTCGAGTTCGTCCTCCGGCTCCAGCAGCCGGGCGGCCAGATCGGCTGGAAGCGCGAGCCCGACGGCACCCCCGTCACCGACGCCCTCCTCACCGGCTCCTCCTCGATCCACCACGCGCTGCGCTGCGCGCTGGCGATCGCCGAGGCCCGCGAGGAGCCGCAGCCGGACTGGGAGCTGGCGGCCGGCGCCCTCGCGCACGCGATCCGCCGCCACCCCGAGCGCTTCCTCGACAAGTCCCGCTACTCGATGGACTGGTACTACCCGGTCCTCGGCGGCGCGGTCACCGGCGCCGAGGCGAAGGCCCGGATCGACGCCCGTTGGGACGACTTCGTGGTGCCCGGCCTCGGCGTCCGCTGCGTCGTCCCCAACCCGTGGGTGACCGGCGGCGAGAGCTGCGAACTCGCCCTCGCCCTGTGGGCGACGGGGGAGTCCGACCGGGCGCTCACGGTCCTCCAGGACATCGGCCACCTGCGCGCGCCGAACGGCATGTACTGGACGGGGTACGTGTACGAGGCCGCGGACGGGAACGAGCCGGCCGTCTGGCCCGAGGAGCAGACCACCTGGACGGCGGGCTCCCTGCTCCTCGCGGTCGCGGCGCTCGGCGGCGAACAGGCCACCGTCGCCGTCTTCGGCGGCGAGCGGCTGCCGGCCGGCCTCGCCCCGGACTGCTGCGGCGACTGACCCTCCCGGCCGGTGCCGGGAGGGCGGACGGCGGCGCAACCCGGACGGGTCGCTCCGATGGCGGCCCGGTGGGGGGCGGGCGACGCTGGCGGAACCAGTCCCCAGGGAGGTTCCGCTGTGCCCAGAAGCATGTCCCGCGGCGTCGCCGCGCTGATGCTGTCGTGCGCGCTGCTGTTCACCGCCGCGTGCGGGAGCGACAGCACGCAGAGTCTGTCGACGGGGTCGGCCGCGTCGCCGTCCGCGTCGAGCACCTTCGAGAAGCAGAAGCTGGCGAAGACCCGGTTCGTCGCCAACGCCGGGCTCGCCGCCGGCGCCGCGTACCAGTGGATCGTGAAGCCGTACAAGGCCGGCAAGTTCAAGAAGGGCGCCGACGGGCGGACCTTCGCCCTCGTCAAGGCGGGTCTCGCGGGCGCCTTCACCTACAACCGGCTGAAGGCCGCGGTGAACAACGCCAAGGGCGACCCGCTGCTCTCCAAGGCGGTGGCGCCGCTGTCCTCCGGCATCGACTCGCTCAAGGAACTCGGCACCAAACTCCGCAAGGGCGAGGTCGACGCGGCGGACGTCGGCGGCCTGGAGGGCGTCATCAACGGCATCAAGGACGCCGGGAAGTCCGCCGGGGCCGAGGTCAAGGACAAGGTGCCCTCGACCTCCCAGCTCAGCGGCGGCTGATCCGCGCCCCCGCTCACACCAGGGCGGCGGAGCCGGCCAGCGTCGGGTAGTCGTTGTAGCCGGCCTCGCCGCCCGTGTACATCCAGTGCGCCTCCCGCAGCGGGTTGAGCGGCGCGCCGGTCCGCAGCCGCTCGACCAGGTCGGGGTTGGCCATGAACGCGCGGCCCAGCGAGATCAGGTCCGCCCCGGCCGCGAGCAGCCGTTCGCCCGCCGCCTTCCCGCCGTCCTCCGGGAGGGGACCGCCGAAGCCGAGCGCCGGGTTGGCGATCAGCGCGTGCGGCCAGGCCGCGCGGATCCGGCGGAAGAGCGGCCGGTCCGGGTCGGCGAAGATCACGTGCAGATAGACCGGGCCGAGGGCGGCGAGGGCCGGGACGAGCGCCGCGTAGATCTCGTCCGTGTCGCCCTCGTCGATGCCGTTCACCGTGACTCCGGGCGAGATGCGGACGCCGACCCGGTCGGCGCCGATCTCGTCGGCGACGGCCCGGACGACCTCGACCGCGAACCGGACGCGGTGCGCGACGGAGCCGCCGTACTCGTCCGTCCGCCGGTTGGTGTTCTTCGCCAGGAACTGGTGCAGCAGGTGCCCGTTGGCGGCGTGCACCTCGACCCCCTCGAAGCCGGCGTCGACCGCCCGGCGCGCGGCGGCGGCGAAGTCGGCGACGGTCTCCCGTATGTCGTCCGCCGTCATCTCGCGCGGCACCACGGAGTCCTGCCGGCCGCTCGGGGTGTGGATGGTCTCCGGCAGCGGGACCGGCGACGGCGCGAGCGGGAGGTGCCCGCTGGTGTCGGGGTGGCCGACCCGGCCGCCGTGCTGGAGCTGCGCGAACATCCGCCCGCCCGCGGCCCGTACGGCGTCGGTGACCGCGCGCCAGCCGGCCACGTGGGCGTCGTCGTACAGGGCCGGGATGTTCGGGTACGTCTGGCCGACCGCGTTCGGCGTGGTCCCCTCGGTGATGATCAGGCCCGCGGAGGCCCGCTGGGCGTAGTGGGTGACCATGAGGGACCCGGGGACGCCGTCGGCGCCGGCCCGGTTGCGGGTCAGCGGCGGCATCACCAGCCGGTTGGGGAGGGTCAGCGGGCCGAGGGTGGTGGACTCGAAGAGGCGGGAGGCCGCCGTGGTGTGCGTCATGCGGGTACCGTAGGAGTTGACACCAGTGTCAGGTTCAAGTCCCTTCTCCCGGAGGCGAGGCGGCGGATGCGCATCGGTGAACTGGCGGCGCGGAGCGGCGTGAGCGAGCGGTCGCTGCGCTACTACGAGGCGCAGGGCCTGCTGCGGTCCGAGCGGACCGCCGGCGGCCAGCGCCGGTACGGCGACTGGGCGGTGGACCGGGTCGTCCGCATCCAGGCGCTGTACGCGGCGGGCCTGAACAGCCGCACGATCGCCCACCTGCTGCCGTGCATGCGCGACGCGGACGGGGCGCCCAGCGAGACCGCCGACTTCCGGCTGGTCGAGGAGCTGACGGCCGAGCGGTCCCGCATCGACGGCCTCATCGCCGACCTGGTCCGCTCCCGCGAGGTGCTGGACGAGGTCATCGAGACGGCCTCCGCGGTCCGCCGCTGAGCCGTCCCTTCCGGAAGGAACGGCCTCCGCGGTTCGCCGCTGAGCCGTCCCCTCCGGACGGAACGCCCTACCCGGTCAGCTCCGCGAGCGTCCGCAGGGTCTCCCGGTCCGGGGCCGTGACCAGCAGGTCCGTCACCGGGCCGGTCCGCCACTCCTGGAGCCGGTCCGCGATCCGCTCGCGCGGGCCGACCAGGGAGATCTCGTCGGCGAAGGCGTCCGGGACGGCGAGGACGGCCTCCTCGCGGCGGCCCTCGGCGAACAGGCGCTGGATGTGCCGGGCCTCCTCCCCGTAGCCCATGCGGGCCATGAGGTCGGCGTGGAAGTTGCGGGTGGCGTGCCCCATGCCGCCGATGTAGAAGCCGAGCATCGCCTTGACCGGCAGCAGGCCCTTCGGCACGTCGTCGCAGACCTGGGCGCGGACCATCGGCGCGACCCGGAAGCCGTCGGGCAGCCGGTCCGGGAGGGCGTACGCCGCGCGCCAGCGGCCGGGCGACCAGTAGAGCGGCAGCCAGCCGTCGGCGATCTCCAGCGTCTGCGCGATGTTCCGGGGCCCCTCGGCGCCCAGCAGGACCGGGAGGTCCGCGCGGAGCGGGTGGGTGATCGGCTTGAGCGGCTTGCCGAGGCCGGTGCCGTCCTCTCCGGCGTACGGGAAGGAGTGGTGCCGTCCGGCGAGCCGCACCGGCGCCTCGCGGCGGAGCACCTGCCGGACCACGTCGACGTACTCGCGGGTGGCGGTCAGCGGGGAGCGGGGGAACGGCCGCCCGTACCAGCCCTCCACCACCTGCGGGCCCGACAGCCCCAGGCCGAGCCGCATCCGGCCGCCCGACAGGTGGTCCAGGGTGAGGGCGTGCATGGCCGTCGCGGTCGGGGTGCGGGCCGCCATCTGCGCCACCGCCGTGCCGAGCCCGATCCGGCGGGTGTGGGCGGCGATCCAGGTGAGCGCGGTGAAGGCGTCCGAGCCCCACGCCTCCGCCGTCCACACCGCGTCGTAGCCGAGCCGCTCCGCCTCGCGCGCGAGCTCCAGATGGGCGGGGGAGGGGCCGCGGCCCCAGTAGCCGAGCGCGAGTCCCAGGCGCATGACCGGCCGCTCCCTTCTCCTCCACCGCCTGACGGGCCGTCAGATCCGGTGTGCGGGGGACTGTACGACAGCGGCCCCCCGACCGGAAGGGCTTCCGGTCGGGGGGCCGCCGCGACGGTCCGGGAAGGTCAGCCGCGCTGGATGCCGGTGGCGTCCTGGAGGACGCCGCGGCGCCCGTCCTGCGTCTGCGCGACCAGCGCCTGACCGCGCTGCTCCACGGCCAGGTACCAGGTGCCGGGCGCCAGTTCCGCGATCTGCGCGCCGGAGCCGTCCTCCGCGTACAGCGGGCGGGCGACCGGCACGGCGAACCAGAACGGCGTGAAGTCCGAGGCGCCCTGCGCCGCGGCCTGCGGCTCCGGCTGCGGCTGCGGCTGCCCGAACGGCGAACCGCCCTGCGAGGCGTCGTGCGGCGCCGGGTAGGGCTGCTGGCCCTGCTGCGCGCCCGGGTAGCCGTAGCCGCCGGGGACGCCCTGCTGCGGGTGGCCGCCGTACGGCTGCGGGGCCGCCGGACGCGGGGCGCCGACGAGCGGGGCCTTCAGGGCGGGGACCATCGGGGCGGCGAGCGCGGCGGCGGCGCCGAGGAGCGCGCCGATCAGGCCGAGGATCAGGCCGGCGCCGGCGTTCTCGGCCTCGAAGACCCACATCAGGGTGGTCCAGGCGGCGGCGATCGTGAAGGCGGCGCCGACCTGGCCGAGCTCCAGGCCCAGGACCTTGCGCGGCTGCGGCAGGCCGTGGGAGAGGACGACGAGCGCGGCGCCGACGATGCCGAGGAAGAAGGTGCCCCAGCCGAGCGGCGAGGTCTCCCACGAGTTCGCGAAGTCGATCTGGTCGCAGATGGCGGCCGGGCCGTCGCAGCCGGTGGTGTCGAGGAACGAGGCGATGAACAGCACCACCGCAGCACCGATCAGCACGCCATCGCCTCGGGTGAGGGAGCGGATATTCACGTAAGAAGTCCTTCGTCGGGTCGTCGTCGCGTCGGGCGGGCGCCGGTTTCTCGGCACGGGGGCGGCCCCATCGTACGGAGCGAATCTATCGCTCGCCGGTTCTACCCCTGGAGGTAGGTCACGATGCCGTCGGCGATGCCCCGCGCGGCCTTCTGCCGCCACGCCCCGGACGTCAGCAGTGCGGCGTCCTTCGGATCACGCATATTGCCGCATTCGACGAAGACCTTGGGCGCCGTTGACAGATTGAGACCTCCGAGATCCGAACGGACGTCCAAACCGGTACCTCCGCCGAGGTAGTTGGCGGGGGAGGTGCCGGTCGCCCGGCGGAAGCCGGCGACGATCCGCTCGCCGAGCGCGCGCGACGGCGCCACGATCGGACCGGTGTCCGCCGCGCCCTCCTTCACCTTCGCGGGCACGATCACATGGAAGCCGCGGTTCCCCTTCGCGGAGCCGTCGGCGTGGACGGAGACGACCGCGTCGGCCTTCGCCGCGTTCCCGATCCGGGCCCGCTCGTCGATGCACGGCCCGTACGGCCGGTCCGCGTCGTGCGTCAGCACCACCGTCGCGCCCCGCGCCTCCAGCAGGTCCCGCAGCCGGTGCGACACGTCCAGCGTGAAAGCTGCCTCCGTGTACGGGGCCGCGCCGCCGGTCGCGTCCGTCGCCGTGCCGGTGGTGTCGCACTCCTTGCGGGCCGTCCCGATGTCCACCTTCTCGTTGATCTCCCGCGTGTGCCGGAAGTTCCCCGGGTTGTGCCCCGGGTCGACCACCACGGTCCGCCCGGCGAGCGGACGGTCCGCCGGGGGCGTCGCCGTGGCGGAGGGGGTACGGGTCGCGGTGGCGGACGGCGTGGCCGCCGCGCCCGGCCCCCGGCTGCCCTGCGCGGCCTCGGAGGCGGCGCCGCACCCGGCGAGCGCGGCGGAGCAGACGAGCGCCGCGAGCGCGGCGCGGGCGGCGGGCAGGAGGTTCGCGTGGTCGTACGGCACCCCGCGACTCTAGGCCCTCCGGCCGCCGGAACCGCGCACCGCCCGCAATCCGCTGGACGCGTGTGCCGGTCCGGTGAAGGGTATGGGGAACGAGCGGGCGCGGTACGGGTCGCCGCGCCAGGACCACGAGGGGGAACCGTGGCGGGGGAAGAACCGAACGACGCACGCCCGCGAGGCGACGAGGAACCGCAGGACGCACCGCCCCAGGACGCGGCACCGCAGGACCGGGTGCCCCGGGACGACGACTCCTCCGGCGCCACGATCATGATGCGGCCCCGCAGGGACGGCGGCGGAGGTACGGACGCCGGTCCGGGCCCCGCGGCCGGGAGCGGTACGGATCCCTCCGCCACCGGCTCCTTCCGGCTGCCCGCACCGGGGCCGGCCCCCTGGGAGGCGCCGCAGAACGGCGGCTCGCAGGGCACGACCGGCGCCGGCACCGCCGGCGGCGGCTTCGGGCCGCCGACCGAGGGCCACGGCGCGAGCCACGCGGGGCACGGCGGTCAGGGCGGTCAGGGCGGCCACGGCGGCCAGGGCCAGTACGGCGGCCACGGTGCTCCTGACGCGAGCCACGGCGGCTACGGCGGCGCCTACGGCCCCCCGCCCGCGCAGGCGCCCGCGCCCGCGCCCGGCTGGGCCGGGGCCGGGACGCTTCCGCCGCCGCCCACCGCCCCGCCGGGCGGCCACGGCGGCCCGTACGGCGGACCCGGCGGCGGGGCGCCGGGCGAGGCGCGCCCGCTCCAGGCCGTCCTCGTCGCGCTGCTCAACCTCTCCTGCCTCGGGCTCGGTTACGTCGTGCTCCGGAAGTGGCTCTGGGCGGCGCTCTGCTGGGCCGCCACCGCCGGACTCCTCGTCGCGGCGCTGCCGGCCGACGCGGACGGCGTGCCGGGGGCCGCGCTCGCCGGGTACGGCGCCTTCCTGCTGGCCGCCGCCGCCGACGGCGCCCGGCGCGGGCTGCGCGCCCGGCTCGCCTTCGGCACGACGGTCCGCCGCCTGGCGCTGCCGCTCGCCGTCCTGCTGCTCGCCGCACCCGCCGGCGGCGCCGTCGCCTGGGCGGGCGCGCACGAGGACGCCCGCGAGGAGGCCCGCCAGCAGGCGCTGCTGGCCCGGCTCGCCGACGCCGACGCGCTGGTGAGGAGCGGCGCGGCCACGGACTTCGCGACCGCCGAGCCCGGCTACCGCAAGGCGCTCACCACGTACCAGGAGCTGGCCCGGGACCACGCGGGCTCGCGCGCCGCGCAGCGCGTACCGGCCAGTCTCGACGCGTACTACGAGACGGTCTCCGCCCCGTACGACGAGAAGAAGTACTGCGCGGCGATCCTCCCGCTGAAGCACCTGCGGTCGCTGCCGGACACCGTCGACAAGGCGCTGCTCGGCGACCGCCCGGCCGGGACGGACGAGCCGCTGGCCCACTCGCTGTACGAGTGCGGCGCGGGCGCCCTCGGCGGGACGACGACCGCCGCCGCCACCGACCACTTCAACGAGCTGACCGCCACCTTCCCGCAGTCCCCGTACACCGGGAAGGCGACGGCGGCGGTCCGCGACGCGATCCGGGCCAAGGCCGCCGCGGTCGGCGACACGTCCGCCGACCGCTGCGCCGTCACCGAGGAGCTGCGCGCCCTGCGGACGGTCACGACCGGCGTCAAGGGCCTCCCGCTGGACGGGGCGCGGGCGGAGGCGGACCGGGGCGTGCGGAAGGGCGTCTTCGCCTGCGGCACCGACCAGTTCGGCGACAAGGAGTTCGCGGACGCCGCCGCGACCATGGACCGGTACGTCAAGGACTACCCGGACGGCGAGTCGGTCTCCCACGCCCGCTCGATCTCCATCGCCGCGCAGATCGCCGCCGAGGCCCCGGACGCGGGGCGGAAGCTGCCGCCGTCGACGGTGCCCGGCGGCGCCCGGATGACGATGGTGATCAGCAACGACGCCGACGACGAGGTCGAACTCCTCTACACCGGACCGGTCACCGGCAAGATCACCCTCAAGGCGTGCGGCGGCTGCCGCAGCTACGAGCGGCTGGACACCCTCCGGCCCGGCTTCAAGCCGTGCTCCGGCCCGTCCTCGACGTACCCGAAGGCGACGATCCAGCTGCCCGCGGGCACCTACCACCTGCTCCAGAAGCGGGCCGGGTCCGGCTTCTCCACGGCCGGCGACACCAAGAGCAGCAAGGCGACGATCGAGCCGGGCTACTCGTACACCAACTGCCTCTACGTGACGAAGGGCCTGTACTGACCCGTCACCCCCGGGTGAAGACGATCCGGTCGACCGCCGCCGCCACCAGCGCGTCGCGCTCCTCCTCCGAGAAGACGTCGGGGAGGGTCAGCTGCTCCACGATCAGCCAGTTCAGGGTGAGCACGAGCAGCTTGACGGCGGTGGCGTCGCCGGGCAGCCCGGACGCCTCGTGGAAGGTCACGTTCTGCTCGACGTCGGCCCGGATCCGCTCGGTGAGGATCGCGCGGAGCGCGGGCCGGCGGGTGGCCTCCAGGCGGAGTTCCAGGAGCGCGAGGTAGCCGGTGCGGAAGGCGGAGATCCGCCCGACCAGCTCCCGCATGAGCCGCGTGTACGTCGCCTTGTCGTGCGGCGCGGTCCTGGTCCCCTCCATGGTCGCGTCGTCCGGCTGGAGCCGTTCGTAGACGCGGGCGCCGGCCTGGGTGAGCAGGTCGTCGCGGTTGGCGAAGTAGTTGGACGCCGTCCCCGTCGGCACCCCGGCCTCGCCGTCCACCGCCCGGAAGGTCAGGCCCCGGGCGCCGTCGCGGGCCAGCACCTCGATCGCGGCGTCCACGAGCGCGGCGCGCCGTTCCTCGTTCCGACGGGCCATGGAGACCACTCCGTTCGTAGTACTACAACTGAACCCCTTCGCCAGGGTATCCGCCCGCGATGAGTTCGCGCCGCCCGGACGGTCATCACTGCGGAACGCGGAAAGAGCACGGAACGAACACCCCAGGAGGAGCCCCATGCCCCAGCTGCTGAAAGTCCAGAACTTCTCCGTCTCCGCCGACGGGATCGCCGCCGGCGAGGACCAGTCCCTGGAGCGGCCCTTCGGGCACGCCGACCCGGCGAAGCTCTTCGCCTGGGCCGGGGCCACCGCCGGCTGGCCCACCCGCACCGACCCCGGCGGCAGCCGCGGCCTGGACGACTACCTGGTCCGCGACTTCCACCACAACATCGGCGCCGAGATCATGGGCCGCAACAAGTTCGGCCCCCAGCGCGGCCCCTGGCGCGACGAGGAGTGGAAGGGCTGGTGGGGCGAGGAGCCGCCGTTCCACACCCCCGTCTTCGTCCTCACCCACCACGAGCGCCCGTCCTTCACGCTCTCCGACACCACCTTCCACTTCCTCGACGCCGACCCGGCGACCGCCCTGGAACGGGCGAAGGAGGCGGCGGACGGGAAGGACGTGCGCCTCGGCGGCGGGGTGACGACGATCCGCGCGTTCCTGGACGCCGGCCTCGTCGACACCCTGCACGTCGCCGTCGCCCCCGTGAAGCTCGGCAGCGGCCTCAAGCTCTGGGACACGCCCGACGAGCTGACCGACCGCTACCACCTGGACGTCGTGCCGAGCCCGAGCGGCGTCACCCACCACCTCTTCTGGCGGAAGTGACCCGGCCCGGGCGGACCCGGCGCGGGGTCAGGCGGCGGTCCGGCGCAGCACCCGCAGCGAGTCCGTGACCGACACCTCCTCGAAGTCACCGGACTCCAGCGCCCGCAGATAGATCCGGTACGGCGCCTGGCCGCCGTCCGCCGGGTCCGGGAACACGTCGTGGATGACCAGCAGGCCCCCGGGGGCGACCTTGGGGGCCCAGCCCTCGTAGTCGTTCGTCGCGTGCTCGTCCGTGTGCCCGCCGTCGACGAACACCAGCCCCAGCTCACCGGCCCACACCCGCGCGACCTGCGGGCTGCGCCCGACCACCGCGACGACGTGCTCCTCCAGGCCCGCCTTCCGCAGCGTCCGCCGGAACGTCGGCAGCGTGTCCATCACGCCGACCTCCGGGTCCACCACCGTCGGGTCGTGGTACTCCCACCCCGGCTGCTGCTCCTCGCTGCCCCGGTGGTGGTCCACGGTCACCGCGACCGTCCCCGCCGCCCGCGCCGCGTCCGCGAGCAGGATCGTCGAGCGCCCGCAGTAGGTGCCCACCTCCAGCAGCGGCAGCCCCAGCTTCGCGGCCTCGGCCGCCGCCGCGTACAGCGCCAGGCCCTCCCCGACGGGCATGAACCCCTTCGCGGCCTCGAAGGCGGCGAGGATCTCGGCACTGGGCTCGGACATGGCGGTTCTCCTACTGGCGAGTACGTCGGTACGGGCGCCCATCGTGCCCTACCCGCCGCACGCGAACCACACCGTCCCGCACCGCTACGCTCACCTCCGAGCGGCCGCTCCCCGGGGAGGGGAGCCGTCCGCGCCGATCAGCCGCGCCAGGGAGGGGACCACCATGGACGGCACCCGGACTCCGGCGGGCCGCCGACCGATGGCCGCCACCCCGCGCCGGCGCACGCCCGCGAAGAAGGCGGCGTGGACCGCCGTGACCGCCGCCGTGCTCGGCGGGGCGCTGCACGTGTACGGGCTGTCGTACGTGCTGTTCCTCCAGCCGCAGGACTCGTGCTGGTTCAAGGCGGGCCGCCTGATCACCCCGGACAGCCGCAGCGAACTGCCGGTGAGCCTGGTGTGCGGCGGGGAGGAGATCGTGCCGGTGTGGCTGAACCCGGCGCTGCTGCTCCTCGCGGTCACCGCGGTCGGTTCGGCCGTCGCGGCGGTGGTGTGGGGGCTCACCGCCCGCCGGAGAGGCGCCCGAGCGCCGTCGGCGTGAGCCGGAGGCACGCCCAACGAGCCCCACCCGGGCCGCACGGCACGCCCGCGCGAGCCCCGCACCCGGGCCGCGTCAGGCGCCCGCGAGCACGTCCCGCAGTCTCCGCACCCCCGCCTTCCACTCCTCGCCGTCCGACTCCTCCCACAGCTCCAGGAGTTCCGACGGCTCGGCGAGCACCCGGTCCAGCGCGGCGACCGCCTCCGCCCGCAGCGCGGCCGGCAGCTCGCCCAGCGGCTCCTTCGGGGCGTACGAGGTCGTCACCGGCTCCCCGCCCGGGCACTGCGCGGCCACCAGCGCGGCCGACGCGACGGCCTCGGCCCCGAGGTCCGCGTCCAGGTACTCCTCCCCGGTCCCCGTCACCTCCCGGAAGGCGGCGAGCAGCACGTCCGCCTTCCTCCCGTCGGCGGCGTCGTCCACCCGGTATGAGAAGTCGGCCGCGGTGTCGTTGTCGAACGGTCCGATGTCCCAGGTCCCCATGGCGTCCCCGCCCCTTCGCGCTCGTGCGGTCGGTCTGGTCGTCATCGTGACAGGGCCCACTGACAACGCGCGGGACCGCGGCGTCCGGGGACGCCGAAGGGGCGGCCCGTCGCCGGCGTGGTGCCGGGAGGGGCCGCCCCTGGGGGGTGGGTGCGCGGATGCCGGACCGACCGACACCGCGCTTACCGCGGGTCCTTCGCGAAGGTCTTCGCCGACCAGACGTAGCCGAGGACGGCGAGGCCGGCGCACCAGGCGACCGCGAGCCAGCCGTGGTGGCCGATCCCGGTGCCGAGGAGCAGGCCGCGGAGGGTCTCGATGGCCGGGGTGAAGGGCTGGTACTCCGCGATCGGCTGGAACCAGCCCGGCATCTGGGCGACCGGCACGAAGGTGCTGGAGATCAGCGGCAGGAAGATCAGCGGGAGCGCGTTGTTGGACGCGGCCTCGGCGTTGGGGGAGACCAGGCCCATGCCGACCGCGATCCAGGTGAGCGCCGTCGCGAACAGGACCAGCAGACCGAAGGCGGCCAGCCACTCCAGGGCGGTGGCGTCCGTGGAGCGGAAGCCGATCGCCACGCCCACCGCGCCGACGAGGACCACGCTCGCCACCGACTGGAGGACGCTGCCGACGACGTGTCCGACGAGGATCGACGGGCGGTGGATCGCCATGGTGCGGAAGCGGGCGATGATGCCCTCGTTCATGTCGTTGGCGACGGAGACCGCCGTGCCGATCACGGTGGACCCGATCGTCATCAGCAGCAGCCCGGGGACCAGGTAGGCCACGTACGCCGCCCGGTCCGCCCCGCCCATGCCCGCGCTCATCACGTCACCGAAGACGTAGACGAAGAGCAGGAGCAGCATCACCGGGGTGAGGAGCAGGTTGAGGGTGAGGGAGGGGTAGCGGCGGGCGTGGAGGAGGTTCCGCCGGAGCATCGTGGACGAGTCGCGGACGGCGAGGGACAGGGTGCTCATCGGACGTTCTCCTTCGGCTGGGCGGGGACGGTGGGGGAGGTGTCGGTCGCGGTCAGGGCGAAGAAGACGTCGTCGAGGTCCGGGGTGTGGACGGTGAGTTCGTCGGCCTCGACGCCGGCCGTGTCCAGCCGGTCGAGGAGCGCCCGGAGCGCCCGCTGGCTGCCGTCGTTCGCGAGCTGGAGCGCCAGGGCCTCGTCGTCCCGCGCGGCGGCCCCGCCCAGCGCGTCGGCGGCGCTGCGGTAGGCGGTGGGGTCGGTGAAGCGGAGGCGGACGTGGCCGCCGGGGATCTGGCGCTTGAGCTGGTCGGCGGTGCCCTCGGCGACGATGCGGCCGCCGTTGAGGACGGCGATGCGGTCGGCGAGTTCGTCGGCTTCTTCGAGGTACTGGGTGGTGAGGAAGACGGTGACGCCGTCGGCGACGAGGTCGCGGATGATCTGCCACATGGTGTGGCGGGAGCGGGGGTCGAGGCCGGTGGTGGGTTCGTCGAGGAAGATGATCCTGGGGCCGCCGACGAGGGTCATGGCGATGTCGAGGCGGCGTTTCATGCCGCCGGAGTAGGTGGAGGCGGGCTTCCTGGCGGCGTCGACGAGGTCGAAGCGGGCGAGGAGTTCGGCGGCGGTCCTGCGTCCCTCGGTCTTGGTGAGGTGGTGGAGGTCGGCCATGAGGAGCATGTTCTCCTCGCCGGTGATGAGGCCGTCGACGGCGGAGAACTGGCCGGTGACGCCGATGGCGGCGCGGACCTGGTGGGCGTGGGTGGTGAGGTCGTGGCCGGCGACGGTGGCGCGGCCGGAGTCGGCGGAGATCAGGGTGGAGAGGATCTTCACGGCGGTCGTCTTGCCGGCGCCGTTCGGACCGAGCAGGGCGAAGACCGTGCCCTCGGGGACGGACAGGTCCACTCCGTCGAGGACGACCTTGTCGCCGTACGACTTGCGCAGACCGTTCGCCGCGATCGCGGGGTGCGTCATGACGGGCGTTCTCCTCGGTGCGTCGGAAGGGGCGGGGAGGGGCGGTCAGTTGGCGTGGGCGGTGATGTCGCCGTGGGAGGTGGTGGCGTGGATGGTGAGGTCGGCGGCGGTGCCCTTGGCGTTCTGGAGGGTGTTGTGGACGCGGCCGTGGGTGGTGCCGGCGTCGAGGGTGGCGGCGGTGCCGCGGGCGGCGCCGACGGTGATGGAGCCGGAGTGGGTGGTGAGGGTGAGGGTGCCGGTGGTGGCTTCGGTGACGCGGAGGTCGCCGCGGGCGGTGGTGAGGTCGGCGGGGCCGTTGAGGCGGCCGATGGTGATGTCGCCGTCCTGGAGGGTGAGGTGGGCGGTGCCGGCCTCGTCGAGCTTGGCGGGGCCCTGGGCGCTTTCGTAGGTGACGTCTCCGAGGCGGCCGACGCCGCGGAGTTCGGCGGCGGCGGTCTTGGCGCGGACGTGGGAGCCGGCGGGGAGCTGGACGGTGATCTCGACGGCACCGGAGGGGCCGAAGAGCTGGTTCCCGGGCTCGGGGGCGGTGATGGTGAGGATGCCGTCGGCGTAGGTGACGGTGGTGTTCTCGGCGGCCTTGGTGTCGCGGTTCTTGCCGGGGGTGGCGGGGCGGATGTCGACGGTGGTGTCGGTGCGGTCGGCGGCGATGAAGCGGAGGTGGCCGGCGGGGATGTCGACGACGGCGGTGACGGGGGTGGCGGTGGCGAAGGTCTGCATGGTGACGGCTCCTTGGGGAGTGGTGCGCGGTCGGCGTTTCCGACATGAGAAAAGCTACGTTGCTTTCCAAGGTGCGGCAAGAGTGTTGTTGCACTGGATCGGCATCTCTGCAGTTAGATGCCGCTATTTCATTGCAATGAACTGTGGGGTGATGCAACGACATATGCCGGAGCGTTGCAATGGTGGCGCGGTGAACGCTATGCTGGCCCGGTATCGGACCCGTACGGAGGGAGAGGGCGATGCCGGGAGGCAGGCTCACCCAGCAGGAACGTCAGCAGATCGCGCTGGGACTCGGTGACGGGCTCGCGTACGCGGAGATCGCCCGGCGGCTCGACCGGCCCACCTCCACCGTCACCCGCGAGGTCATGCGCAACGGCGGCCCCACCGCGTACCGCCCCGACCTCGCCCACCGCGCCACCGAGACCCGTGCCCGCCGGCGCAAGCCCGCCGCGGGCGGCGCCCGGCCCGTCGCGTCGCGCGGCGACGGGCGCGACGCGACGGCCGTGCGCGACTACGAGGAGGAGTTCGCCACCGTCTTCATGCAGAGCGGACTGCCCCGCATGACCGCCCGCGTCCTCGCCGCGCTGTACGCCACCGACGCGGGCAGCCTCACCGCCGGCGAACTCGCCGACCGGCTCCAGGTCAGCGCCGGGTCCATCTCCAAGGCTGTCGCCTTCCTGGAGGGCCAGAGCCTCATCCGCCGCGAGCGCGACGACCGGCGCCGCGAGCGGTACCTCGTCGACGACGAGCTCTGGTACCAGTCGATGATCGCCGCCGCCCGGGCGAACGAGCAGCTGGTCGAGATAGCGCGCCGGGGCGTCTCCGTCCTCGGCTCCGGTACCCCGGCCGCCGCCCGCCTGGAGAACGTCGCCCGCTTCATGGACTTCGTCAGCGAGGCCATCGTCCGCGCCGCCGAACAGGCCCGGGAGGTCCTGCTGACGAAGCCGGAGGGCGCGGCCGGAGCGGAGGAGCGGGACTGAGGGGGCCTGCGGGGTGCGAGCCCGACGGCTGTGATCCGCCACGTATCTGACCTTCCGTCAGAATGGAACGTGTTCTAATCTGCGCGCCATGGGTATCGCCGTCACGCACGAACAGCGGGACCTCGCCCGGTCCGTCCGCGCCTGGCTCACCCGCGCCGCACCCCCCGGTGAACTCCGCCGGTGGCTCGACGCGCCCGAGCCACCGCCCGGCCGGCCCGCGTACTGGGACGCCGCCGCCGCGCAGGGCCTCCTCGGGCTCCACGTACCCGAGGAGCACGGCGGCGGGGGCGGCGGCCTCGACGACCTCGCCGTCGTCGTCGAGGAGACCGCCCGCGCCCTCCTCCCCGGCCCCTACCTGCCGACCGTCCTCGCCGCCGAACTCCTCCACCGGGCAGGGGCGTCCGCGCTCCTCGCCGACCTCGCCGAAGGCCGCCGCACCGGCGCCGTCGCCCTCGGCGGCACCAACACCCTCACCGCCGTCCGCACCGGCACCGGGTACGTCCTCCACGGCACCGCCCCGCCCGTCCTCGGCGCCCCCCACGCCGACCTGCTCCTCCTCCCGGCCGCCACCGCCGACGGCCCCCTCTGGCTCGCCGTCGACGCCCCCGCCCCCGGCCTCACCGTCCGGGCGCACGCCTCCGCCGACCCCACCCGGCCCACCGGCGAGGTCACCGCTGCCGCCCTCCCCGTCCCCGACGCCCGCGTGCTCGCCCTCGACACCGGGCTCGTCCACGACCTCGCCGCCGTGCTCTTCGCCGCCGACGCCTGCGGCACCGCCGCCCGCGCCGTCGAGACCGCCGCCGCACACGCCCGCACCCGCGAGCAGTTCGGCCGCCCCATCGGACGGTTCCAGGGCGTCAAACACCTCTGCGCCGACATGCTGCTCCGGCTCGAACAGGCCCGCGCCCTCACCTGGGACGCCGCCCGCGCCACCGACGACCCCGCCCGGCCGCTCGTCGCCGCCCTCGCCGCCGCGACCGCCCTCGACGCCGCCCACAGCTGCGCCAAGGACTGCGTCCAGATCCTCGGCGGCATCGGCTTCACCTGGGAACACGACGCCCACGTCCTGCTCCGCCGCGCCCTCGTCGCCCGCCAGCTCCTCGGCACCGGCGACCGGTTCCGCCTCGACGCGCTCCGGCACGCCGCCACCGGCCTGCGCCGCACCCTCCGCCTCGACCTGCCGCCCGCCGCCGAGCCGTACCGCGCCGCCGCCCGCGCCGCCCTCGCCCCCGCCGCCGGACTCGACCCCGCCGCCGCCCGCCGCGTCCTCGCCCCCACCGGCTACGCCGCCCCGCACCTCCCGGAGCCGTACGGCCTCGGCGCCGGCCCCCTCCAGCAGCTCGCCGTCCAGCGGGCGCTCGACGAGGCCGGCATCACCCTCCCCGGACTCGGCATCGCCACCTGGGTCGTCCCCTCCCTCCTGGCCCACGGCAGCCCCGCCCAGCAGGAACGCCACCTCGGCCCCACCCTCCGCGGCGAACAGCGCTGGTGCCAGCTCTTCTCCGAACCCGGCGCCGGCTCCGACCTCGCCTCCCTGCGCACCCGCGCCGAACGCACCGGGGACGGCCGCTGGCGGATCACCGGCCAGAAGGTGTGGACGAGCGCCGCCCGCACGGCCGACTTCGGCATCCTGCTCGCCCGCACCGATCCCGCCGCCCCCAAGCACCGGGGGCTCACGTACTTCCTCGTCGACATGCGGAACACGCCCGGCATCGACATCCGGCCGCTCAAGGAGATCACCGGCGACTCCCTCTTCAACGAGGTCTGGTTCGACGGCGCCCTCCTCCCCGCCGACGCCGTCGTCGGCGACGTGGACGACGGCTGGCGGGTCGCCCGCACCACCCTCGGCAACGAACGCGTCCACATGGCCGACCAGGTCGTCTTCGACACCGGCCTCGTAGCGCTCATCAAGGCCGCCGCCGACGCCGACGGCTCCGTACGCGCCCGCACCGGCGCCCTCCTCGCCGAGGCCCACGCCCTCGCCTGCATCGGCATGCGCACCACCCTCCGCCAGGTCTCCGGACTCGAACCCGGCGCCGGCGCCAGCGTCCGCAAACTCGTCCAGACCCTCCACCAGCAGAAGACCGCCGAACTCGCCCTCGAACTCCTCGGCCCCGACGGCGCCGTGCGCGAGGGCCCCGGCGCGGCGGCCGTCCACGGGTACCTCATGTCCCGCTGCCTCACCATCGCCGGGGGCACCACCCAGGTCCAGCTCAACGTCGTCGCCGAGCGGCTGCTCGGCCTCCCCAGGGACTGAGAGGGCACGCCATGCAGCACACTGCGACGTCGTACATCGCCGGGGTCGGCATGACGCGGTTCGAGAAGCCCGAGACCCGCGACTGGCAGTACTGGGACATGGCCCGCGAGGCCGGCACCGCCGCCCTCGCCGACGCCGGCGTCCCGTACGGGGAGGTCGACCAGGCCGTCGTCGGCTACTGCTTCCAGGCGTCCACCGCCGGCCAGCGGGCCGTCTACGAACTCGGCCTCACCGGCCTGCCCGTCTACAACCTCAACAACAACTGCGCCACCGGCGCCACCGCCCTCATGACCGCCCGCCAGCTCGTCGAGGGCGGCATCGCCGACTGCGTCCTCGCCCTCGGCTTCGAGAAGATGAACAAGGGCTCCCTGGGCGGCGGTTCCGGCGCGGGGGACTTCGCGACCTCGCCCGTCGCCCGGCACTACGGCATCATGGCCGCCGCCCACGGCTTCGCCGCCTCCCCGCCCACCGCGCAGATCTTCGGGAACGCCGCCCGCGAGCACATGGAGCGGTACGGCACCACCGAGGCCCAGCTCGCCGCCGTCGCCGCCAAGAACCACCTCCACTCCTCCCGCAACCCGGACGCCCAGTTCCAGGACGTGTACACCGTCGACGAGATCCTCGCCGCGAAGACCGTCCACCACCCCCTCACGAAGCTCCAGTGCTCGCCCACCTCTGACGGCGCCGCCGCCGCCCTCGTCGTCTCCGCCCGCTTCGCCGCCGCCCACGGCCTGGCGGAACGGGCCGTCGAGATCGCCGGCCAGGCCATGACCACCGACACCCCGGACTCCTTCGCCTCCGGCTCCTGCATCGACGCCGTCGGCCGCCCCCTGTCGCGCGAGGCCGCCCGGCAGGCGTACGAGGCCTCCGGACTCGGCATCGAGGACGTCGACGTCGTCGAACTCCACGACTGCTTCTCCGTCAACGAACTCCTCACCTACGAAGCCCTCGGCATGTGCGGGGACGGCGACTCCGGCGCACTCGTCGAGTCCGGCGCCACCACCTACGGCGGACGCTGGGTCGTCAACCCCTCCGGCGGCCTCATCTCCAAGGGCCACCCCCTCGGCGCCACCGGCCTCGCCCAGGCCACCGAACTCGTCCGGCAGCTCCGCGGCGAGGCCGCCGACCGTCAGGTCCCCGGCGCCCGCGTCGGCCTCGCCCACAACATCGGCCTCGGCGGCGCGGCCGTCGTCACCCTCCTCCGCAAGCCCTAGGACCCCGTGCGCGGGGACGGACCCTCCGCCCGATGTACGGGGCGGAGCCGGTCTGCGACCATGACACGCATGCCGCAGACCGACTCCGCCACCGGAACCGCCACGACCCGACCCCCCATACCCGCCGCCCGCCCCTGGCTCGTCGTCCTCGTCGCCTGCGCCGGGCAGTTCCTCGTCGTCCTCGACGTGTCGGTCATGAACGTCGCCCTCCCCTCCATGAAGGCCGACCTCGGCCTCGGCACCCTCGGCCTCCAGTGGGTCCTCAACGCCTACTCGATCGCCTTCGCCGGCTTCATGCTCCTCGGCGGCCGGGCCGCCGACCTGTACGGGCGCAAGACCATGTTCCTGGCCGGTCTCGGGCTCTTCACCGCCGCGTCGGTCGTCGGCGGCCTCGCCCCCGAGGGCGGCTGGCTCATCGCCGCCCGCGCCGCCCAGGGACTCGGCGCCGCCGCGCTCTCCCCGGCGACCCTCACCCTCGTCACCGCCGCCGTCCCCGCCGGAGCCGCCCGCACCCGGGCCATCGGCACCTGGACCGCCGTCGGCGCGGCCGGCGGCGCCGCGGGCGGGTTCGTCGGCGGCCTCCTCGTCGACCTGCTGAACTGGCGCTGGGTCCTCCTCGTCAACGCCCCCCTCGGCGTGCTCCTCCTCGCCGCCGCCGTGCTCGGGCTCCGCGAGGGCCGCACCACCACCGGCCGCCGCCTCGACCTGCCCGGCGCCGTCCTCGTCACCGCCGGACTCGCCACCCTCGCCTACGGCATCGTGCAGACCGAGCTGTCCGGCTGGACCTCCGCCGCCACCCTCCTCCCGCTCCTCGGCGGCCTCGCCCTCCTCGCCGTCTTCACCGCCGTCGAACGCCGCACCCGCGAACCCCTCGTCCCGCTCGGCATCTTCCGCAACCGCGCCGTGTCCGCCGCCAACACCGGCATCATGCTCGCCGGGGCGAGCTCCTTCGCCATGTGGTTCTTCATGACGGTGTACGCCCAGAACGTCCTCGGCTACCCGCCCCTCCAGGCCGGCCTCGCCCTCGTCCCCAGCTCCCTCGCCGTCCTCGTCGGCTCCAAGGCCGCACCCCGCCTCATGGGCGTCACCGGCGCCCGGAACCTCGCCGTCCTCGGCCTCCTCACCGCCGCCGCCGGCTTCGCCTGGCAGTCCGCCCTGACCGCCGACGGCACCTTCCTCACCACCATCCTCGGCCCCGGCCTCCTCATGATGGGCGGCATCGGCCTCGCCACCACCCCCCTCGCCACCCTCGCCACCTCCGGTGCCGCCCCCGGCGACGCCGGCCTCGTCTCCGGGCTCGTCAACACCTCCCGCACCATGGGCGGCGCCCTCGGCCTCGCCGTCCTCACCACCGTCGCCGCCTCCGCCGCCGGCCACGCCGCCACCTCCGACGGCGCCCACCTGGTGCCCGGCTACGCCCTGGCCTTCCGCGTCTCCGCCGGCGTCCTGCTCACCGCCGCCGTCCTCATGGCGGTGTGGCTGCCCCGCTCCGTACACCGAACGGTGCAGCAGGACTGACCACCTCCACCGTCCGGCGCAGGACCGGGTGACCGCGCCCGGAGGACGCGGCCGGCCCCGTCCCCTCCGTAACTTCCTGAACACCAACGGAAGTTACGACGACGAGGAGGACGGCATGACGACGACGATGACGCGAGCGGCCGGGAGGACGACGACCGCGGGGGTACGGGCCGGGCTCGCCCTGATCGGCGCCGGCACCCTGGCCCTGACGACGCTGGAGCTGGTGAACCCCGGCCATGCCCTGCTGAGCGAAGCCCTGAGTCGGTACGTGCACGGCACCGCCGGCCTGCTCCTCCCCGCCGGCCTCCTTGCGGTCGCCGCCGCCTCCGCCCTCCTCGCGGCACGGCTCACGGGCCACGGGGCCGGCCGGATCGCCGTAGCGGCGTGGACCGCGGGGATCCTGGTCGCCGGGCTCTTCCCCGCCGACCCTCCCGGCCACCACCACCGCCCCTCGCTCTCCGAACTCGTCCACGGCAACGCCGCGTTCCTCGCCTTCGCCGCCCTCCCCGCGGCCGCGCTCCTGCTCCGCCGCAGGCTCGTCGCGGCCCGGCCCCGGCTGCGGACCGCGCTCGACGCCCTCACCGCCGTCTCCCTCCTCGGCACGTCCGCCCTCGCCGTCCTCCTCGCCGACGTCATGGACGGCGGCCCCTCCCTCGGCCTGCTCGGCGCCCCCACCCTCCTCGGGCTCGCCGAACGGATCGTGCTCGCCGCCGACTTCGGCTGGGTCGCCGTCGCGCTCCTCGCGACCGCCGCCGGGGAGCGGGGCCGTCGTGCATGATCGGCACATGGACCGAGCGCTCGCCCGTACGACCGCGGCAGCCCTGCGCGCGATACGCCTCGACGGGCTGCTCGCCGCCGCCACCCTGGTCGCCGTGCCGGCCGCCACCGCCCGCTTCGGCGGCCGGCTGGACGCGGCCGGCGCCCTGCCGCTCGCCGTCTGGCTGGCCCTGCTCCTCCTGGTCCGGCGCCGGTGGCCGCTCGCCGTGCTCCTCCTGTCTGTCCAGGCCGTCCTCGTCCTCCGCACCTCCGGACTCACCGACGCGGGCTGGGTCTGGCCGGTGTCCGCCGCGTACGCCGGGCTGGCCGCCGACGACCGCCCCGGCCGCCCCGGCCTGCCCCGGGCCGCCGCCGTCGGCGCCGCCACCCTCGCGTTCGCCGCCGCCTGGGAGCTGTCCACCGCCGGCACCGGCCCCCGCGAGGCCCTCGCCTCCCTGGGCGCCGAGGCCCTGTGGCTGGCCCTGCTGCTGGCCGCCGCCACCGCCTACCGCAACCGCCTCCGCTGGCGCGCCGCCCTCGACGACCGGCTGCTGCGCGAGGCCCGCGAGCGGGACCTGGAGGCCGGCCGGCGGATCGCCGAGGCCCGCCTGGAGATCGCCCGCGAACTCCACGACGTCGTCGGCCACACCCTCACCGTCGTGGGCCTCCAGCTCCGCGTCGCCGCCGAGGCCCTGGACGACTCCCCGGCCGAGGCACGCGCCGCCCTCGCCACCGCGCAGGAGGTCCGCACCGCCGCCGTACGCGACCTCCGCTCCCTCGTCCACGTCCTGCGCGCGCCGGGAGACGCCCCGGCGGAACCCGCCGGCGGCGTCCCCGAACTCGCCGCCCTCGTCGCCCGCCTGCGCACCCCCTCCCTCGCCATCCGGCTGGAGACCACCGGCGACCCCGCCGTCGTCCCCGCCCCGGTCTCCCTCGCCGTCCACCGGCTCGTCCAGGAAGCCCTCACCAACACCGCCCGCCACTCCGGCGCCTCGCACGCCGAGGTCACCGTCCACTGCGCCCCGGACCGGGTGGAGGTCACCGTCGCCGACGACGGCCCGGCCCCGCCGGGCCCCGCGCCGGCCCCCGGGCACGGCATCCGGGGCATGACCGAACGCGTCCACGCCCTCGGCGGCGAACTCACCGCCGGCAGGCCCGCCGACGGCGACGGATGGCTGGTCCGGGCCGTCCTCCCCGTGCCAGGCTTCCGCCCATGACGATCAAGGTGCTCCTCGCCGACGACCAGGCCCTCGTGCGCGCCGGCTTCCGCAGCCTCCTCGGCCGGGCCCGGGACATCGTCGTCGCCGGCGAGGCCGGCACCGGCGACGAGGCCGTCCGCACCGCCCGCGCCGTCCGCCCGGACGTCGTCCTCATGGACATCCGGATGCCCGGCACCGACGGCCTCACCGCGACCCGGACCCTCGTCGGCGACCCCGACTTGAGCGGCTGCCGGGTCATCGTCCTCACCACCTTCGAGACCGACGAGTACGTCTTCGCGGCCCTCCGCGCCGGCGCCAGCGGCTTCCTCACCAAGGAGACCGAACCCGACGACCTGCGCCAGGCCGTCCGCGCCGTCGCCGCCGGCGACGCGCTGCTCTCGCCGAGCGCCACCCGCCGGGTCGTCGAACAGTTCGCCCACCGCCCGGCCGCCCCCACCGGCACCGCCGAACGCCTCGCCGTCCTGACCGCCCGCGAGCGGGAGGTCACCCGCCTCATCGCCACCGGCCTCTCCAACGACGAGATCGCCGCACGCCTCGTCATCAGCCCCCTCACCGCGAAGACCCACGTCACCCGCGCCCTCGCCAAACTGGGCGTCCGCGACCGCGCCCAGCTGGTGATCCTCGCCTACGAGACGGGCCTGGTCGTCCCCGGCGGCCCCACCGGCGTGAGCTGAGGACCGGCCCGGCGGACAGGCCCCGCGGCCCTAGGCCGGGCCCGGCCGGTCCGCTGCCGCGAGGGCCGGGTCGATGACGGTCTCGCCGCGCAGCACCGCCCGGATGGCCTCCGCCAGCTCCCGCACCGGACCGTCCTTCACCAGGAGCCCGGCCGCCCCGGCCTCCGCCGCCCGCCGCAGGTACCCGGGCCGGCCGGAGGTGGCGAGGATCAGCACCCGGCAGTCCGGCACCTCGTCCCGCAGGTCCGCCGCCGCGTCGAGGCCCGGCCGGCCCGGCAGCTCGGCGTCCAGCAGCGCCACGTCGGGCCGCGCCGACAGCGCCCGCGCCACGACCTCGTCCCCCCGCTCCACCCGGGCGACGACCGCGATGTCCGGCTCCATGCCCAGCAGCAGCGCGAGCCCGCCGCGTACCGCCCCCGGGTCCTCGGCGAGGAGCACCCGGACGGACTTCGACGGCCGGTGGTCCCGCGGCATCTCGTTCACCCTCCGAAGCCTAGGCGCGCCGCCGCGTCCGCGCCGGACGCCACGAGGGCCGGACGGTGGCGTGTCCGGGGCCTCGTCCGGACGGAGGTTCTGACGTACCGTCAGAACAGTGGGGTACGAGGGTTCCCAACCCCCGGGGCCTCCGCTATACATGGGGGACACCGAACTGGAACGCGTTCTAGTGAGTCGCGTACGGGACGGTTCCCGCACGGCCTCGGCGTGACCGACGGTGCGGACGGTCGCGCCGAGGTCTTCCACCCCCGAGGCATCCAAGGAGCAGCAGGCCGATGCCCATTGACGCCGCCAAGGCCCTCGCCGCCGAGCCCCGCAGCGCCGAGATCTCCTGGGACCACAAGGACGTCCAGCTCTACCACCTCGGCATCGGCGCGGGCCGCCCCGCCACCGACCCCGCCGAACTGCGCTACACCCTCGAATCCCGGCTCCACGTGCTGCCCAGCTTCGCCACCGTCGCCGGCGCCGGCATGGGGGTCGTCGGCGGACTGTCCGCCCCCGGCATCGACATCGACCTCGCCGCCGTCCTCCACGGCGGCCAGTCGCTCACCCTGCACCGCCCGCTGCCCGCCGGCGGCCGGGCCGTCTCCACCTCCCGCGTCGCCGCCGTGTACGACAAGGGCAAGGCCGCCGTCCTGGTGCTGCGCTCCGAGGCCGCCGACGCCGACGGCCCGCTGTGGACCTCCGACGCCCAGATCTTCGTCCGCGGCGAGGGCGGCTGGGGCGGCGACCGCGGCCCCTCCGAGCGCCTGGAGGTCCCCGGCCGCGAGCCCGACAAGACCGTCGAGCGCCCGATCCGCGAGGAACAGGCCCTCCTCTACCGCCTCTCCGGCGACTGGAACCCCCTCCACGCCGACCCCGACTTCGCCGCCCTGGCCGGCTTCGACCGGCCGATCCTGCACGGCCTCTGCTCGTACGGCATGACCCTCAAGGCCGTCGTGGACACGGTGCTGGGCGGTGACGTCACCCGCGTCCGCGCCTACCGCACCCGCTTCGCCGGGGTCGTCTTCCCCGGCGAGACCCTGCGCATCCGGATGTGGGCCGGCGACGGCCGCGTCCAGGTGACGGCGACGGCCGCGGAGCGCGACGACGCGCCCGTCCTCGCCGACACCCTCGTCGAACACGCCTGATCTGCTGATGGGAGCCGCACCATGCGCGCAGCCGTACTGCACGAGATCGGCCAGGACAAACTGGAGGTCCTCGACGACGTCGAGGCGGTGGGCTTCGGCCCGGGCAAGGTGCGGATCCGGGTGCGGGCCACCGGCCTGTGCCACTCCGACGTCTCCGCCATGAGCGGCGTCCTGCCGCAGCCCGCGCCGTTCGTCCCCGGCCACGAGGGCGCCGGCGAGATCCTCGACGTCGGCGACGGTGTCACCGGACTGACCCCGGGGCAGCGGGTCCTGCTCTGCTGGCTGCCCGCCTGCGGGAGCTGCGCCGCCTGCCGGCGCGGCCAGACCCAGCTCTGCCTCGCCGGCTTCATGAACGCCGGTACCCCGAACTTCCGGCGCCCCGGCGGCGACGTCTTCGGTTTCGCCGGCACCGGCACCTTCACCGAGGAGGTCGTCGTCGACGCCGGCTGCGCCGTCCCCATCCCCGACGACGTGCCCTTCGACATCGCCGCCCTCATCGGCTGCGGCGTCACCACCGGCCTCGGGGCCGCCCTCAACACCGCCAAGGTGGAGGCCGGTGCGTCGGTCGCCGTGATCGGCTGCGGCGGCGTCGGCATCTCCGCCGTCCAGGGCGCCCGGCTCCAGGGCGCCGCCCAGATCGTCGCCGTCGACCCCGTCGCGTCCCGCCGCGAGGCCGCGCTCCGCTTCGGCGCCACCGAGGCCGTCGCCCCCGAGGCGCTGGCCGACGCCAAGCAGCGGATCACCGCCGGCGAGGGCTTCGACTACGTCTTCGAGGTCGTCGGCAGGTCCGCCACCGCGCGAACCGCGTACGAGACCACCCGGCGCGGCGGCACGCTGTGCGTGGTCGGCGCCGGTGCCATGGACGACCACCTCCAGCTCAACATGTTCGAGCTGTTCTTCGACGAGAAGCGGATCCTGCCCTCCCTGTACGGCGGCGGCGACGTGCTCCGGTCGTACGAGCGGGCCATCGCGCTCTGGCGGGCCGGCCGCATCGACCTGGAGTCGCTGATCACCCACCGGGTCCCGCTGTCGGGCGTCAACGACGCCCTGGAGCAGATGCGGACCGGCACGTCGCTCCGCACCTGCATCGAGATCTGAACCGTGATCCGGGAGGACCCCGCCATGTCACTGCCGCTCCAGGGGCTGAGCGCGATCGTCACCGGCGCCGGACGCGGGCTCGGCCGCGCCGAGGCGCTCGAACTGGCCCGCCTCGGCGCCGCCGTGGTCGTCAACGACTACGGGCAGCCCGGCCGGGACGGCTCCGGCGAGGCGTCGGCCGCCCCCGCCGAGGAGGTGGCCGCCGAGATCACCGCCGCCGGCGGCCGTGCCGTCGCCCACCTCGGCGACGTCTCCGACTTCGCGACCGCGCGCGGCCTGGTCGACCTGGCCGTCGCCGCCTTCGGCAAGCTGGACGTCCTCGTCAACAACGCGGGCATCCTGCGCGACCGGATGATCTTCTCGATGAGCGAGGACGAATGGGACTCGGTCATCCGCGTCCACCTCAAGGGCCACTTCAACACCACCCACTTCGCGGCCGCCCACTGGCGCGGACGCGCCAAGGCGGGGGAGACCGGCGTCTACGGCCGGATCGTCAACACCTCCTCCGAGGCGTTCCTCGCCGGCTCCGCCGGGCAGCCCAACTACGCGGCGGCCAAGGGCGGCATCGTCGGCCTGACCACCTCGACCGCCCTCGCCCTCGCCAAGTACGGCGTCACCGCCAACGCGATCTGCCCGCGCGCGCGGACCCGCATGACGGAGGACGTCTTCGCCGGCTTCGCCGAACCGTCCGGCGAGGACGCGCTCGACCCGCTGTCGCCGGAGCACGTGGCGCCGCTCGTCGGCTACCTCGCCTCCCCGGCCGCGGCCCGGGTCAACGGACAGCTGCTCGTCGTCCACGGCGGAATGGTCGCCGTCGTCGAACGGCCCCGGGTGGCCGCCCAGTTCGACACCGCCAAGGAGGTCTTCGGCTTCGGGGAACTGGACGGGCTGCTCACCCCGTACTTCGCGGAGCGCCCGCCGAACGAGACCTTCGCGGCGGCCGAGGTCCTGGGCCTGAAGAAGCGCTGACCGCCACCGGCACGGGGGCGGTGGGGACGGGGGGACGGCGAAGGGCCCCGGGGGAGCGCATCCCCCGGGGCCCTTCGCCACGCGCGCGTGGCGGAAGCTAGCGCTCGTCCGCCTCGCGCCGGTGCCGGCCGTGCGGGGCGGAGGGGGACTCCTCCGCCGCCGCCGCGCCGCGGTGCCGTCCGGCACCCGACTCCTGCGGCTCCTGCGTCGTCTCCGTGCTGTTCTGCGTCATGGTCGTACTCACCCCGTGGGACGTGCTGATGCTGTGCCGGCGCTGCGGCGGGGAGAGTTTAACCGCCGGGCTGAGCAGCGGGTTTACGGTCCGCCAGGGGCGCCTGCTGGAGCGGCACCGGCCGGTACGCGCGCGCGTGCCCGCCCTTCGCGCCGGGGCCGGCCGCCGCCTCCCCGCCGGGCCCCGACGCGGACGCGGACGCGGACTCCGGACCGGGCTCCGGCTCCGGCGGCACCGTGAGACCCGCCAGCGCGCACGGCAGCTCCTCCGTCGAACACGGCAGCCGCAGCACGCCCTCCGGCGTCCACGTCCCGGCGCCCGCCACCCACCCGGGCGGCGCCGCCACCTGGTGCATCCGCCGGCCCGCCGGCCGCCACAGGCCGACCCAGCTGCCGGCCGCCGCGTCGATCCGCAGCGCCACACCGCAGCTCTCCGGCATCAGCACCTGCCCCGGCTGGACCGCGAACGGCGTCACCGCCGCGTCGTCCAGCCGCAGGCACTCCGGGAACCGCACCGGCAGCAGACTGCCGAAGACCCCCCAGCCCAGCCGCTCGTGCCCCGGCGACGGCGCGTCCGACCGGATCAGCAGCAGCCCGCTGTCCGGGTCCGCGAGCAGCAGCCGGTCCTGGCTCTCCTCGGTGATCTGGAGCAGCGGGGACACCTCGCCGCCCCGCTCCAGGTCCACCGTCACCGTCTTCACCGGCCCGTCGCCGAGCCGCCGGTCGAGCGCCAGGATCCGCCCCGTACGGTCCAGCCAGACGCCGCCCGCGCAGTGGCCGGGCAGCTCCGCGACCCGCTCCGGGCCGAAGGCCCCGCCCGCCACCAGCCAGAGCGTGGTGGTCTCCGGGCCGGCGTGCATCGCGTAGGCGCAGATGCCGTCCGGGGACGGAGGCAGCAGCTCCACCAGGCCCGGGCCCGGGGCCTCCACCGAGCCGAGCCGCAGCTCGCCGGTGCCGGGACCGGTCGGGTACAGGAGCGAGAAGGTGTGGCGCCGCCCGTCGACCCGGCGGCACACCAGGACCCGTCCGTCGGCCAGCGGCAGCAGCCGGGTGTCCGGCTCCTCCGGCTGGTCCAGCGGGAGCGGGACGGCGTACGGCTCCGGGCCGTCGAGCGTCCACCGCTCCGCGTACAGGGCGTCCCCGGAACCGGCGAGCCGGGCCCCGTACGCGCCGTTCGCCGTGATCGCGAACCCCGCCGGGGGGTGGACGGCCGTCCCCTCGTGGTCGCCGTCCTCGGCCGTGGTCTCGATGGCACACGCTGTCATCGACTCGTCACCTCCGGCCACGAAGCTAGTTTTCGCACTTCCAGCCGAACAACACGAGCCCCCGCACTTCACACATAAGGGTGGCGGTCGGTGCGTTCGATTGAGGGGGAGGGGCCGGTTGTGCTGACGGGGCCGGCGGTACGTAAGGTAAGGCGAGCCTAAGCGGAGCCTGTGGGTCCGCCGCGGGTCCGTCCCCTCGTCGTCCCCCACGCGACGTCCGCCATCGAAGAGGAGCCCTCCCGATGTCCCTCCGCCGCCGCGGCACCGCCGCCGCCGTCGCCCTCACCGCCGCGCTCTCCCTCGCGGCCTGCGGAGGAGGCGACGGCTCGTCCGACACCTCCGCCGCGAAGGAGGACACGGCGAAGAAGAAGGACGTCGCCACCGGCGGCAAGGACTTCGGCGACGCCGCCGCCAAGACCGCCGCCATGGGCACCGACGCCAAGCCCGGCCAGTTCCCGCGCACCCTCACCCACGCCATGGGCACCACCGAGGTCAAGGCCGCCCCCAAGCGCGTCGTCGTCCTCGACGTCGGCGAGCTCGACAACGTCGTCTCCCTCGGCGTCAAGCCCGTCGGCTACGCCCCCTCCGAGGGCGACGACGGCATCCCCGGCTACCTCGCCAAGGACGCCGGCGCCCCCAAGTCGGTCGGCACCATCAACAACCTGAACCTGGAGGCCATCGCCAACCTCCAGCCCGACCTCATCCTCGGCAGCCAGCTCCGCGCCGCCGACAAGTACGACGAGCTGGCGAAGATCGCCCCGACCGTGTTCTCCATCCGCCCGGGCTTCACCTGGAAGGAGAACTACCTCCTCAACGCCGCCGCGCTCGACAAGACCGCCGAGGCGAAGGAGAAGCTGGCCGCCTACGAGACCAAGGCGAAGAAGCTGGGCGAGGACGTCGGCCCGAACAAGCCGACCATCTCCATGGTCCGCTACCTCCCCGGCAAGATCCGCCTCTACGCCAAGGCGTCCTTCATCGGCACCATCCTGGAAGACGCCGGCCTGCCCCGCCCGAAGAACCAGCAGATCGACGAGCTGGCCGCCGAGATCAGCCCCGAGAAGATCGACCAGGCCGACGCCGACTGGATCTTCACCGGCGTCTACGGCGACGCCAAGGCGACCAAGAAGGACGCCGCCCAGGGCAACCCGCTGTGGAAGAACCTGAAGGCCGTCAAGAACGGCCAGGCCAAGGACGTCCCGGACGAGACCTGGTACCTCGGCCTCGGCGTCACCGCCGCGAACAGCGTCCTCGACGACCTGCGCGCCGACCTGGTCAAGTAGGACGGACGGGACCGGGCCGGGTGACGCGAAACGCGGCCGGAGCCCGGTTGTCCACAGGCCAGAACGGCGGGGCACGGAGGACAGGTAGCCTTTCCTCCGTGCCCCGTCTGTCTGAAGTCATCGCCGAGCTCGACGCCCTCTGGCCACCGGAGCGCGCCGAAGCGTGGGACGCCGTCGGCACCGTCTGCGGCGACCCCGACGCCGAGGTGCGCCGCGTCCTCTTCGCCGTCGATCCCGTCCAGGAGATCGCCGACGAGGCCGTCGACCTCGGCGCCGACCTGATCGTCACCCACCACCCGCTCTACCTGCGCGGGACGACGACGGTCGCCGCGGACCACTTCAAGGGCCGCGTCGTGCACACGCTGATCAAGCACGACATCGCCCTGCACGTCGTGCACACCAACGCCGACACCGCCGACCCCGGCGTCTCCGACGCCCTCGCCGGCGCCCTCGGCCTGCGCGTCACCGGCCCGCTCGTCCCCGAGAACAACCTCGGCCGGATCTGCGAGCTCGACCACCCCGAGACCCTCGCGGAGTTCGCCGCCCGCGCCGCGCGGCGGCTGCCGGCCACCGCGCAGGGCATCCGGGTCGCCGGCGACCCGGAGCTGACCGTCCGGCGCGTCGCCGTCAGCGGCGGCTCCGGGGACAGCCTCTTCGGCGCCGTGCGGGCCGCCGGGGTGGACGCCTTCCTCACCGCGGACCTGCGCCACCACCCCGCGTCCGAGGCCACCCAGCACTCCCCGCTCGGCCTCGTCGACGCCGCCCACTGGGCCACCGAATGGCCCTGGTGCGAGCAGGCCGCCGCCCAGCTCGACGCGATCTCCGACCGTCACGGCTGGGACCTCCGCGTCCACGTCTCGACGACGGTCACCGACCCCTGGTCCTCCCACCACACTTCCTCTGGAGCCCCCAACTGAACGCCGCGCCCGCCGACCAGATCCGCCTCCTCGACGTCCAGGCCCTGGACGTCCGCCTCCAGCAGCTCGCCCACAAGCGCAGGGCGCTGCCCGAGCACGCGGAGATCGAGGCGCTGACCAAGGACCTCACCCAGCTGCGCGACCTGCTCGTCGCCGCGCAGACCGAGGAGAGCGACTGCGCCCGCGAGCAGACCAAGGCCGAGCAGGACGTCGACCAGGTCCGCCAGCGCGCCGCCCGCGACCAGCAGCGGCTCGACTCCGGCGCCGTCTCCTCCCCGAAGGACCTGGAGAGCCTCCAGCGCGAGATCACCTCGCTCGCCAAGCGCCAGGGCGACCTGGAGGAGATCGTCCTGGAGGTGATGGAGCGCCGCGAGTCCGCGCAGGAGCGCGTCGCCGAGCTCACCGACCGCGTCGCCGCCGTCCAGGCCAAGGTCGACGACGCCACCACCCGCCGGGACACCGCCCAGGCCGGCCTCGACGAGGAGGCCGCCGGCGTCGCCAAGGAGCGCGAGGTCGTCGCCGGCACCGTCCCCGCCGACCTGCTGAAGCTGTACGACAAGCTCCGCGAGCAGCAGGGCGGCGTCGGCGCGGCCCGCCTCTACCAGCGCAAGTGCGAGGGCTGCCACATCGAGCTCAACATCACCGAGCTGAACGAGGTGCGGGCCGCCGCCAAGGACGCGGTCGTGCGCTGCGAGAACTGCCGCCGCATCCTCGTCCGCACGGCGGAGTCCGGCCTGTAATGCGCGAGCTCGTGGTCGAGGCGGACGGCGGCTCCCGGGGCAATCCGGGACCCGCCGGGTACGGTGCCGTCGTCCTCGACCCGGCCACGGGCGAGACGCTCGCGGAGGCCGCCGAGTACATCGGCGTCGCCACCAACAACGTCGCCGAGTACAAGGGCCTCATCGCGGGCCTCCGCGCGGCCCTGGACCTGGCGCCCGACGCCGTGGTCCGGGTCAGGATGGACTCCAAGCTCGTCGTCGAGCAGATGTCGGGCCGCTGGAGGATCAAGCACCCCGACATGAAGCCGCTGGCGGCGGAGGCGGCCCGCGTCTTCCCCGCCGACCGGGTCCGCTACGAGTGGATCCCGCGCGAGCGCAACAAGCACGCCGACCGGCTGGCCAACGAGGCGATGGACGCGGGCGGGCGCGGCGAGCAGTGGTCGCCGCGCGACACCTCCGCGGCCCGCGTCGCGGCCACCCTGCCGGCCTCGGGCCCGCCCGGCGACGCGAAGGCGGGCGCGGCCCGCGCCCGCGCGGCCCTGTCAGCCGCCGGCATCACCCCCGCCGCCGGCACAGCACCTGTCACCGGCACCGCCCCTGCCGCCGGCATCGCACACGCTGCCGCGCCCGCACCCGCCGCCACGCCCGCACCCACCGTCGGCACCGCACCCACCGTCGGCACCGCCGGCACCGCACCCGCCGCCGCCCCGCCCGATCTGGGCGCTCCCGCCACCTTCGTCCTGCTCCGGCACGGCGAGACCGCGCTCACGCCCGAGAAGCGGTTCTCCGGGAGCGGGGGTTCCGACCCCGAGCTGTCCGAGGCCGGCCGGCGGCAGGCCGCCGCCGTCGCCGACGCGCTCGCCGCGCGCGGCACCGTCCAGCACATCGTCACCTCGCCGCTGCTCCGCTGCCGGCAGACCGCCGAGACCGTCGCCGCCCGCCTCGGCCTCGACGTCGTCGTCGACCAGGGGCTGCGCGAGACCGACTTCGGCGCCTGGGAGGGGCTGACCTTCGCCGAGGTCCGCGAGCGGCACCCCGAGGACCTCGACGCCTGGCTGGCGTCCCCGAAGGCCGCCCCCACCGGCGGCGGCGAGAGCTTCGCCGCCGTCACCCGCCGGGTCGCCGCCGCCCGCGACCGGCTGGCCGCCGCCCACGGGGGCCGCACCGTCCTCCTCGTCAGCCACGTCACCCCCATCAAGACCCTGGTCAGACTGGCGCTCGGCGCCCCGCCGGAGTCCCTGTTCAAGATGGAGCTGTCCGCCGCCTCGCTCTCCGCCGTCGCCTACTACGCCGACGGCAACGCCTCCGTGCGGCTCCTCAACGACACCTCGCACCTCAGGCGCTGACGTGGCACGCACCGGCCGCTGGCACTTCACCGCCGATCCCGCCGTCTTCCGCGCCGCCGCCGGCGCGCACCTCGCCGCCGACCCGGCCCGCAACACCTCCGTGCTCACGCTCATGGCGACGGCGGACCGGCTCGGCTGGTGGACGGAGCCGGACGGCCGGGTCACCGGCGTCGTCGCGATCCCGCGCCCCGGCCTGCCGTCCCTCGGCGCGACCACCCCGGAGGCGGCCCGGGCGCTGACGCTGCCCGACGGCGCCGAGCCGGCCGAGCTGCGCGGCGAGACGGCGGCGGTGGAGGCGTACCTCGACGCCACCGGACGCCCCTGGACCCCGCTCACGCGCCTGCGGCTCTTCCGGCTCGGGCAGCTCACCCCGCCCGACCCGGCGCCGGCCGGCCGCGCCCGGTGCGCGACCGAGGCCGACCTGCCGCTGCTCGCCGGCTGGACGTCGGACTTCGCCCGGGCCATCGGCGAGGAACCCGCCGCCGACTACACCGGCTTCCTCACCGAACGCGTCACCGAGCGCCGCCTCCACCTCTGGGAGGACGCCGGCGGGCGCCCGGTGTCGATGGCCGCCGTCTCCCGCACCGTCGAGGGCCAGGCCCGGGTCCACCTCGTCCACACCCCGCCCGCAGAGCGCCGCCGGGGGTACGCGGCGGGCGCCACCACCGCCGTCAGCCGGGCCGCCCTCGCCTCCGGCGCCACCCAGGTCCTGCTCTTCACCGACCTCGCCAACCCCACCAGCAACGCGTTGTACCGGCGCCTCGGCTACCGCCCGGTGACCGACCACCTCGCGGTGCGGCTCACCGGCGGCTGAGCCCCGCCGCCTCGCGCGCCAGCGCCTCCACCCGCCGCCAGTCGCGGGCGGCGAGCGCGTCCGGCGGCAGCATCCAGGTGCCGCCCACGCAGGCGACGTTCGGCAGCGCGAGGTAGCCGGGGGCGGAGGCGGCCGAGATGCCGCCCGTCGGGCAGAACCGGGCCTGCGGCAGCGGCCCCGCCAGCGACTTCAGATACGGGACGCCGCCCGCCGCCTCCGCCGGGAAGAACTTGAGCTCCGTCACGCCCTCCTCCAGGAGGGCCAGCACCTCGGACGCGGTCGAGAAGCCCGGCAGGAACGGCACGCCCGACTCCCGCAGCGCCCCCAGCAGCCGCCCCGAGCACCCGGGGCTCACCAGGAACCGCGCCCCGGCCCGTACCGCGTCCGCCGCGCCGGCCGCCGAGACCACCGTCCCCGCGCCGACCACCGCCTCCGGCACCTCGGCCGCGACCGCCCGCACCGCGTCGAGCGCGGCCGGGGTCCGGAGGGTGAACTCGATCAGCGGCAGCCCGCCGGCCACCAGGGCGCGGGCCAGCGGCACGGCGTCGGCGGCGTCCTCGATGACGACGACCGGGACGACGGGGGCGTGCGGGGCGAGCGCGAAGAGACCGGGGGTGCGGGACATGACCTCATCCTGCCCAGCACCTCCAGCCCACGCAACGCTCGTTGCACAGAGCGCAACAGCGCTCAGTGGATCTCGTCCACCAGCACGTCCAGCGCCCCCGCCTTCGCGCCCGTCTCCACCACGTAGCCGAGGTCGCCCAGCGCCTCCGCCAGCTCCGCCGGGGTGGCCGGGGCCGCGCCCGCCTGCAGCAGGCTGCGGACGATCCGGCCCTTGGTCGCCTTGTTGAAGTGGCTGACGACCTTCCGGGTCGGCGCGTGCAGCACCCGTACCGTCGCCGTCCGCGCCGCCACCTCGCCCTTCGGCTTCCACGCCGCCGCGTACGCCGACGAGCGCAGGTCCAGCACCAGCCCGTCCCCGGCCGCCTCCGGCAGCACCGACGCCATCGCCCCCCGCCAGTGCGCGCCCAGCGCGCCGAGCCCCGGCAGTTTGACCCCCATCGAGCAGCGGTACGACGGGATCCGGTCGGTCACCCGCACCGCGCCCCACAGCCCGGAGAAGACCAGCAGCGAGGCGCCCGCGCGCTTCCGGGCCGCCGCGTCCAGCGTCGCCAGCCCCAGCGCGTCGTACAGCACGCCCGTGTAGACCTCCCCGGCCGGCCGCGCGCCCGCCGTCCGCAGCCCGGCGTTCTTCGCGACCTCGCCGCGCAGCCCCTCGCTCAGGCCCAGCACCTCGCGCGCCTTCTCCTCGTCGGCCAGGCACAGCTCGACCAGCTCGTCCAGCACCGCCGCGCGCGCCTCCGCGAGCCCCGGCAGCGACAGCGACTCCGGCTTGAGCGGCGCCCCGGACCCGGAGGGTGCCTTGCCTTCGGACGGCGGCAGCAGCACGAGCACGGTGGTTCTCCTTCATACGTACGGGAACGGGGATGCGGCCCCGGCATGCCAGCGTACGAGGTCCGGCCCCCACCCCCACCGCCCGCTCCGCCGCCCCCCCCACACCCCCGCCCTGCCTTCCCCCGCCCCCACGCCGCCACGACGTGCCGCCCGCCCCGGCCCGCCCTACGCTCGGTTCCATGCCCCGCCGCCACATCCGCGTGACCGGCGCAGCCGAGGCTCCGCTGCGGGCCGCCCTGCGCGCACTCCGTACCGAGCTCGCCGTGCCCGAGGGCTTCCCGCCGGCCGTGCTCGCCGAGGCCGAGGCCGCCGCGAAGAACCCCCGGCTGCCCGCGTACGACGCCACCGACCTGCCGTTCGTCACCATCGACCCGCCCACGTCCACCGACCTCGACCAGGCCCTGCACCTGGCCCGGCGGGCCGACGGCGGCTACCGCGTCCACTACGCCATCGCCGACGTCGCCGCCTTCGTCACCCCCGGCGGGGCCGTCGACGCCGAGGCCCACCGGCGGGTCCTCACCCTCTACTTCCCCGACGGCAAGGTGCCCCTCCACCCGCCGGTCCTCTCCGAGGGCGCCGCCAGCCTGCTGCCCGGCGAGCCGCGCCCGGCGCTGCTGTGGCGGATCGACCTCGACGCCGACGGCCGCCGGGTCGCCACCGACCTGCGCCGCGCCCTCGTCCGCAGCCGCGCCAAGCTCGACTACGCGGGCGTCCAGCGGCTCATCGACTCCGGCACCGCCGAGGAACCCCTCGCGCTCCTCCGCGACATCGGCCGGCTCCGCGAGGAGCGCGAGATCGAACGCGGCGGGATCTCCCTCAACGTGCCCGAGCAGGAGATCGTCGAGGTCCCCGGAGACTCCTCGTACGCGCTCGCCTACCGGGTCCCGCTGCCCGCCGAGGGCTGGAACGCGCAGATCTCCCTGCTCACCGGCATGGCCGCCGCCGACCTGATGACCGCCGCCGGTACCGGCGTGCTGCGCACCCTGCCGACCGCCCCGGACGGCGCCGTCGCCCGGCTGCGCCGCTCCGCCGAGGCGCTCGGCGTCCCGTGGCCGCACCACGTGCCGTACGCGGAGGTGGTCCGGAACGCCGACCCCGCCGACCCGCGCCAGGCCGCCTTCCTCCAGGAGTGCACCACCCTGCTGCGCGGCGCCGGCTACACCGTCTTCACCGACGGGCGGCTGCCCGACCCGGCCGTGCACGCGGCCGTCGCCGACGAGTACACCCACTGCACCGCCCCGCTGCGCCGGCTCGTCGACCGGTACGCCTCCGAGCTGTGCGCGGCGGCGGTCGCCGGGAACGAGCCGCCGGAGTGGGTGCGGGCCGCGCTGCCCGGCCTGCCCGACACGATGGCCGCCGGGTCGCGGAAGGCCGGCACGGTGGAGCGGGAGAGCGTCGACATCGTCGAGGCGGCGCTGCTCGGCGACCGGGTCGGCGAGCTGTTCGACGCGTACGTGATCGACGTGAAGGAGCGGGAGCCGTCCGTCGGCACCGTGCACCTCGACGACCCGGCGGTCGTCGCCCGGGTCGAGGGCGGCACGGCCCCGCTGCCGCTGGGCGAGTGGCTGCGGGTCAGGCTCGCGGCAGCGGATCCGGGGCGGGCGAAGGTGCTGTTCGCGCCCGCGTGACGGCGTCGCGGACCGCCGCGTGCAGCGCCGCCGGGTCGTCCGCGTGCAGCCGTACGGTGGTCACCCGCCGCACCGAGCCGAGCAGCCCGACCACGTCCACCGGCCCGGTCAGCTCCAGGGTCACCGAGGTCTGCGAGCCGACCGGGAGGTTCAGCTCGCCGTCCTTCCGCTTCTCATGGGTGAAACGGTTCTCCCGGCGGACGGCCGCGATCCGGTCCAGCCGCACCGGCACGTCGACGTGGGCCGCCTGGCGCACCCGCAGCACCCCGCCGGCCAGCACGTGCGGCCGGGTCACCGAGGCCGCGTGCAGCCCCAGCACGAACAGCACCGTGTACACGTCCAGCACGAGGACGACCTCGTGCGCCACGGGCACGTCCGCGAGCAGCCACGTCATGCCGACCGTCTCGACCACGCACACGAAGGCGAAGCCGTACATGAGGGCGGCCTGGTCCCGCGCGTGCGGGAACACCCCGTCGGCGCCCGCCGTGCCGTGCGGCCGGCGCGCCGCCCACCGCCCGAGGCTCGCCATCAGCCGCAGCTCGTGCCCGACCAGCCGCAGCACCCGCTCCGGTACGAGCTCCGCCAGCGCCTCCCGCCGCGACAGCCCCCGCCGCCGCAGCCGCACCCACACGACGGCCTCCGCCGCCAGCAGCGCGCCCATCAGCACCTCGGCTGCGGCCAGGACGGCACCCGGCACCCGCACCCCGCCGAACAGCAGCACGAGGACCACCACCTCGGCCGGCAGCGCCGCGTACGCCACCCCGCGCAGCACCCGCAGCACGGCCCCCCGCTCAGTCCCCGCCACGACGCTCCCCTCCCTCGGCACGCTCCGCCACCCGCTCCAGGGCCCTCCTGACGGCAGCCGCCTGGGCCGGCGCGAGATCCGCGAAGAACACGTCCGCCAGCCCGCCCGCCCCCTCCGCCGGCAGCTCGAACCCGCCGATGCCGTCCGGCAGCACCCCCGCCAGCGCCCGCGCGGCCTCCTCGGCCCGCGGATCGTCCACCGGGGCCTTGGCCAGCGCGTCCAGGAGCCCGTACACCTCCCCGGCGCTCCCCGCCACCTCGTGCATCAGACCCATCAGCCGCGCCCGCTCCCCGGCCGGCACGACGGTGTCGAGCAGCGCGAGGATCTCCCGGTCCTTCACCGCCATCGGCGAGTCCGGCAGCTCCCCGACCCCCGCCAGCAGCGCCGCCAGCTCCGGCGACACCGGCCCCTCGGCAATCAGCCGCCCGGCCCGTGCCTCCGCGAGCAGCCCCGCCAGCCGCGCCCGCCGCTCCCGGACGACCGCCTCCTGCCGGGCGAGGTCCGCGTCCAGCTCCTCCAGCACCTCCACCAGCTCCCGCCCCTCGTCATCCGCCAGCACGTCCCGCACCTCGTCGAGCCCCAGGCCCAGCTCGGTCAGCCGCCGCACCCGCGCGAGCAGCACCGCGTCCCGGATGCCGTACGCGCGGTAGCCGTTGGGCAGCCGCGCGGGCTCGGGCAGCAGCCCCAGACGGTGGTAGTGCCGCACGGCACGGGGGGTGACCCCGACCAGCGCGGCGAGTTCTCCGATACGCATGGCTCCATGAGAAACCTTGACGCCGCGACAAGGTCAAGAGCCGTCGCTCCCGGCAGGTAGCATGGTCGGCACGGCAGACGAGCCGGGCGGGCGGCCGCGTGGAGGTCTTCGGACCTCCCCGAGGAACGTCCGGGCTCCACAGAGCAGGGTGGTGGCTAACGGCCACCCGGGGTGACCCGCGGGACAGTGCCACAGAAAACAGACCGCCGGGGGCCTCGGCCCTCGGTAAGGGTGAAACGGTGGTGTAAGAGACCACCAGCGCCTGAGGTGACTCAGGCGGCTCGGTAAACCCCACCCGGAGCAAGGTCAAGAGGGGACACCCCGGTGTCCCTGCGCGAATGTTCGAGGGCTGCTCGCCCGAGTTCGCGGGTAGACCGCACGAGGCCGGCGGCGACGCCGGCCCTAGATGGATGGCCGTCACCCCGACGACCGCGAGGTCCCGGGGCACAGAACCCGGCGTACAGCCCGACTCGTCTGCCCCACCCAGGGCCCCTCACGGGGCCTTTTTCCGCATGCGGCGGCAGACCCGTCAGGACGTCGGCGGCTTCCGGTGCCTGCCGGTCCCAGGGCCGAGCTTCGGTGACGCCTCACGAGTGGCGGCGGCCTCGGCGTGGGGAAACAGGATGCGCCGTGCTTCCGCGAGATTCGCCGCGAAGCCGTGCGGCTCCCACAGATGGCCGTTCCACCGTTGGATCGCGCGGGGAGCATCGGGGTTCAGATGCGATGCCCTCGGGCCGTCGCCGGTCACGAGGGGGACAGCACGGAGCTGCCCGATCCTCGCGTCGCGACGCTCGGCCCACTGGGAGAGCGGTTCGTCGTCCATGTCCGGAGGGTAGTGGGTCAGGTGATCCGGTGCTCCCAGCACAGGGACGGTGCCTGGTCGATCCAGTACCGGTGGGACGCGGGCGTCACGTGGAGCCGTACGGAGTCGATTTCCGGGGCCCCGGCGTCCTGCCAGGCGACAAGGGAACGCTCCACTTCGTCCCACAGGGCCACCGGCCCGCCCTGGCGCACGGTCCAGCCCCCGTCACCGACGAGGAACTCGGCGAACGACTCCCGTTCCGGATCGAACAGGTACCGCAAGGGCGAGCCGTCACCGCCCGTCGCGCGGACGAACTGCGCGCCGGGCGCCGCCAACTGCGCCAGGAAGGCGGGCATCCACTGCTCAAGGACAAGGGGGGATGCCCGAGTGGGCCGCTCGCTGTCCGCGTACGCGGTCCGGGCGGAGAGATCGCCGGCCACGGGGCCCACCGCCTGGGCCCGTGCCTGCATGAAGGAGGAGCGTCCGACGATGCTGCCCACGGCGGTGCCGTCATCGCCGACGGCGAGTTTCGCGAGGCCGGTTCCCCACGGCCACGAGCCGACCGTACCGAGGACAACGCCTCCGGGCCTCGTCTGCCTGATCCACGTGTACGGGATGCGGCGGACCGCGCAGGTGGCGATGACCCGGTCGTACGGTGCCCGGTACGGGTGGCCGAGGAGCCCGTCGCCCGTCACCGTCCATGTCGAGAAGCCGGCGGCTTCGAGAGCAGCATCCGCCCGGGTGGCCACCTGTGTGTCCACCTCGACCGTGGTGACGTTGTCCTCGCCGAGGTAGTGGCACATCAGAGCTGTGGAGTAGCCGGTGCCCGTACCGATCTCCAGGACTCGGTGACCCGCCGTGAGGTCCAGGGTCTCGATCATGCCGACGACGGTGGCCGGGGCGGTCGAGGAGGACGTGGGCACGCCCACGACGGGTTCACCGGCCTGGTCGGCGGTGAGGTGGCCGTCGAGCTGGGTGGTGAGGGTGTCGACGCTGTATGCGATCTTCAGCCACTCGTCCGGGTCCGTGTCGGCGGCGGTGACGGGCCGCCAGGTCCGTCCCTCGTCCAGGAACACTCCTGGGCAGAGGAACCGCTCACGGGGGACGGTCTCGACGGCCGCACGCAGCCAGGGGGATTTCAGGACGCCTTCGTTCACGAGCAGGGTGGCCATGCGGCGTCGCTCGGATGCCGGATCGGTCATCGGCGGTCTCCTTGTGCGAGCAGGTCGGCGAAGGCAGCGGACATCGGGAGGCCGGTCTCGGTCTCCAACCACCCCCACTGTCCGTTGGGATTCAGTTCCAGCCACCAGTAGTCCCCCGCCCGGTCGACCGCGAGGTCGAAGCTCCCCGACACCAGATCCAGTCGGTCCAGGTAGGCGCGCAGTGCCTGGTCCACCCGGTCGGGAAGGTGCTCAACGGTGTAGATCAGGGCGCTGTAGTCCCTGCGCCAGTCCAGGAGGTCGGAGTCGATGCGTACGGCGAACGTATGCCGACCTACGAGCAGTACGCGAACGTCGGCGACCTTGTCCACGCGGGCCTGGAACAGGTGGGGCGCGACCCGAACGCTGTCGTCGATCTCGTCGGGGGCGACAGGGGAAGCCCATCCCGTCACCGGCACGCCGTCACGCGTGTAGGGGGTCCATCGCAGCGTCTTGAAGATCGCCTGCCTATGGGCCTGGACGAACTCGCGTGCTTCGTCCGGGTCGTTGGTGACCAGGGTGGGAGGGATGGTGAAGACGAGTTGCCGGGCGAGGACGAGTTGCGCGGGTTTGTAGTCGGCTGCGGCAATGCGCAGCGGGTGGTTGACCCAGAGCGGGCCGCCCAGGGCGTAGAGGACGCCTCCGAGTCCGTAGCGGACCTGCGCCGCCGCGAACCGGGAGTCATCGGCGGACAGGTGGGGAAACGTGGGCCATTCCGGGCGACGCCAGTACACCGAGCGGACCCGGGTCACCTCAGCGGTTCTCGACGGGGTGCGCACCTGCCCGACCACCGGGGCCGGGCAGGTGCCGAACCGTGCCGAGACCGTGAGGTTTTCGCCGATGTCGGCAGGGTTGAACCGGACCACCGGCACATCGCGCCGGTTCAGCTCGGTGATCACCATGTCGGCGGTGATGTCGTCCGCCTCGGTGGCCACCAGAACCGGCCTCTCCTCGGTCGTAGTCATCAGTCCTGCGTGCTGTCCTGGTCGTGACCCTGGTCGTTCCGGGAGTCCGAGTTCGTGGTCGTGGAGGTCTCGGTGCCGGAGCTGGTGCCGTGCTTGCCCATCTCGACCACTTGCCCGACGCGGTCGCGGAACACCCCGAGCTGCGTCACGGGGTCGATGGCGACCGTGACGTGGGGTCGGCGGACGACCGTCGGGTAGGGCGCGAGCCGGCCCGCACCCCACGGCCGCGTGGGGGAGGGGAGAGCGGCAGAGGCGATCATGGGACTCCTTGGGTTGAAGGGAAGTGGTGCGGAATTCATCCGAGCCGGAGGGTGCGGACGGTGATCTGCCGGCCGCGGCTCAGGGGCGAGCGGCCTGGATGTTGTCGGCCGCGGTCGTCCACTCGACTCCGGACGCGGGCCGAATGTGCGCTGCGGACCGTGCCGTGGGTGTGGAGCTCGTGTGTGACGGCGACGAGCACACCCTCCCCGCGCGAGGCGATGTCACGGACACGCGTGTCCAGGAGCGGGTGATGCTCGTAGCCGTCGGAACCGACCGGGTTCACTCCTCCGGCTCCTGCCGGGCCTCGACGCGGCGCATGAACCTCTCCCAGCCGCCGGCCGCCCGTACCCGCAGGGCCCGGCTCGGCGCACCAGGCCGGGGCTCCGGCGGTGTGTACGTACGGCCACTGGCGCCGGGCGTCCTGCGGGGCAGTCCGGAATGCGTCACGAGGTCGCTCCTCTCCATGGGATGCCGCCCGGAGGGACCTACGACCTCCGAGCGCAGTGTGACCAGTGAACGACGATCCGTTACCTTCTCCCACAGTGGACGTCGCGCAATACCCAGGCGTTTTCCGGGCGTTGGCGCATGGCGGGTGGGAGCGCGTGAAAGGGTTCTCGCGAGGGGAGACCTATGACGTCGAGGCGAAGGCATTTTGCGGAACGGCGCGCGGTCCGGGGTTACTCTCAGGAGGAATTCGCAGAAGCACTCTCGGTGGCCACGTCCACCGTGGTTCGTTGGGAGAGTGGTCGCGCCACCCCGCGCCCTCACCAACGGCCGAGGATCGCAGGGCTGTTGGGAGTGACCCTCCCTGAGCTGGAGGCCCTTCTCTCCGACGAACGGCCGGCCGAGACAGCCGGGTTCTCCGCCGCTCCACCCCTCCTCCATGGTGATGATGACGACATGAAGCGCCGCGAAGTCCTGGGTCTGCTCGCCGTTACGGGTGCGCTGGTCGCTCTTCCCGATTCCGGGGATGCCGCCCGGGGGCGTGCGGCGTCGACGCTCCTGGAGACGGGGGACGACGTGCATCGCAGCCTCTGGCAGGTCTACGCGCTGTCGGACGCCAAACAGGTCGTCTTCCCTGCGGTGCGCGCACAGCTCGATGTGATGGCGAAGGGGTTCACCGAGACCCGTACAGGTGCGGACCGATCCCGCCTGTGCAGGATGACGGCCGACCTCTACCAGCTCGTCGGCGAGCTCTTCTTCGACGCGAACCGGTACACCGACGCCGCGCAGTGCTACACCCTGGCCGCCCACGCGGCCCACGCCGGTGGCGACCACGACCTGTGGGCCTGCGCCATGACCCGCCACGCGTACGTCGAGCTGTACGCGCGCCGCGCGCACGCCGCCCAGCCCCTGCTCGCGGCAGCTTTCCGCATCGCCCGGAGGGGTGACGGCGCCCTCTCCACCCGTCACTGGGTCGCGGCCGTCCAGGCGCAGGCGTACGCAGCTGTTGGCGACCTCGACGCGTGCAACCGGGCTCTGGACGAAGCCGAGAAGGTGCACGCTCTCGACGGCGCCCCTTCCCACAACGGCGGCTGGCTCCGCTTCGACGGCTCCCGCCTGGCGGAGGAGAGAGGGGCCTGCTACCTCCAGCTGGGCCGCCCCGATCTCGCCGAGGAAGCCCTCACCGAGGCCCTGGCCCGGCCTCTGTCCCTGCGTCGCCGCGCCGCCGTCCTGAGCGACCTCGCCGTGCTCGGTGCGCACCGGCGGGACGTCGACCAGGTCGTGCACTACGCGGAACAGGCACTCGGACTGGCCGACCGGTCGCACTCGGGATTCATCGGCAAGAAGCTGGACGGGCTGCGGGGGCGTCTTGCCCCGCTCATGGCAGATGACCGAGTCTCGGCTCTTGATCACCGAATCGCGGCGCTTCCGCGCACCGCATGACGAGAGGGACACGCGCATGAACGACGGCCGGATCTTCCGCGAGGCGTGGATCGACGGTGTGAACAAGCACTATCCCGGAGAGCCCAAGCCCAGCTACGTCACGCCGTGGGACGAGACGCCCGAGTGGGAGCGCGAAGCAGCCACCGCCGTGTACGGGCAGGTGCGCGACTTCATCGAGGTCAGCGGCGGGCACGCGGCCAGGCTCACCCGCGAGCAGAAGGGCCGGTTCGTCGCCATCTGCTGGACCGCCCAGATGTTCCGGCACTTCGACGACCCGAAGCCCGGTTACGTCGCCGACTGGTCCGACCTGCCGCTCTGGCAGCGGGAGACGGACGCGGACATCTTCGAGCGCATCGAGCAGACCGTCTGACCCGGGAGCGCCGCGCGGTCCCGCGTGACCGCTCCAACCAAGGGCCCCTCACGGGGCCCTTCGTCGTGTGGCGGGGAGCGCCGGCGTCAGGACAGGAGCTCCAGGGTCCAGTGGGGGGTGCGGTCGTCGGTGCGGGTGACGATGGGGCGGGGGGTGGGGGTGGGGGGTTCGAAGAGGTCGCGGCCGAGGGGGAAGCCGTGCTGGGTGATCACGTAGGTGCCGGTGCGGAGGGCGGCGGCCGTGGTGATCGTGGTGACGCCCTCCGGGGTGACGCGCTGGAGGCGCCAGACCGACGCCGGGCCGGTGTCCGGGCGGACCAGGACCGGGGCGCGGTCGGTGCCGGCTGCGGTGACGGTGTCTTCGGTGCCCTTGACGGTGAGGCGGAAGCCGCCGTCCGTCTCGCCGACCGCCCACTCCGCGGTGCGGTGGTCGTCGGCGGGGAAGCCGACCAGCCTTCCCTCGTGGACCCCGACCGGGGCCCCCTTCGCGTACAGCCTGACGATCCGGTCCTGCTCCGACATCGCGTTCCTCCAGCGGGGACGGGGGGATGGGCCCCTCGATACTGCCCGCGACCGCCGCCGCGCCCCGGGAGGCTGCCGCGGGGCTCGCCCGACTGGCCCACGCGCGGGCGGGCGCGCGCCGCCGTCGCGCGACCGCGCCCTGGACACGGCCCTCGTGTGGCTGGAGAACCACGGCCACTCCCGCAAGCTGCACCGCACCCTGCGGTCGCTGCTCACCATGGCGGGCTTGAGCGAGGAGCAGACCGGGCGCCAGCTTCGTCCTGGAGCCCCGGCTGGTCCGCGCGAACGTGCCGCTGGCGCAGCGCGCCCGGACGATCTCGTGGTCGCTGGCGTGGCTGGACCACCACATGCCGGCCTGGCGCGCCCGCTTCCTGCTGCGGTCGCTGCTGGCGGCGCCGGGCCTGTCGGCGGCGGAGGCGCGGCGCGTCGTGGAGTGGTCGCTGCGGTGGCTGGAACAGCACGGCGACGGCACCGCCGAGACCTTCGCGCTGCACGGCGCCGACGCGGTCCTCGGCCCGCTCCGCGCCCACCCGCTGGACGAGGAGCAGCGGCGCCGGCTCGACGCCGTGCTGCCGCCGGAGGCGGGCGCGCCGGCCGCCGCGGTGCCGCCGGCCCGGACGCCGGACGCCCGGGCGGCGGTGCGGCCCGCGCCCTGACCCGCCGCCCGGCGGCCGTCAGCCGCGGCCGATGTAGGGCATCGCGGTGGCCATGACGGTGGCGAACTGCACGTTCGCCTCCAGCGGCAGGGACGCCATGTGGACGACGGTCGCGGCGACGTCCGCGGCGTCCATCACCGGTTCCGGCGCCAGCTCGCCGTTGGCCTGGAGGATGCCGTCCCGCATGCGGGCCGTCATGTCGGTGGCGGCGTTGCCGATGTCGATCTGCCCGCAGGCGATCCGGTACGGGCGGCCGTCCAGCGACAGCGACTTGGTGAGGCCCGTCACGGCGTGCTTGGTGGCCGTGTACGCGATCGAGTGCGGGCGCGGCACGTGCGCGGAGATCGAGCCGTTGTTGATGATCCGGCCGCCCTGCGGGGACTGCTCCTTCATCGCCCGGAACGCCGCCTGGGCGCAGAGGAAGGCGCCCGTCAGATTGACGTCGACGACCGCGCGCCAGGTGTCGTGCGCCAGGTCCTCGACGGGGGTGCCGCCGCCGGCGAACGTCCCCGCGTTGTTGAAGAGCAGGTCGACGCGGCCGAAGCGGTCGCGCACCGCCGCGAAGAGGTCCGCCACCTCCTCCGGCGACGTCACGTCCGTCGGGGCGAGGAGCGTCCGCGCCCCGTCCAGGCCGGCGGCCGTCTCCTCCAGGGGGCCGGGCCGCCGGCCCGCCAGGGCCACCGACCAGCCCGCCGCCGCGAGCGCCCGGGCCACCTCCCGGCCGATGCCCGAACCCGCTCCCGTCACCACCGCGACGCCCATGCCGAACCGCCTTTCCGCCTCGTGTCGCTCCCGGCCGGGCAGCGTACGCGAGACGCGTGCCCCATGAACTCATCCGTCCGACACGTGGATGACCTGTTCCCGACAAGGGAATGTCGCCCCGCCCCCCTCGAATACCTGCGGACACCACACGTCAGGGGAGGGGCACATGACACCCGTACCGCAGCACAGCGGGGAACTCCGCGCCGCCGCACGCCACTTCGGCCGCCGCCGGTTCCTCACCGCGACCGGAGCCGCCGCCGCGCTGGCCTTCGCCACCCAGCTCCCGGCCGCCGGCACGGCCGCCGCCGCCGAACTGGACGGCCGCCGCATCACCGAGGAGCCGTTCACCCTGGGCGTGGCCTCCGGCGACCCGCAGCCCGGCTCCGTGCTGCTGTGGACCCGGCTCGCGCCGCGCCCCTTCGAGCCCGGCGGCGGCCTGCCCGCCGAACGCGTCTCCGTCCACTGGGAGCTCGCCCGCGACGAGCGCTTCGCCCGGCCCGTGCGGCGCGGACGGGCCACCGCCCACCCGGAGTTCAGCCACACCGTGCACGTGGAGGTCGAGCACCTGGAGCCCGGCCGGGAGTACTTCTACCGGTTCCGCGCCGGGCAGTGGACCAGCCCGGTCGGCCGGACCAGGACCGCGCCCGCGCCCTGGGCGCGGCCGGCGGAGCTGCGGCTCGGCGCCGTCTCCTGCCAGGCGTACCACGACGGCTACTTCACCGCGTACCGCCACCTCGCCGACGAGGACCTGGACGTCGTGTTCCACCTCGGCGACTACCTGTACGAGTACGCCGTCAACGCCACCGGCGGCGCCCGCGCCTACACCGACCGCACCCTCCCGGCCGTCTTCAACCGCGAGACGGTCACCCTGGAGGACTACCGGCTGCGCTACGGCCTCTACAAGACGGACCCGGACCTGCGGGCCGCGCACGCCGCGCACCCCTTCGTCGTCACCTGGGACGACCACGAGACCGAGAACAACTACGCGGGCGGCGTCCCCGAGAACTCCGTCCCGCCGGAGGAGTTCCTGCTCCGCCGCGCCGCCGCCTACCGCGCCTACTGGGAGCACCAGCCGCTGCGCGCGCCCCAGCTGCCCGAGGGCCCGGACATGCGGCTGTACCGGCGGCTGACCTTCGGCCGGCTCGCCCAGTTCGACATCCTCGACACCCGCCAGTACCGCTCCGACCAAGCGTACGGCGACGGCTGGCAGGTCCCGGGCCCGCTGTCCGAGGACCCGGCCCGCACCATGACCGGCGCCGCCCAGGAGCGCTGGCTCCTGGACGGCTGGCGCGCCTCGCGCGCCCGCTGGAACGTGCTGCCGCAGCAGGTCGTCTTCGCCGAGCGGCGGGACCGGCCCACCGCCGACTTCAAGCTGTCCATGGACTCCTGGGACGGCTACCCGGCGTCCCGCGCGCGGATCCTCGCGGGCGCCGAGTCCGCCGGGGTGGAGAACCTGATGGTGCTCACCGGCGACGTGCACGTCGGCTACGGCTTCGACCTCAAGGCCGACTACCGCGACCCCGGCTCCCGGACCGTCGGCACCGAGATCGTCGCGACCTCGATCGCCAGCGGCAAGGACGGCGCCGACCGCCCGTCGAACTACGACCGGCTGACGCAGGCCAACCCGCACCTGAGGTTCTTCAACGGGCGGCGCGGCTACGTCACGGTGACGCTCGCGGAGGAGCGCGCCCGCGCCGACTTCCGCACGGTCCCGTACGTGACGACGCCGGGCGCGCCGGTCACCACCGCCGGCTCCTTCGTGACGGAGGCGGGCAACCCCGGTCTCACACCGGCGTAGCGGCCAGTTCGGAGGGGTAGCGGACGCCGACGCGGTCGCGCACCGCGTCGAGCGTCCGCATCACGGCGAGGGTGCCGTCCAGCGGCACCAGCGGCGACTCCGTCGCGCCGGCGCGCAGGCAGCGGGTCACCTCGGCGGCCTCGTGCCGCAGCGAGTGCGGGTCGTCGGTGTGGGTGAACTCCTCCGGCTCGGCGCCGTTCCGGGTGAGGGTGAACCGCTCCGGGGCGAAGAAGCCGCGCGGCACGTCGATCCGGCCCTCGGTGCCGGTCACCGTGGCGGTCAGCGGGGTGTCGGCCTCGATCGAGCAGGACAGCAGCGCGGTGGCGCCCCGGTCCGACCAGCCGAGCAGCATGCCGGTGCTGAGGTCGACGCCCTCCGGCGAGAGCCGCGCGTGCGCCTGCACCGAGTCCGGCTCGCCGAGCAGCAGCTGCGCGAACGCCACCGGGTAGACGCCGAGGTCCAGCAGGGCGCCGCCGCCGACGGCCGGGTCGCGCAGCCGGTGGCCGGCGTCGAAGGGGCCCGCGAGGCCGAAGTCGGCCTGCACGGTCCGCACCTCGCCGACCGCGCCGTCCCGGACCAGCTCGGCGAGCCGCCGGATCAGCGGGTTGCAGTACATCCACATGGCCTCCATGAGGAAGAGGCCGCGGTCCCGGGCGAGGCCGACCAGCTCCGCGGCCTCCTGGGCGTTCAGCGTGAACGCCTTCTCGCAGAGGACCGCCTTGCCCGCCTCCAGGGCCCGGCCCGCGGCCTCCCGGTGCGCGTGGTGCGGGGTCGCCACGTACACCACGTCCACCTCGGGGTCGGCGAAGAGGCCGTCCCAGCCGCCGTACGCCCGCGCGATCCCGAACCGGTCCGCGAAGGCCCGCGCCGACGCCTCCGAACGGGACGCCACCGCCACCGCCTCGGCGCCGTCCACCCCCGCCAGGTCCGTCACGAAACGCTCGGCTATCCCGCCCGTCGCGAGAACGCCCCACCGCACCACGTCGCCCATATGCCCGTCCACCCCAAGGGTCTCGATCCGATCGCCCCGCCGAGCTGAGAGCATAGGCAAGGATTCAACGAAACGGAGCAGTGATGCCGGAGAGCGGCCAGACCACCACCCCAGGACACATAACCGGAACGGCGCCCGCCGTGCCCGCCGCCCGGCGGGCCGGACTCCTCGTCACCCTCGTGCTCGGCGGCCTCACCGCCCTCCCGCCGCTGTCCATGGACATGTACCTGCCGGCGCTGCCGGAGGTCACCCGCTCGCTGACCGCCCCCGCCGCCACCGTCCAGCTGACCCTCACCGCCTGCCTCGCCGGCATGGCCCTCGGCCAGCTCGTCGTCGGCCCCATGAGCGACAGGTGGGGCCGCCGCCGGCCGCTCCTCGCCGGCATGGTCGTCTACGTCCTCGCCACCGCGGTCTGCGCCTTCGCGCCCACCGCCGAACTCCTCATCGCCTTCCGGCTCCTCCAGGGGCTCGCCGGAGCGGCCGGCATCGTCATCGCCCGGGCCGTCGTCCGCGACCTGTACGACGGCGTCGAGATGGCCCGGTTCTTCTCCACCCTGATGCTGATCTCCGGCGTCGCGCCGGTCATCGCGCCGCTCATCGGCGGGCAGATCCTGCGGATCACCGACTGGCGGGGCGTCTTCCACGTCCTCGCCGTCATCGGCGTCCTCCTCACCGTCGTCGTCTGGCGCTTCCTGCACGAGACGCTGCCGCCGGAGCGGCGCCACGAGGGCGGCGTCGGGGACGCCCTGCGCACCATGCGCGGACTGCTCGCCGACCGCGTCTTCACCGGCTACATGCTGGCCGGCGGCCTCGCCTTCGCGGCGCTCTTCGCCTACATCTCGGCGTCGCCGTTCGTCGTCCAGGAGATCTACGGCGCCTCCCCGCAGACCTTCAGCCTCCTCTTCGGGCTCAACTCCATCGGCCTCGTCGCCGTCGGCCAGATCAACGGCAAGCTGCTCGTCGGACGCGTCAGCCTCGACAAGGCCCTCGGCTGGGGCCTCACCGTCATCCTGCTCGCCTCGGTGGCGCTGCTGCTGATGACGTCCGGCGTCTTCGGGGAGGTCGGCCTCGTGCCGGTCGCGGCGGGCCTGTTCGTCCTCATGTCCGCGATGGGCCTCGCGATGCCGAACACCAACGCGCAGGCGCTGATGCGGACGCCGCACGCGGCGGGGTCGGCGTCCGCGCTGCTCGGGACCTCGTCGTTCCTGATCGGGGCGGTGGCCTCGCCGCTGGTCGGCATCGCGGGCGAGCGGACGGCCGTCCCGATGGCCGTCGTCCAGCTGGTCTGCGCCGCCGCCGCGCTCGCCTGCCACCTCCTCCTCTGCCGCCCCCGGCGCACGGCCGCCTGAACCCGGCCGCGGCCCGCCTAGACTGGCTCGGTGGAGAGAAACGCCGCTTCTGCCGAATCCCTGCGCGCCGCCCTCGCCGGGCGGCTCGACGGACTGCCCGCCGCGCAGGCGGCCAAGGCCGTGGAGCGGCTGATCGCGCACTACCGGGGCACGACCCCGACCGACGCGCCCGTGCTGCGGGACCGCTCCGACGTGGTCGCGTACGCGGCGTACCGGATGCCCGCGACCTTCGAGGCCGCCCGGGGCGCGCTGGCGGCGCTGCGGGACGCCGCCCCGGCATGGGTGCCGGAGCGCCACACGGACATCGGCGGCGGGACCGGCGCCGCGACCTGGGCGGTCGCCGAGGCGTGGGACGGGGCCCCGCCGCGCACCACCGTCCTGGACTGGGCCGAGCCCGCGCTCGCCCTCGGCCGCGAGCTGGCCGCCGGGGTGCTGGACGCCGAGTGGCGGCGCGAGCGCGTCGGCACCGCGCTGCGGCTCGACGAGACGGACCTGGTCACCGTCTCGTACGTGCTGAAGGAGCTGACCGAGGCCGACCGGGCGGCGCTCGTCGCCGAGGCGGCCCGGGCCGCCCGCGGCGCCGTCGTGATCGTCGAGCCGGGTACGCCGGACGGCTACGAGCGGATCATCGCCGCCCGGTCCGTGCTGGTCGAGGCCGGTTTCACGGTCGCCGCGCCCTGCCCGCACAGCGGCGCCTGCCCGATCGTGCCGGGCACCGACTGGTGCCACTTCGCGGCCCGGGTCAGCCGCTCCTCGCTGCACCGCAAGGTGAAGGGCGGCTCGCTGCCGTACGAGGACGAGAAGTACGCGTACGTGGCCGCCGTCCGGTTCCCGGTGACCCCGGCGCCCGCCCGCGTCACCCGCAGGCCGCAGATCCGCAAGGGCCTGGTGCTGCTGGACCTCTGCGCCCCCGCGGGCCTGGAGCGGGCGACCGTCACCAAGCGCCACGGACCCCTGTACAAGCGGGCCCGTGACGTCGAGTGGGGCGACTCCTGGCCCCCGGCCGACGAGACCCCCGGCGAGGGCTAGGGGCGCAGCTCCTGGGTGCAGCACTTCACGCTGCCGCCGCCCTTGAGGAGTTCGCCGAGGTCCATCCCGATCGGCTCGAAGCCGCGCTCGCGGAGCGGGCCGAAGAGGCCGGTGGCGGTCTGCGGCAGCAGGACGTGCCGGCCGTCGCTGACCGCGTTCAGCCCGAGCGCCGCCGCGTCCTCTGCGGTCGCCCTCAGCGCGCCGGGGAAGAGCCGGGCGAGGACGGCCCGGCTGCCGGGGGAGAAGGCGTCGGGGAAGTACATGATCTCGTCGGCCGCGTCGTCGAGGACGCACAGCGCCGTGTCCAGGTGGTAGTAGCGCGGGTCCACCAGCTCCAGTCCGATCACCGGCCGGCCGAAGAACTCCTGCGCCTCGCCCTGCGCGAGCGGGCTGGAGCGGAAGCCGCTGCCGGCCAGGATCCAGGAGGCGGTGACGGCGAAGTCGCCCTCGCCCTCGTTGACGTGCCGCGGCACGCACAGGTCCTCCTCTGCCCAGCCGTTGCGGCGGAACCAGTCGAGGTGCGCGTCGGCCTCCGCGGCCCGCTCGGGGTAGGCGAAGCGGGCGCCGAGGACCCGCCCGCCGACGACGGTCGCGCCGTTCGCGGCGAACACCATGTCGGGCAGGACCGGATCGGGGGTGAGGAGTTCCACGGTGTGCCCGAGGGCCCGGTAGCGGTCCCGGAGGTCCTCCCACTGGGCGACGGCGAGCGGCAGGTCGACGGGCTTCGCCGGGTCCATCCACGGGTTGATGGAGTACGTCACCGAGAAGTGCGCGGGTGGGCACATCAGGTAGCGGCGGGGCGAGGACTCGCGCGGAGTGGGGCGCAATGGGGCCTCCTCACGGACGGCGGCCCGCGGGGCGGGCCGTGGATCGGTGGAGCCATGGTCCGCTCTCGGCGGCCCGCGCGCAGTGGACCGTTCGGGTGGTTCGTCCCCCGCACACCCGGTCGAGTCCCGGCGCCGGAGGAGGCGAGACGGGGCGTCTCGCGCGGTGGTAGCGTAGCCGCCATGCCCGAGTCCAAGGCCCCCGACGCCTCCCGCCGCAGCGAGCGCTCCCGCCGCGCCATCTTCGACGCCGCCCTCGCCCTCGTCACCGAGCACGGCTACGCGAAGACCACCATCGAGGGCATCGCCGCCCGCGCCGGCGTCGGCAAGCAGACCATCTACCGCTGGTGGCCGTCGAAGGCGGCCGTCCTCCTCGACGCCCACCTCGACCTCGCCGCCCGCGCCGCCGAGGCCGCCGGCGCCGAACCCGGACAGACGGAGCTCCCCGACACCGGCGACCTCGCCGCCGACCTCCGGCTCGTCCTGCGCGCCACCGTCGACGAGCTGAACGACCCCCGCTACGACGCCCCCACCCGCGCGCTCGCCGCCGAGGGCTCCACCGACCCCGAGCTCGGCGCCCGCCTCACCGCCGCCCTGCTCGAACCCCAGCTCGCCGTCTTCGCCCGCCGCGTCGAGGCCGCCCAGGCCGCCGGCCAGGCGGACCCGGCCGTCGACCCGCGGCTCGCCACCGAACTGCTCGTCGGCCCGCTCCACCACCGCTGGCTGCACCGCACCGGCCCCCTCACCCACGCCTACGCCGACGCCCTCGTCGACGCCGCCCTCCGCGGCCTCGCCCCCCGCCCCCGGGAAGCGTGAGCGTCGTCACCGACCCCGGGTTCCCCACTCCGGTCACCCGGGGAGCAGGATGGTGGGACCATGGGCAGAGCCGACCGGGCGAGCATGAGGTGTGAGGGGATAGATGGGCGACGGGATCGGCCGCTACCGCGGCACGGAGGGCAAACTCGCACAGTGGCTGCGCAGGCGTCCGAAACGGACCGCGGCCGACGACGGCAACACCCGCGAGACCCTGCTCCTGGCCGTCGCCGCCGCCGGACTGCCCCTGGCCCCCGCCGCGTACCCCGTCGGCTACAGCTGCTCCTGTGAGCGGATCGGCTGTCCCACCCCGGGCCGGCACCCGGTCTCCTTCGCCTGGCAGACCCAGTCGACCACCGACCGCGCGCAGATCGAGCGCTGGGCGCGGAACGAGCCCCGGGCCAACTTCGTCACCGCCACCGGCATGGTCCACGACGTCCTCGACGTGCCGCTGGCCGCCGGCCGCGCCGCCCTGGAGCGGCTGCTCGCCGAGGGCGTCGACGTCGGACCGGTCGCCGAGTCCCCGGACAGCACCGGCGACGGCGGCCGGATGCTCTTCTTCACCGCCACCCGCGGCACCCCCGAGGACGAGGACGAGTGGTGGCCCTGCGAGCTGGACTGCCATCCCGAGACCATGGACGAGCATCCCGGCCTGCGCTGGCACTGCCGCGGCAGCTACGTCCTCGTCCCGCCCGCCCGGCTCCCCGGTGACGAGGACGACCACCCCGTCGTCGGCTGGGTCCGCGGCCCCGAACACGCCCTGCCCGACCCGCTGAACCTGCTGGAAGCCCTCACCGACGCCTGCGCCCGGCACGCCGCCGAGCGGGACGGCGGGGACGGGCACGGGGCCCACGAGATCGCCTGGCCCCTCACCCGCTGACCCGCCGCCCGGGGGTCACGAGCCCTCGACGGCCACCACGCCCTGGAGCCGGCCCGCGAAGGTGACCGCGTCGCGTTCCGCGCCCGCCGGCTTCACCAGGACGACCTGGCTGGACACCCACTCCTTGGTCACCGTGTTCACGATCTCGCCCTTCATCAGGGCCCGCAGATCCGGGCCCAGCTTGGGCCGGTAGCCGGGCGAGGTGGTCTGCCGCTCGAAGTGGCGGCTGGCGAAGAAGACCAGCGCCCCGCCGTCCTGGGTGCCGAGCGCCAGCGGCGTGAAGTCGCCCCCGTCGGCGGCCCGGTCGAGGAACTGGGTCGCCAGCCCCGGCCGCCGGGCGGTACGGGCCCGCTCCTCGCGCCACCCGGTGGTGTGCGCGCCGGCCGCGAACGGGCTCTCGCCGCCGTCCTTCAGATACGCGGCGTACCGCTCGCTCAGCTCGCCGGGGGCGACCGCCAGCGCGTCCGAGCCGGTGTCCACCGCCACCAGGCCGCCGTCCGCCTCGGCGAACTCGGGCACCTCGTCCCGGCCGAGGATCACCAGATGGGCGGCCTTCCAGTCCTGGTCCGGGCCGTTGCGGACGAAGGCGACCAGCCAGCGGTTGTCCGCCCCGTGCGTGCCGTCGTCCCGGTTGGAGTCGGTGTCGGCGACGAACCAGCGCGGCCAGCCCGCCTTCCGGGGGACCAGGAAGCGGGGGTCGCGCAGCTCCAGCGGCGTGTGGTCCGGATTGCCCTCCGGCTGGGTCACCGACTTCGACTTCAGCCCGGCCTGGTTGATCGCCCCGAGCGGGCCGGTCACCTGCGCGGCGTCCAGCTTCGGGTCGTTGGCCTTGTCGGCCCGGTTGAACGCGGTGACGAAACCGGCCAGCGCCGCCGACGCCTCCTCGGCGGTCGCGCCCGGCACCACCGCCGTCTCGCCGTGGACGGTCACACAGCCGCTCGCCGTCAGCGCCAGCACGGTCGCCGCGGCGGCGGACGCCAGGGCCCCCGCGGGCCGCCGCCCCCGCCGTACCCCGGACCGCCGGGTCTGCCGCTCCAGCCTCAGCCTTCTCATCGGTCGCCTTCTGCTTCTCCACGCGCACGGACGGACCCGACCCTATCGGGGCGGGCGGGACGGCGGGCGCCGGGACCGGATACAGCGCCCACACCGTGACCTGAGGGACCGTCGGGCCGCGGCGTACGGGCCGGGGCGAGGGCCGGCCGGGACGCGGCGGACAGGTCAGGCGGGGGTCTCGGGGCCGGGTCCCGCGGGTGCGGCGTCCCGGCGCGGGACGACCTGCGGGACGCCGGTCCGCGGGTGCGGGAAGACCTCCACCGGCTGCCGGTAGACCCGGCTCAGCAGCTCCTCGCCGAACACCTCGGCGGGCGGCCCTTCGGCGGCCACCCCGCCCCCGTGCACGATCCCCACCCGGTCCGCGTGCGCCGCCGCGAGCCCCAGGTCGTGCAGGACGACCACCACCGCGTCCCCGGCCGCCGCCCGCTCCCGGCAGACCCGCAGCACCAGTTGCTGGTGGCGCAGGTCGAGCGCGGCCGTCGGCTCGTCGAGCAGCAGCAGCCCGGTCCGCTGGGCGAGCACCCGGGCGAGCGCCACCCGGGCCCGCTCCCCGCCGGAGAGCGCGGAGAACGGGCGGGCGGCGAACTCCGTCACCTCGGTCGCGGCCATCGCCTCCGCGACCGCCGCGCCGTCCTCCGCCTCCCGCGCGGTCCCCGCCCACGGGGCCCGGCCCATCCGGACCACCTCCGCCACCGGGAACGGGAAGGACAGCTCGGCCGTCTGCGGCAGGACCGCCCGGCGCAGCGCCAGTTCGGGCGCGGTCCACTCGGCGGCGGTCCGGCCCCCGATCCGTACCGTCCCCGCCGCGGGCGCCAGGTCGCCGGCGAGCACGGACAGCAGGGTCGACTTCCCGGCCCCGTTGGGCCCCACCAGGGCCAGCACCTCGCCGGCGCGCACCCCGATCCGGGCCCCGTCGAGGACGGCCCACCGCCCCCGCGCCACCGTCACGCCGTCGGCCTCGGCGGCGAGCCCGCCGGGCGCCACGGGCGCGGGCAGCGCGCGCGGACGCCTCCGGAACACACCGGTCACCCCGCTCATGCCCAACCACCTTGCCTGCGACGGGTCCTGCGCAGCAGCCAGAAGAAGAACGGGCTGCCGACGAGGGCGGTGAGGACGCCCAGGGGGAGTTCGGCGGGTGCCGCGACGGTGCGGGCCGCCAGGTCGCCGGCAGTGAGCGCGACCGCCCCGCCGAGCGCGCTGCCGGGGACGAGGAAGCGGTGTCCGGGGCCGTTCGCCATCCGCAGCACGTGCGGGACGACCAGGCCGACGAAGGCCACGATGCCGGAGACCGCGACCGCCGCCGCCGTCAGCAGCGCCACCACGAGGATGAGCGCGATCCGCAGCCGCTCCACGTCCACGCCCAGGTGCCGGGCGGGCCGCTCGCCGAGCGCGAGCAGGTCGAGCCGGCGGGCGTACAGCGGGGCGACGGCCAGGCCGAGCAGCGCGCACGGCAGCACGGCGAGCACCTTCGGCCAGGTGGCCTGCGCCAGCGAGCCCAGCTGCCAGAAGGTGATCTGGCTGATCTGGGCGTTGTCCGCGAAGAAGACGAGGAGCCCGATGAGGGCGCCCGCGAAGGCGGTGACCGCGATGCCGGTGAGGATCAGGGTGACGACCTCGGTCCGGCCGCCCGAGCGGGACATCGCGTACACGAGCACCACGGTGACGAGCCCGCCCGCGAAGGCGAAGACGCTGACCGTCCAGGTGCCGAGGAAGCCGGCGCCGAGCACGATGGCGCCGACCGCGCCGACGGCGGCGCCGGACGAGACGCCGATGACGCCGGGTTCGGCCAGCGGGTTGCCGAAGACGCCCTGCATCAGGGCGCCCGCGCAGCCGAGGGACGCGCCGACGAGGACGGCGAGCACCACCCGGGGCAGCCGGATGTTCCAGAGCACGCTCTCGGCGGTCCGGTCGAGCGCGTGCCCGCCGAGGCCGAGCCGGTGCTGGACGGAGGCGAGGACGTCGCCGAGCGGGATGCCGTACGCGCCGACGCCGGCCGACAGCAGGGCGAGCAGCAGGAGCGCGGCGAGCAGCCCGCCGGTGAGCAGCGCGGCCCGGCCCCGGCGGGGGGCGGCGGCCCGAGGGTCCGGGAGGACGGCCCGTTCCTGGAGCGCCGTCACCGGCCGGTCCCGTACAGCTGGGCGACGAGCGAGGCGAGCACCTGGTCGGTGCGGGGCCCGTAGGTGAGCAGCACGCCGTCGTCGACGGAGACGATCCGGCGGTCGGCGCCGGCCGGGGTCTCGGCGACGCCGGGGATCTTCACCAGTCCGTCGACGCCGCCGACCGACTGGAGCCCTTTGGTCATGACGAGGAGGGCGTCCGGCGCCGCCGCGGCGAGCGCCTCGCTGGTGACGGGGGTGAAGTCCTTCGTCAGACCGGACTCCTTGCCCGCGTCGACGGCCCCGGCGGCCTCCAGGAGCGAACTCGCCCCGGACGCGGCGCCGCCGAGCAGGTAGACGGCGGCGGAGCCGCGCAGGTAGAGGAAGGCGACGCGCGGCCGGTCCGCGTGGGCCGGGATCTTCTTCCGTACGGCGTCGAGCCTCCGGTCGGTCCGCTCGCGCAGTTCGGTGCCGGCGGCGGGCACGCCGAGCGCGGCGGCGACGTCGTCGATGCGGGGGCCGATGTCGCCGAGGTCCTGCGCGGGCGGGACGACGACCAGCGGGACGCCCGCGTCGCGGATCTGGGCGACGGCCTCGGCGGGGCCGGTGGTCGACTCGGCGAGCACGAGGGTGGGCCGCAGGGAGAGGACGCTCTCGGCGGAGACGTCGTGGGCGCGGGTCACCACCGGGAGGTCCGCGGCCTGTTCGAAGGTGGCGGTGACGTCGCGGGCCACCACGCGGTCGCCGAGGCCGAGGGTGAAGACGATCTCGCTGAGCGAGCCGCTGAGCGGCACGATCCGGTCGGCGGAGCCGACGGTGACCTTGCGGCCGTCGGCGGAGGCCACGGTGACGGGGAGCCGGGGGGAGGCGGGGGAGGGGAGCGGTTCGACCCGGTCGGCCGGCGCGGCGGCCGTGGTGCCGGCCGCGGGGGCGGACCGGGCGCCGGAGGTGCTCGCGCCTCCGCACCCGGTCGCCGTGAGGGCGAGGGCGATCACTGCTGTCAGCGCTCCCGCGAGGCGAGTTCTGCGCACCGGACACCGTCCTGTCGTTCCGCTTCGAGGGTCGTCGCCCGGTGTCCGGCGGGAAGGGTTCCGCCCCGGGCTGGATGTAGCTTAGGTTAGCCTTACCTAAGTCGCCAGCCCTCGGAGGGGTGCTCCATGCCGCTGTCCCGACCCTGCCGCGCACGGGTCCCGGCCCTCGTCGCCACGCTCCTCGCCGCGCTGCTCGCCGCCCTTGTGCCGGCCGTCGCCGCGCAGGCGGAGAGCAGCCCGGTGCGCGGCGGCCGGCTCGACTGGGGCATCAAGTCCTCCTTCCAGAGCTACGTCACCGGGCCCATCGCCCAGGGCAGCTGGAACCTCACCGGCGGCGCCGCCACGGTCGGCGCCCAGTACCGCTTCCACTCCGCCCAGGGCGCGTACGACCCCGCCACCGGCGCCTTCGAGGCCGCCTTCGGCGGCGGCGTCCGCTTCACCGGACACCGCAAGGCCGACGGCACGAACGAACTCGACCTCACCCTCGGCAGCCCCCGCGTCCGCGTCCGGAACGGCACCGGCACCCTCTACGCCGACATGACGAGCAAGGCCAAGGGCACCGGACGCACGACCGTCCGGACCCAGGTGCCGCTCGCCACCCTGGACCTCGGCGGCCTCGACATGCGCGGCGGCACCGGCTCCGTCTCCCTCGCGAACGTCCCCGCCACCCTCACCGCCCAGGGCGCCGCCGCCTTCGCCGGCTACTACCCGGCCGGCACCGCGCTCGACCCGATCAGCCTCACCGTCGACGTACCGGCCGCACCCACCGCCAAGTCGCCCTCCACCACCCCCGGTTCGCGGCCAAAGCCCAAGGCGTTCGCCACCGCCGCCCCCGCCCTGAGGACCGCCGCCGTCGACTGGGGCGTCCGCCGCACCTTCCGCGAGTACGTCACCGGCACCGTCGCCCGGGGGAAGTGGACGCTCTCCGGCGGCGCCCAGGACGGCGGAGCGCTCTTCCGCTTCCCGTCCGGCACCGGCGCGTACGACCCCCGGACCGGCACCCTCGACGCCGCCTTCACCGGGAGCGTCCGCTTCACCGGCAGCCACCTGGACCTCACCCTCGCCGGCGTCACCGTGAAGGTGGCCGGCGGCACGGGCACCCTCGTCGCCGACGTCACCAGCGCCGGGAGGACCGAACGGGACGTGCCCCTCGTGACCTTCGCCGCGCGCGGCCTCGTCCCGGAGAACGGACTCGCCGCCGTCACCGAGGCGCCCGCCGTCCTCACCGAGCAAGGCGCCCGCGCCTTCGGCGGGATGTACCGGGCGGGCACCGCGATGGACCCGGTCTCCCTCGCCGTCTCTGTCGACCCGGCCGCCGCGCTCCCCGCCCTCCCCGACCTCGGCAGCGCCCCCACCGCCGCGCCCACCCCGTCCGCGCCCGCCACCCCGCCGGCCTCCGCCGCGCCCGTGGCGGCGCCCGCGGACTCCGGCACGTCCGCCGGCGTCTACGCCGCCGCCGGCGCGGGCCTCCTGGCCGCCGCCGTCGCCGCGTACGCCCTCCTGCGCCGCCGCCGCGCCGCCCGCGCGGCCGGCCCCACCGACTGATCACCCGACCGGTCCTTCCGGCCGGTCACCCCGACCGGTCCGTCCGACGGACCCACCGCAAGTGCCCCTGCGCCACCCCCCGTTCCCGCCGAGGAGAGACCCCCGACATGGCCATCCGCATGCGCCGCCCCGTCACGCTGGCCGCCGCCGTCACCACGGCCGCCGCCCTGGGCGCCGGCGCCCTGACCCTCGCGCTGCCCGCAGCCGCCGCCGACACCCCCGCCCCGCCGGTCCCGCTCGTGGACGGCACCCTGGACTGGGGCGTCAAGCAGTCCTTCCGCTCGTACCTCGCGCAGCCCTTCGCCAAGGGGAGGACCACCCTGGAGGGCGGCGCGACCCAGGCCCCCGGCAACGGCGTCTTCACCTTCCCCGGCGGCACCGGCAGTTACGACACGGCGACCCACGCCACCGCCACCGCCTTCCAGGGCGGCGTCCGCTTCGAGGCCCACGACGGCGCGCTCGACATCCGGATCTCCGACGTGCGGCTCCGCACCGCCGGCTCCGCCGCGCCCACCGGCGAGATCACCGCCGACGTCGTCACCAAGGAGAAGGACGGCTCCGTCACCACCCGCGACGACGTCTCCTTCGCCGCGCTCGACATGACCGGCGTCCGCCCCGGCCAGGGCGCGGGCGGCGCGATGGTCTTCAAGGACATACCGGCCCGGCTCACCGAGGACGGCGCCGCCGCCTTCGCCGGCTTCTACAAGAAGGGCGACGCCCTCGACCCCGCCACCCTCACCGTGAAGGCCGGCGCCCGTCCGACCACTCCGCCCACGACCCCGCCGACCACACCCCCGACCACCCCGCCCACGACCCCTCCCACCACGGCGCCCACGACCGCACCCACCACCGCACCCACGACCCCCGCGCCGACCACCACCGCCCCGTCCCCGACCACCACCGCCACCACGGCCCCGACCACCGCGCCTCCCGCCACGGCCCCCGCGACCGCCCCCGCCGAGGACCCGGCCGGCGTCGTCGCCGGGCGGCTGACCTGGGGCGTCCTGGAGCGCTGGCGGGAGTACGTGGACGAGCGCTGCGGCGGCACCGTCACCCCGGCCGCCGGAGCGACGGCCGCCGGCTCCGCGTACGCCTTCCCGGTGGACGAGGCCGTGCTCGACGCCGACGCCCGCACCCTCACCGCCTCCTTCACCGGCCGCGTCGACTTCGTCTGCGCCGCGCACGGCATCGACTGGCGGATCAGCGGCCTGAAGCTCACCGCCGACGGCACCGCCGGCACCCTCACCGCCGACGTCACCACCGCCTCCGGCACGCGGAAGGGCGTGCGGTTCGCCGCGCTCGACCTGGCGAAGGCCGACTGGACCGCGAAGGACGAGGTCGTCACCCTCGCCGCCCTCCCGGCGAAGCTGACGGCCGAGGGCGCCGCCCTCTTCTCCGCCCCCGGCGGCGCCTCGTACTACGACGCGGGCCTCGCCCTCGACCCGGTGACCGTCTCCCTCGCCCTCGCCCTCGGCGCGGACGCCACCCTCCCGCCGGCCACCCCCGGTACGGCCGCGTCCGCCGGCACCGGCGCGACCGGCACCGGCACGACGGGCTCCGGCACCACGGGCGGCTCGGACGGCGCGGGCACGGGCTCGACCGGTGCCGGCACCGTCGGAGGCGCGGGCGCGGTCAGCGGGGCCGGGAGCGTCGGCGGCGGGGCAGGCGCGCTCGCCGCCACTGGCTCCTCCGCCCCGACCGGCGTGCTCGCGGGCGCCGCCGCGCTGATCGTCGCCGCCGGAGGTGCCGTCGTCGTCGCGGCCCGCCGCCGTACCGGAGCCGCAGAGAGCTGACCCGCGGCGCCGGCCGCCCCCACGGACCGCCACCCCCCACCCCGACAGGGCCGCACCCCCGGAAACGGAGGCGCGGCCCTGTCGCCTGCCCCCGGATGGTTCAATTCCGCCATGAACACGACTGGCGCGACCGGCACCGAGATCGACGTCCTGCGGGTCTTCTGCGCGGGCGACGGCCGCCACGGCAACGCCCTCGGGGTCGTGCGCGACGGGCGCACCCACCCGGACGAGGCGTCCCGGCAGGCGCTCGCGAAGGAACTCGGCTTCAGCGAGACCGTGTTCGTCGACGACCCGGAGCGCGGCGTCGTCGACATCTACACGCCCGGAGTGCGCCTGCCCTTCGCCGGGCACCCGCTCGTCGGCGCCGCCTGGCTGCTCGACCTGGAGGTCGTCCACCCGCCCGCCGGCGAGGTGTGGGTGCGCGGCGACGGCGAGTTCACCTGGATCGAGGCCCGCGCCGAATGGGCGCCGCCGCGCACCCTGCGCCAGTACGGCTCCGCCGCCGAGGTGGAGGCGCTGGAGGTGCCGCCGCCGGGGGAGTGGGTCTACGCGTGGGCGTGGGAGGAGGAGGCGGCCGGGCGGATCCGGGCGCGCGCCTTCCCCGGCCGGGGCGACGGCATCGACGAGGACGAGGCCACCGGCGCGGCGGCGCTGCTGCTGACGGCCGGACTGGGCCGGGCCCTGAACATCACGCAGGGCCGGGGGTCGCAGCTGCTGACCGCCCCCGGCCCCGGTGGCATCGTGGAGCTGGGCGGACGGGTCCGCCTGGAAGGGACGCTGCTGCGCTGAGCGGCGGCCCCGAGAAGGATCAGGTGACCGGAGCCTCCGGCGGGGTCACGCGCTGAGCGGGAACTCGCCGCCCAGCTCGCGGAAGACGGCCGTGTTGAAGGCGAAGGCCCGCTTGCACTCGTCGACGATCCGCTGCTTCTCCAGGTCGTCCGCGTTCACCCCGTCGAGGAGTTCGCGGTAGGCCCGCTTGAACGCGGCCGGGTTGCCGATCGCGTCGAAGACGTAGAACCGCACGCCGTCGCCCTTGCGGGCGAAGCCCCAGGTCCGCTCGGCCTTGTCGCGGATGATCTGACCGCCCGACAGGTCGCCCAGGTAGCGGGTGTAGTGGTGGGCGACGTACCCGGCGGGCCAGTCGCGGGCGCACTCGGCGACCCGCGCCGCGTACGCCTCGGTGGCCGGCAGCGCCGTCGCGCCGGCGCGCCACTCCGGGCCGCGCAGATGGGCGAGGTCCGCCTCCAGGGCGGCCGTGCGGAAGAGCTCGGGCCGGATGAACGGCCCGGCGACCGGGTCCTCGCGCAGCGCCTCCGCACCGTCCTCCAGTGCCCGGTACACGAACCACAGCTGCTCGGTGTAGCGGGCGTACGCGTCGACGCCGAGCCGCCCGCCGAGGAGGTCGCTCATGAAGGACGAGGTCTCCGCCTCCGTGTGCTGCTCGTGCGAGGCCGTGCGGATGACGGTGGAGAAGGGGGTGTCCAAGGCGTGCCTCCGGGACCGATGGGGCGGGAACCAGCAGACCGATCGTGCCAAGTTAGGCTTACCTAAGTCAACTGGTTCCCGACGACCTGTCGGTAAAGATGTACCCCCTGGACCGTCGGCGGAACGTAAGCCCGGCGAGGTCCGGGAAACGCCGGGGAGGCGTCAGGGAGGCGTCAGGGAAGCGTGAGGATGTCCGCCCCCGTCTCGGTCACCACCAGCGTGTGCTCGAACTGCGCGGTCCGCTTGCGGTCCTTCGTCACCACGGTCCAGCCGTCCTCCCACATGTCGTACTCGTGGGTGCCCAGCGTCAGCATCGGCTCGATCGTGAAGGTCATGCCGGGCTGGATGACGGTGGTGTGGTGGGGCGAGTCGTAGTGCGGCACGATCAGGCCGGAGTGGAACGACGTGTTGATGCCGTGCCCGGTGAAGTCCCGCACGACGCCGTACCCGAAGCGCTTGGCGTACGACTCGATGACCCGGCCGATGATGTTGATCTGCCGGCCCGGCTTCACCGCCTTGATCGCCCGGTTCAACGCCTCCCGGGTGCGCTCCACGAGCAGCCGCGACTCCTCGTCGACGTCGCCGCACAGGTAGGTGGCGTTGTTGTCGCCGTGGACGCCGCCGATGTACGCCGTCACGTCCAGGTTCACGATGTCGCCGTCGCGCAGGACGGTCGAGTCCGGGATGCCGTGGCAGATGACCTCGTTGACCGAGGCGCACAGGGACTTCGGGAAGCCGCGGTAGCCCAGCGTGGACGGATAGGCGCCGTGGTCGCACATGAACTCGTGCGCGACCCGGTCGAGCTGGTCGGTGGTGACACCCGGGGCGATGTGCTTGGCGGCCTCCTCCATCGCCTGCGCGGCGATGCGGCCGGCGATCCGCATCCGTTCGATCGTGTCGGAATCCTGCACCTCCGGCCCCGTGTACGGGGCGGGTGCGGGCTTCCCGACGTACTCGGGGCGGCGGATCGAGCCGGGGACGGAGCGGGCGGGGGAGAGCTCCCCCGGAACGAGAAGCGACTGGCCAGACATGCCAGCGAGTCTAACGACCGCGTCTGGGGCAGCATGGTCCCGAAGGAAGGAGCCGACGACCATGGCCCTGTTCAAGAAGCGCCCGGCCGCCAAGGCGGGGGAGTGGTACTACTGCCTGGAGCACAAGAAGGTCGAGGAAGGGCCGGAATGCCCGGCGAAGAACCGATTCGGCCCCTACGCCACCCGTGAGGAGGCGGCCCACGCCATGGAGACCGCCCGGGAGCGCAACCTGGAGTGGGAGACCGACCCCCGCTGGCACGACGCGCCCCGCCCGGAGGACGGCAGGGACTGACGGCCGGCACCACCCCGCGCGGCCGGGACCGCTCAGGCGCTCCCGGCCGCCGCCGCCTCCTGCTGCGCCTTGCGGCGCAGCGCGTCCTCGTCCGTGGCGGAGTCGTACCGCAGCAGCTTCGGCAGCGCCACGCACAGCAGCCCCACCGACGCCACACAGGCCGCGCCGCCCGCCCACACGGCGGTGCGGGTCCCCGTCCAGCCGGCCATCACCCCGGCCCGCACCTGCCCCAGCTGCGGCCCCACGCTGTAAGACAGCACCTCGATGCCCGCCAGCCGGCCCCGCAGCTCCTCCGGGATCGTCTGGTTCCAGATCGTCGCGCGCCCCAGCCCGCTCAGCATGTCGCCCGCGCCCGCCACCGCCAGGCACAGCAGCACCAGCCACACGTTCCCGGACCAGCCCGCGCCCGCGATCGCCAGGCCCCAGCCCGCCGCGCCGCCCGCCACCAGCAGCCCGTGCCGCCGCACCCGCGACGTCCAGCCGCTGGTCAGCCCCAGCACCAGCGACCCCACCGAACCCGCCGCGTACATCAGCCCCAGCGACCACTCCGCGTCCAGCTCGTCCGCCAGGAACGGGAACACCGCGTTCGGGAACGCGAAGAACATCGCCGCCAGATCGACCGCGTACGTGCCCAGCAGCACCGGCCGAGACCACGCGTACCGCGCGCCCTGCGCGATCGACCGCAGCGACGGCTTCTCCGCGTCGCGCGCCGGCGGCGCCGGCGACAGCCGCCGGCACATCAGCACCGACACCGCGAACCCGGCCAGCGTCAGCGCGTACGCCGGGCCGTGCCCCGCGTACGCCACCACCAGACCGCCCACCGCCGGACCGGCGATCGACCCCAGCTGCCAGCGCAGCGAGTTCAGCGCCGCCGCCGCGGTCTGCTGCGCGTGCGGCACGATCCGGGCCAGCAGCGAGTCCAGCGCCGGCCGCTGGAGCCCCGCCAGCGCCGACACCCCCGCCGCGACCACGTACAGCGGCCACAGCAGCGGCTCGTCGAGCAGCGCGTTCACCAGCAGCAGCAGCGCCAGCAGACCCAGCCCCGCCTCCGTCGCGACGATCACCCGCCGCCGGTCCACCGCGTCCGCCAGCGCCCCGCCGTACAGCCCGAAGACCACCAGCGGCACCAGCTCCACCGCGCCCATCGCGCCCACCGCGAGCGGCGAGTCCGTCAGCTCCTTGATCTGGAGCGGCAGCGCCACCATCGCCATGGCGCTCGCGAAGTACGTCACCAGCCCCTGCCCCCACAGCAGCCGGAAGTCCCGCGAGGAGCGCCACGGAGCGGTGTCGGGAAGCACGGCCGCGAGCCGCGCGCGCCAGGAGGAGGAAGCCACGAGGCCCCATGCTCCGCACGCCCCCGCCGCCCGGCAACCGAATTCCGCGCCGCCCGCCCGGCGCTACCAGCGGGCCGGCGGCGGCGACGTCAGCCGGTCCGCCAGCACCGACAGCCGGTCCCGGAACCGGCGGCCCCGCGGCTCCGGCAGCCGGTTCTCCCCCGCCGCCGCGCTCACCAGGTGCTGGACCGTGTCGAGGTCCACCCCCGCCTCCGCCGCCACCGACAGCGTCTCGTGCGCCAGCCCCCGCACCTCCGCGTCACCCGCGTCCAGCGACAGCACCGTCGCCCCCGCCCGCCGCGCGTCGTGCACCCGCTGGAGCACCCCCGCCTCCGGCCGCTCCGGCGCGACCACGAGCAGCGTCGCCCCCCGCCCCGCCGCCTCCAGCCGCCCCAGACCCACCGCCAGGTGCGCCGGATCGCCCGGCCGCACCCGGTGCCGCACCAGCGTCGGCGCCAGCTCCGGCAGCCCCGACCAGGCCGCCTCGTCCACCAGGTGCGCCGCCAGGTGCCAGGGCTCGTACGCCTCCGTGCCCACCAGCAGCAGCCCGCCCCGGCGCGGCACCACCGACGCCCGCAGCGTCCCGGCGAAGCGGCGGGCGGCCGCCGGCCACTCCGTCCCGGCGAGCACTTCCCGCAGCAGCGCGACCCGTACGGCATCCATGGCGCCGCATTCTGCCCCAGCCGGCGCCCGCCCGGAGGCCGCTCGCCGCGGATCCACCCGAACGGGGCCGCACCGGTGGGTAGGGTCGGGCCCATGACTTCCTCGACTCCCGCCACCGGACCCGCCGAACCGCCCAAGAAGGCCCCCAAGGACCCCTGGGACCTCCCCGACGTCTCCGGGCTCGTCGTCGGCGTCCTCGGCGGCACCGGCGACCAGGGCCGCGGCCTCGCCTACCGCCTCGCCGCCGCCGGCCAGCAGGTGATCATCGGCTCCCGCGCCGCCGACCGCGCCGAGGCCGTCGCCGCCGAGATCGGCCACGGCGTCCGCGGCGCCGACAACGCCGCGTGCGCCCGCGACAGCGACATCGTCATCGTCGCCGTCCCCTGGGACGGCCACGCCAAGACCCTGGAGTCGCTGCGCGAGGAACTGGCCGGCAAGCTCGTCGTCGACTGCGTCAACCCGCTCGGCTTCGACAAGAAGGGCGCCTACGCCCTCAAGCCCGAGGAGGGCTCCGCCGCCGAGCAGGCCGCCGCGCTGCTCCCGGACTCCCGGGTCACCGCCGCCTTCCACCACCTCTCCGCCGTCCTCCTCAAGGACACCTCGATCGCCGAGATCGACACCGACGTCATGGTGCTCGGCGAGGAGCGCGCCGACGTCGAGATCGTCCAGGCGCTGGCCGGCCGCATCCCCGGCATGCGCGGCGTCTTCGCCGGCCGGCTCCGCAACGCCCACCAGGTCGAGTCCCTGGTCGCCAACCTGATCTCGGTGAACCGCCGCTACAAGGCCCACGCCGGCCTGCGCGTCACCGACGTCTGACCGCCCCCGCCGCCCGCCGGGGCGGAGCCGGAGAACGGACGCTTCGGGGCATGGGGGACACTGGTCGGGCACCGCAAGCCGTACCCGACAGGAGCCGACCCCCATGCCCCGTCTCGCCCTCTACGCCCTCGTGGTCTGCGCCCTGGCCGTCGCCGCGGCCGTGATCTCCTTCGTGAACGGCAGCTTCGTCGGCATCGTCTGGGTCCTCCTCGCCGGCCTCTCCTCCAACATGGCCTGGTACTACGTCCGCCGCGCCAGGGCCGAGAAGGAAGCCGCCGCCTCCGCGTAGCCTCCCCTGCCGTCGTCCCGGCCGTCCCCGCCGGCCCGCCGTCGCCCCCCGCCGCCCGGCGCGCGCCGGTCCCTCGCGGAGAATGGGGCCGTGCGCTACTGCCTCCTGGGACCGACCCGAGTGCTGACCGCCGACGGCGACGAACTGCCCGTCGGCGGCCCGCGCGTCCGCGCCCTGCTCACCACGCTCGCCCTGCGGCCCGGCCGGACGCTGCCCGCGACCGTGCTCGCCGACGAGGTCTGGGCCGGCGACGAGCCGCCCGCCGACGCCGCGGGCGCCCTCCAGGCCCTGGTCGGACGGCTCCGCAAGGCGCTCGGCCGGGACCAAGTCCACTCCGCCGACGGCGGCTACCGGCTGGTCGCGGACCGCGAGGACGTCGACCTGTACCGGTTCGAGCGGCTGGTCGCGGAAGGGTCGGCGGCGCTGGTCGCGGGGGACGCGGGGCGGGCGGTGGTGCTGCTGGAGGAGGCGCTGGGGCTGTGGACGGGGCCGGTGCTGGCGGACCTTCCCGACCGGCAAGCGGAGGCGGCGCGGTGGGAGGCACGGCGGCTGGAGGCGCGGCGGTGGCGGCTGGACGCGCTGCTGGGGCTGGGCCGGGCGGGTGAGGTGCTGGCGGAGGCGGCGGCGCTGTGCGCGGACCGGCCGCTGGACGAGCCGTTGCAGGTGCTGCGGATCCGGGCGCTGCGGGACTCGGGGCGGACGGCGGAGGCGCTGGCCGCGTACGAGGAGGTGCGCCGGATGCTCGCCGACGCCCTCGGCACCGACCCCGGACCCGCACTCCGCACCCTCCACGAGCGGCTGCTCGCCCCGGACACGCCCCCCGCGCCGGCCCCGGCCCCCGCGCCCGGCAACCTGCGGGCCCGGCTGACCTCCTTCGTCGGCCGCGAGGACGACATCGCCGCCCTGCTCCAGGACCTGGAGGCCGCCCGGCTCGTGACCCTCCTCGGACCCGGCGGCGCCGGCAAGACCCGGCTCTCCCAGGAAGCCGCCGAACGGGCCGCGCCCGCCTGGCCGCACGGCGTCTGGGTCGCCGAACTCGCCCCCGTCCGCGACCCGGAAGCCGTCCCCGAGGCCGTCCTCGCCGCCCTCGGCGCCCGCGAGACCGTGCTCCGCGGCGCCGGCGCCGAGGAACTGCGCACGGCCGCCGACCCCCTGACCCGCCTGGTGGAGCACTGCGCCGGGCGGCGGATGCTGCTGCTCCTGGACAACTGTGAGCATGTGGTGGGGGCGGTGGCGCGGCTGGCGGAGGTGGTGCTGGCGCGGTGTGCGGGGGTGCGGGTGCTGGCGACGAGCCGGGAGCCTCTGGGGGTGCCGGGGGAGCGGTTGCGGCCGGTGGGGCCGTTGCCGGAGGGGATGGCGCTGCGGTTGCTGGGGGAGCGGGGTGCGGCGGCGCGGCCGGGGTTCGTGGTGGAGGAGGATGCGGGGGCGGCGCGGGAGGTGGTGCGGCGGCTGGACGGGCTGCCGCTGGCGATCGAGCTGGCGGCGGCGCGGTTGCGGGTGTTGTCGGTGGGGCAGGTGGCGGCGCGGCTGGACGATCGTTTCCGGTTGTTGTCGTCGGGGGCGCGGACGGTGCTGCCGCGGCAGCAGACGCTGCGGGCGGTGGTGGACTGGTCGTGGGAGCTGCTGGAGGGGCCGGAGCGGGCGGTGCTGCGGCGGCTGGCGGTGTTCACGGGCGGGTGTGATCTGGAGGCGGCGGAGGCGGTGTGCGCGGGGCCGGAGGGGCTGGATGTCCTGGGGGTGCTGGGTGCGCTGGTGGACAAGTCGCTGGTGGTGGCGGCGCCGGAGGAGCGGGGGATGCGGTTCCGGCTGCTGGAGACGGTGGCGGAGTACGCGGCGGAACGGCTGGACGAGGCCGGTGAGCGGGCGGCGGCGGAACGGGCCCACCTCACGTACTACCGCGAACTCGCCCGCACCACCGACCCCGAGCTCCGCGGCTCCGGGCAGCTCGCCGCCATGGTCCGGCTCGACGCCGAGTACGGCAACGTCCGCACCGCGCTCGCCCGGGCCGTCGCCGGCCGCGACGAGGACGAGGCGCTGGTCCTCGTGCACGCCCTGCTCTGGTACTGGCAGCTGCGCGACCTGCGCTCCGACGCCCTCCAGTCGGTCCGGGCCGTCGCCGCGCTGGGCCCCGACCCGTTCACCCCGCCGGCCGCGCCGGTCGTCCCGCTGCACGAGCCGTGCACGGCCGCCCCGCCGCCGCTGCCGGAGGAGCAGCGCTGGGAGGCCCGGCGCGGGGTGCGGCTCGTCGAGCTGATCAACATGGACCACGAGACGGCCCGCTGGACCAGCCCCGAGGGCCAGGACCGGCTCCGCGAGATCACCGCCGTCTACCGGCCCGGGCTGCCGCAGACCTGCCGGCTCCCCGGATCCTTCGCGGTCTTCGCGGTGCTCATCATGGGCGAGCCGGAGCGGCTGCACGAACTCCTCGACGTCACCGTGGAGGCGTGCCGCCGGCACGGCTACGACTGGGAGCTCGCCCACATCCTGCAGATGCGGGCCAACATGCGGGCCAACCGCGGCGCGTGGGCCGACCTGGCGATCGCGGACGCCGACGAGAGCCTGGCCCTGTTCGAACGGCTCGGGGACGCCTGGGGCGCCGCCGAGGCGCTGTCCGCCCGCGGCGAGGCGCACGAGCGGCAGCTCGCGTACGACGCGGCCTCCCGCGACTTCGCCGCCGCCATCGGCTACGCGGAGAAGATCGGGGCGCCGTCGCAGCAGGAGCTGCTGCGGGCCCGGTACGCCGACACCCTCATCGAGGCGGGCCGGTTCGAGGAGGGCGAGGCGATCCTGCGGAAGATCCTGGCCGACCACGCCACCGGCCACGAAGCGCAGCTCGGCGCCCGCCTGTTCCTGGCGATCGCCCTGGGCAGGACCGGCCGGACCGCCGAGGCCCGGGAGCACCTGACCGTCCTCATGGAGGAGTTCAGCAGCGAGACCCTGTCCGTCTTCGAGGGCTTCACGCTCGGCGTCCTGGCCTGGCTCGACGTCCTGGAGGAGCGGTACGCGGACGCGCTCGTCCGGGTCTCCCAGGCGTACGACCGCTCCCTGGGGCCGCTGTCGCTGATGGTGGTGCCGCAGATGCCGGGGGTCCACCTGGTCGTCGGCGCGTGGGCGCTCGCCGGGCTCGGCGGGGCGTCGGCCCGGACGGCGGCCCTGCTCCTCGGCGCGCGCGACGCCCTCGTGCCGGACGGGCACCGGGAGCCCGGCATGGAGCGGGAGAACCTGGAGCGGGCGACGGAACTGGCCCGGGCGGCGCTCGGCCCGGACGCCTTCGCCGCCGCGCACGCCGAGGGCGGCGGCCTCTCCGCTGAGGAGGCCGCCGCCCTGCTCGGCCGCGCCGCCGACGCGATCAGTGAGCGCGCCGAGTCCTGACCCCGCGCGTCAGGTCTTCTTGCGGAACTTGGAGACGGCGAGCGGCGCCGTGACGACGGTGATGACCACCGACCAGCCCAGCGTCATCCACACGGAATGGGCGACCGCGCCGCCGTTGATCAGGTTCCGGGCCGCGTCGGCGAGGTTGGACAGCGGGTTGTAGTCCGTGAAGGTCTCCAGCCAGCCGGGCATCGTCGTCGTCGGCGCGAAGATCGAGGAGCCGAACTGGAGCGGCATCAGGACCAGCATCGCCATGCCCTGGACCGCCTGCGCGGTCTTCATCGTCAGACCGAGCAGGATGAAGATCCACATCAGCGAGGCGCCGAAGACCATCGACAGGCCGATGGCGGCGAGCAGGTGGAGCATCGAGGTGTGGATCGACAGACCGAGCAGGAAGCTCATGCCGAGCAGGATCGCGGTGGCGATGAGCATCCGGCCGATCTCGACGACGATCTTGGCGATGAGGACCGAGGAGCGGGCGATCGGCATCGTCCGGAAGCGGTCCATCACCCCCTTCTTGAAGTCGTCGTTGATGCCGACGCCGACGGCCATCGCGATGTTCATGCCCATCATCGCCATCAGGCCGGGCGCCACGTAGTTCACGTAGGCGTCGTTGTTGCCCTTGCCGGCGATGGCGCCGCCGAAGACGTACACGAAGAGCAGGATGAAGATGATCGGCATGAGCACGGCGTCGAACATCGACTCCGGGTCCTGCTTGATCTGGAGCGCGTTGCGCCGGGCCAGCGCGCCGATGTGCCGCAGGTTGGCGCGCAGGCCGATGCGGCCCTCGGCGGCGGCGCGGACCGGCCGCGCGGGCGCCGGACCCGCGGTGCCGGCGGGGGACTTGGTGACCGTGGTCGTGCTCACGCGGCGACCTCCTCGGTGATCTCGTCGGACCCGGCGGTCTTCTGGCCGGTGATGGCCAGGAACACCTCGTCCAGGCTGGGCAGATGGGTGCCGATGTGGGCGATGCCGAAGCCGCGCGCGCCGAGCAGCGAGACGACGGCGGTCAGCTGCTGGTCGGTGAGGATCGGCACGTACAGCGCGCCCTCGTCGGGCACCACGGTCGCGCCGGCGACGCCGTCGAGACCGGTCTCGCGGAGCGCGGCGGCCATCGCGGGGAGCTGGTCCGGGTCGACCGGGCGGACCTTGAGGGTCCGGCCGCCGACCTTCGCCTTGAGCTCGTCGACCTCGCCGCGGGCGATGACCCGGCCCCGGTCGACGACGGTCAGCTCGCTCGCCAGTTGCTCCGCCTCCTCCATGTACTGGGTGGTGAGGAGGACGGTGACGCCCTCGGACACCATCCGCTTCACCTCGTCCCACACCTCGTTGCGGGTGCGGGGGTCGAGGCCGGTGGTCGGCTCGTCCAGGTAGAGCACGGCGGGCTGCCCGATCATCGAGGCGGCCAGGTCGAGGCGGCGCCGCATGCCGCCGGAGTAGTTCATCGCGGGGCGCTTGGCGGCCTCGGTGAGCGAGAAGCGCTCCAGCATCTCGTCGGCGCGGCGGCGGGCGTCCGCACGGGACAGGTCGAGCAGCCGGCCGATCATGTACAGGTTCTCGAAGCCGGACAGCTTCTCGTCGACGGAGGCGTACTGGCCGGTGAGGCCGATGGTGCGGCGCAGCTGGCGGGGCTGGCGCACCACGTCGTAGCCGGCGACGACGGCGGTCCCGGCGTCCGGGACGAGCAGGGTGGACAGGCAGCGGACGAGGGTGGTCTTCCCGGCGCCGTTGGGCCCGAGGACCCCGAGGACGGTGCCCTCGCGGACGTCCAGGTCGACCCCGTCGAGCGCCCTGGTCTCGCCGAAGTGCTTCACGAGGCCCCGGACCTCGACGGCGTTGGTCTGTGATCGCGTCATGCCCCCATGGAACAGGCCGCCACCGACAGCCCGCCGACAGACGGCCGACAGCCCGCCGACGGGACTGTCGGCGGGCTGTCGGTGGGGTGCGCGAGGGGGCGGGCGCGCCTAGGCCGTCTCTTCCGGATCATGCCGGGCTCGCGACGCCTGGCACGCGCGCTCGCCGCGTTGTCGTCGGTCGCCGATGCTCCGCATGGACTCCCTCCTCCGCCTTGCGATCGCACGCACCAGACGCCGCTCCCTGATCCGGCCTGATCCGAAAGAAACGGCCTAGTGGAAGGTGTGCTCCTCGGCGGGGAAGGCCCCGCCGGCCACGTCCTCGGCGAAGGCGCGGGCGGCGTCGCCGAGCGTCTCGCGGAGGTTCGCGTACTGCTTGCTGAAGCGCGGCACCTTGCCGCCGGTCAGGCCGGCCATGTCGGTCCAGACGAGGACCTGGGCGTCGGTGTCCGGGCCGGCGCCGATGCCGATGACGGGGATGTGCAGCGAGCGGGTGACCTCGGCCGCCAGCTCGGCCGGGACCAGCTCCAGGACGAGCGCGAAGGCGCCCGCGTCCTGGGCGGCCTTGGCGTCGCGCAGCAGCTTGTGCGCGGCCTCGTCGGACCGGCCCTGCACCCGGTAGCCCAGGGTGTGCACGGACTGCGGGGTGAGGCCGAGGTGCGACATGACGGGGATGCCGGCCTGGACCAGCATCTCGGTCTGCGGCAGCGACCGCTCGCCGCCCTCCAGCTTGACCGCCTGCACACCGGCCTCCTTGACGAGGCGGGTCGCGCTGCGCAGGGCCTGGACGGGCCCCTCCTGGTACGAGCCGAAGGGCAGGTCGCCGACGACGAGGGCGCGCCGGGTGCCGCGGACGACGGCCGCCGAGAGGATGGCCATCTCGTCCAGGGTGACGGGCACGGTGGTCTCGTAGCCGAGGTGGCAGTTGCCCATGGAGTCGCCCACGAGGATCACCGGGATGCCGGCCTCGTCGAAGACGGACGCGGTCATGGCGTCGTAGGCGGTGAGCATGGGCCACTTCTCGCCGCGGAGCTTGGCGGCGGCGATGTCGTGGACGGTGAGGCGGCGCGAGCCCTTGCCGCCGTACAGCGTCTTCGTGCCGTCGGCGGGCTGTTTCGAGGCAGCCTGAAGCGTCATGGTGGAACGGCTCCTTCGTCATCTCGAGGCGCCCTGACGGCGTCCCCGGACCACGTCCATGGTGGCACTTCGCCGGGCGGGCGGGGAAGTGGGGCGGCGTGGCGCTCTTCACAGACGTCGGCATCGAGGTCCTCCGGCGCGGCGTCGCCGAGGGCGAGGTGCGGGCCGATCTGGACCTGGAGCTGGTCAACGACCTCTTCGTCGGCCCGCTCCTGCTCCGTACCGTCCTCCAGCCCGACGCCGACCTGTCGCCCGACTTCCCGGCCCGCGTCGCCGACACCGTCCTCGACGGCGTACGGCCCCGGGACTGACCGCGGGGCGACTCGGGACGACCCGGCCGCCCCGGGACGGGCCCCGGGGGCCCGCCCCGCCGGGATCCGTACGAATGTGCGTGTTCTGTCACAGCCGGCCCGTTCCGGCCCGTAACCGGAACCCCGTCACACGCCGCGTCCGTCCTTGGGGGAGTGCGCGGGCCCCGGCATCGCCTAGGGTCGGGTCCGGGTCTCGGAGCACGGACGGCACGACGGCACGGCAAGGCGAGCGAGGGCAGCGATGACGCGGGTGGACATGACGGGAACGGAGCACGGCGGAACGGGAGGCGGGCGTCCCGGACCCTCCGGCCGTTCCGGTGCCGCGCCCGGCCGTCTCGGTCGCCTCGCCCGCCTCCGCCGCGACCCCGGCATCTGGCGGCGCGGCATCCTGCTGGCCGTCTGCGCGGTCGCCCTCACCCTCCTCATGGCCCTCCACGCGCAGATCCCCAACCGGGTCGGCAACCTCGGCAGCCTCACCGAGACCTTCCTGCCCTGGCTCGGCCTTTTCGTCCCGGTCCTGCTGCTCCTCGCGCTGCTGCGCCGCTCCGCCACCGCGCTCATCGCGCTGCTGCTCCCGGCGGTGGTCTGGCTCAACCTCTTCGGCGGGCTCGTCGCCGACAAGTCGTCCGGCGGCGGCGACCTCACCGTCGCCACCCACAACGTCAACGCCGACAACCCCGACCCGGCCGGCACCGCCCGGCAGCTCGCCGGCTCCGGCGCCGACGTCCTCGCGCTGGAGGAGCTGAAGGCCGACATGGTGCCGGTCTACGAGCGGGAGCTCGCCGAGCGGTACCCGTACCACTCCGTCCAGGGCACCGTCGGCCTGTGGAGCCGGCTGCCGCTGCGGGACCCGCGCCCGGTCGACATCCACATGGGCTGGACCCGCGCCATGCAGGCCACCGTCGTCGCCCCCCAGGGCGAGCTGCGGGTGTACGTCGCCCACCTGCCGTCCGTGCGGGTCAACCTCGACGCCGGCTTCACCGCCAGCCAGCGCGACACCAGCGCCGACGCGCTCGGCGCGGCCATCGCGAACGACCGGGCCCAGCGGATCGTCCTCCTCGGCGACCTCAACGGCACCATGAACGACCGCTCCCTCAACGCCGTCACCGCCCAGCTGCGCTCCACCCAGGGCGCGGCCGGCGACGGCTTCGGCTTCTCCTGGCCGGCGTCCTTCCCGATGGCCCGGATCGACCAGATCCTGGTCCGCGGCGTGGAGCCGGTCGCGTCCTGGGCGCTGCCGGAGACGCGCAGCGACCACCTGCCGCTTGCCGCCCGCGTCGCGTTCTGACCCTCCGAAGGACAGGCGAAACCTGTTCTTCATCCCCCCGAAGCCAGGAATACCCGGCCGTCTGCGAGAATTTGTTTTGTAAGGAAACAATCCTCGGATCCGGAAGGGTCTCCCACCCATGCCCGTGGCCCTGCTCGCCCTGGCCATCTCCGCCTTCGGCATCGGCACCACCGAGTTCGTCATGATGGGCCTGCTGCCCAACGTCGCCGGCGACCTCGGCACCACCGTCCCCACCGCGGGCCACCTCGTCTCCGCCTACGCCCTCGGCGTGGTCGCGGGCGCCCCGCTGCTCACCGCCCTCGGCTCGCGCGTCCCCCGCAAGCGGATGCTGCTCCTGCTGATGGCCCTCTTCACCGTCGGCAACCTCGCCTCCGCGCTCGCCCCCGGCTACGGCTGGCTGCTCGCCGGGCGAGTCCTCGCCGGGCTCCCGCACGGCGCCTTCTTCGGCGTCGGCGCCGTCGTCGCCGCCCGGCTGGTCCGTCCGGACCGGCAGGCCCGCGCGGTCGCCACCATGTTCCTGGGCCTGACCGTCGCCAACATCCTCGGCGTGCCCGCGGCCACCCTCCTCGGCCAGCACCTCGGCTGGCGGGCCACCTTCCTGGTGGTCGCCGTCATCGGCCTCGCCTCGCTCGCCGCCCTCGCCCGGCTGGTCCCCGACCTCCCCGTCGACGGACGCCAGGGCCTCGGCCGCGAGCTCCGCGCGCTGGGCCGCCCGCAGGTGCTGCTCGGCCTGCTGACCGCCGTCTTCGGCTTCGCCGGCGTCTTCGCCGTCTACTCGTACCTGGCCTCGATGACCACCGAGGTGATGGGCTTCGGCGAGTCCACCGTCACGGTCGTCCTCGCCCTCTTCGGCATCGGCATGACGGCCGGCGCGCTCGCCGCGGGACCGCTCACCGACCGCGCTCCGCGCCCCACCCTGTACGGCTCGCTCGCCGCGCTCGCCGTCACCCTGGTCGCCTTCCGCTTCACCGTCCACGTGCCCTGGCTCGCCCTGGTCACCGTGGTGGTGCTGGGCGCCGTCGGCTTCATGACGACCACCCCGCTCCAGATGCTCGTCATGGAGAAGGCGAAGGACGCCCCCACCCTCGCCTCCGCCTCCAACCACTCCGCCTTCAACCTCGCCAACGCGGGCGGCGCCTGGGCCGGCGGCGCCGCCATCGCGGCCGGCTGGGGCTGGACCTCCCCGGCCCTGGTCGGCGCCGCCCTCGCCGCCGCCGGCCTGGCGATCGCCGCCGCAGCCGGCCTCCTCGACCGCCGGGAGGACCGTACGGGGAACGCGACGGGGACCTCGCACGTCGTCGCGCGAGGCCCCCGGGCCGGCCGGGAGCCGGTCACGGCGCCGGCGTCTCCCGCCAGCGGTTCGTGATCGGCAGGCGGCGGTCCTTGCCGAAGCCCTTCGCCGAGATCTTGGTGCCCGGCGGGTACTGGCGCCGCTTGTACTCCGCCGCGTCCACCATCCGCAGCGTCCGGGCCACCAGCTCCGGGTCGAAGCCGGCCGCCACGATCGCGTCCGTGCCCTCGTCCCCGTCGACGTACAGGGCGAGGATCCGGTCCAGCACCTCGTAGTCCGGCAGCGAGTCGGTGTCCACCTGGCCCGGGCGCAGCTCGGCGCTGGGCGGCTTGGCGATCGAGTTCTCCGGGATCGGCGGGGTCTGGCCGCGCTCCTCGGCGGCCCGGTTGCGCCAGCGCGCCAGCCGGAAGACGTCCGACTTGTAGACGTCCTTGATCGGCCCGTAGGCGCCGACGGAGTCGCCGTAGAGGGTCGAGTAGCCCACCGCCAGCTCCGACTTGTTGCCGGGGGCGAGGACGAGGTGGCCCTCCTGGTTGGAGATCGCCATCAGGGTGGTGCCGCGCAGCCGGGACTGGAGGTTCTCCTCCGCGAGCCCGGTGAGCGGGAGCGCGGCCATGTACGCGTCGAACATCGGCCCGATCGGCACCGTGCGGTAGTGCAGCCCGGTCCTGCGGGCCAGCTCCGCCGCGTCGTCCTTCGAGTGCTCCGAGGAGTACTTCGACGGCATCGACACCCCGTGCACCCGGTCGGCGCCCAGCGCGTCGCAGGCGATCGCGGCGACCAGGGCCGAGTCGATGCCGCCGGAGAGGCCGACCACCACCGAGCGGAAACCGTTCTTCGCGACGTACGCGCGCAGCCCGATGACGAGCGCCGAGTAGACCTCCTCGTCGTCGTCGAGCCGCTGCGCGTACCCGCCCGTCAGCTCCGCCTCGTACGGCTCCACCGGCTCGCCGGCCTCCCCGGCGAGCACCGCCCGGTCGATCCGCAGCCCGTCGTCCACCACCGTCCCCGGCGCCGGGGCGTCCGGGTCGGCGGCCGGCAGGTCCAGGTCGAGGATCACGCTGCCCTCGGTGAACTGCGGGGCCCGCGCGATCACCTCGCCCGCGGCGTCCACCACGATCGAGTCCCCGTCGAAGACCAGCTCGTCCTGGCCGCCGGTCGACGCCAGGTACGCGGTCGTGCAGCCGGCCTCCTGGGCCCGCTTGCGGACCAGCTCCAGCCGGGTGTCGTCCTTGTTCCGCTCGTACGGCGAGGCGTTCACCGACAGCAGCAGCCCGGCCCGGGCGCTGCGCGCCGCCGGCACCCGGCCGCCCTCCTGCCACAGGTCCTCGCAGATCGCGAGCGCCACGTCGATCCCGCGCACCCGCAGCACCGGCAGGGTGTCGCCCTGCACGAAGTAGCGGAACTCGTCGAAGACGCCGTAGTTCGGCAGGTGGTGCTTGGCGAAGCGGAGCACGGCCCGGCCCCGGTGCAGCACCGCCGCCGCGTTCTCCGGCGAGCCGGCCGGGCGGCCGAGCCGGGGCACCGCGCGCTCGGTGCGGTCCAGGTAGCCGACGACCACCGGCACCTCGCCGAGCCCCTCGTCGGCGAGCCGCCGCGCGAGCGCGGACAGTGCCGCCCGGGAGGCCTCGACGAAGGACGGCCGCAGGGCCAGGTCCTCGACGGGATAGCCGGTCAGCGCCATCTCCGGGAACGCGACGAGGTGCGCGCCCTGTTCGACGGCGTGCCGGGTCCAGTGGACGATCGTCCCGGCGTTCCCGGCGACGTCCCCGACGGTCGAGTCGATCTGATTCAGCGCGAGGCGAAGTCGATGCACACCACCCACTCTAATCGTCAGACCGACGCTATGTCCTGGGAACGGGGCCGGGCGCCCACCGATGAACCGTTTCCCCTCCCTCCGGACCGGCCTCGCCCTCACCCGGTGAACCGTTTCGCCCCGACATGCGAAGGACGCCCGGCGCCATGATCATGACCCCATGACGACCACTGACGACCCGGCGGAACCGGCCCGGCCCGCCACGCCCGAGGACGCGGCGGTCCGCCAGGACGACGGCACCCGGCGCCAGTTCATCTCCTGGCTCACCCTCGCCTTCATGACCACGGCCTCCGTCGCCTCCCTGCGGCCCGCGCCCACCATGGCCCTCTACGGACTCGCCGCGGTCTTCCTCTACCTGCTCCCGGCCCTCGTCTTCCTGCTCCCCACCGCCCTCGTCGGCGCCGAACTCGCCTCCGGCTGGTCCGGCGGCATCTACCGCTGGGTCAGCGAGGCCCTCGGCAAACCGCTCGGCTTCCTCGCCGTCTGGTGCCAGTTCGCCATGACGATCGCCTACTACCCGAGCCTGCTCGCCTACGTCGCCTCGACCTTCGCGTACGTCATCGACCCCTCGCTCGCCGAGAACGGCCTCTACGTCGCGATCGTCATCGTCACCGTCTACTGGTCCGGCGTCTGGATCTCCTCGCGCGGCACCCGCGCCATCGCCGGACTCTCCTCCTTCGGCCTCGTCGTCGGCACCCTCGTCCCCGGCGTCCTCCTCGTCGCCCTCGGCATGGTCTTCCTCGGCCAGGGCAACCCCTCCGCCCAGCCGATGACCGCCGACCACTGGCTGCCGCCCTGGACCGGCCTCGCCAGCCTCGTCCTCATCGTCAACAACTTCCTGTCCTACGCGGGCATGGAGATGAACGGCGTCCACGTCTCCTCGCTGCGCGCACCCCGCCGCGAGTACCCCCGGTCGATGTTCCTGGCCACCGGACTCGTCCTGCTGATCTTCATCCTCCCGGCCCTCGCCATCGCCTGGGTCATGCCGGCCGCACAGCTCAGCCTCACCGCCGGGCTCATGCAGGCCTTCGACGCCTTCTTCGCGCACTTCTCCATCGGCTGGATGACCCGGGTCGTCGGCGTCATGCTGGTCTGCGCCGCCCTCGGCGGCATGCTCACCTGGCTCGCCGGCCCCGCCAAGGGCCTCGTCCTGCTCTCCCGCCAGGAGGGCTACCTCCCGCCCGCCTTCCAGAAGTTCAACAAGGCCGGCTCCCCGACCGCCGTCATGGTCGCCCAGGGCGTCATCACCACCCTGATCGGCGTCCTGTACGCCTTCAGCGACTCCGTCTCCAGCTCGTACTGGATGTTCTCCGTCATCACCGTGCAGATCTACCTGATCGCCTACCTGCTCATGTTCGTCGCCGTCGTCCGGCTCCGCCGCACCCAGCCGGACGTGGAGCGCGGATTCCGCGTCCCCGCCGTCACCTGGGTCGCCTCCGTCGGCTTCGTCGCCTCCGTCCTCGCCCTCGCCATCGGCTTCGTCCCGCCCGACCAGTTCGACGGCGAACCCCTCTGGCGCTACCTGCTGATCGTCGGCGGCGGCCTCCTCGTCCTCGGCCTCCTCATCCCCGCCCTCCTCCTCCGGTACCGCAAACCCGAGTGGGTCCACCCCGACCACCGGGAACCTTCCGGCACTCCCTGACGTCTGACCCCGTATGCCCGGAAAGGTCACGCGCACGTCCGCCGTCCTGCTGCTCCTGGGGGCGCTCGCGTACACCGCCTGGGTCCTCGAAGCCGTCGTGCGGACCGGTCTCGACCCGGTCCACACGTACGTCTCCGAACTCGCCGCCGCCGACCAGCCTTACGGCGGCTTCTTCCGCGCCGCCGACCTCGCCGCCGGACTCCTCGTCCTCGCCGGCGCCCTCCTCGGCCTGCGCGCCGCCCGCACCCCCGCCCCGGCCGACCCCGGCGTCCCCCGCTGGGCCCGCCCCGGCCCGGCCGGCCGCCGCCCCTGGCTCCTCGCCGGCTGGGCCGCCCTCGCCTTCTTCGGCGCCGCCACCGCCGCCGACTCCCGCCTCCCGCTGAGCTGCGCCGCCACCGCCGACCCCGCGTGCGCCGCCCGCGAGGCCGCCGGACTCGTCCCCGTCACCCACACCGCCCACGCCGTCAGCTCCGCCCTCGCCATGACCGGCGCCCTGATCGCCATGGTCGCCCTCACCGCCGCCGCCCGCCGGTACGGCCTCCTGCCCCTGCTGGCCCGCACCGGACCCGTCCTCGTCGCCCTCGAACTCGCCGCCACTGCCTGGACGCTCGCCGCCCTCACCGCCTTCGAGTCCGGCCACGACGGCTGGGCCCTCGGCATCGCCCAGCGCCTCCAGGTGCTGATCGTCGCCGTCTGGACCGCCGTCCTCGCCGCCTCGGTCGCCCGGGAAAGGACCCGCGCATGACCCTCGTACGGATCGGCGGCCTCGTCCATCACGTCGCCGTCGACGGGCGCGGGCCGGTCTGTGTGCTCTCCGCCGGGCTCGGGCTCGGCTGGTTCGACTGGGACCCGGTCGTCCCGCTGCTCGCCCCCCACCGCACCGTCGTCCGCTTCGACCGCCCCGGCCACGGCCTCTCCCAGGCCGGCACCGCACCCCCCACCCTGGCCGGCGAGGCCGCCCGGATCGCCGCCGTCCTCGACGCGCTGCGGCTCCCCGGGCCCGTCACCGTCGTCGGCCACTCGATCGCCGGGTTCCACGCCGAGGGCTTCGCCCGCCTCCACCCGGGCCGCACCGCCGCCCTCGTCCTCGTCGACTCGTCCGTCGAGGACCACCCCCGTCCCGGCCGCCTCGGCTGGACCGTCCCCGCCGGGACCGCACTCACCGCCCTCGGCCTCCCCGCCGCCCTCGGCCCCGCCCTCCGGCGCCTCGCCGTCCGCCCCGACCCCGCCCCGCCCGCCGAGGTCCGCCGCGTCTACCGCAGCTCACGCGTCTGGCGCGGCGTCCTGCGCGAGAACGCCCGCTACGGCGCCGTCGCCACCGAACTCGACGCCCTCCGCCGCACCCGCCCGCTGCCCCCCGGCCTCCCCGTCACCGTCCTCGCCGCCCCAGACGGCTCCGCCCGCTGGGAACGCCGCCAGCGCGCACTGGCCCGGCGGCTCGGCGCCCGCTACGAGGCGGCCGTGCCGTCGGGCCATCTGGTCATGCGGGACGCCCCGGACACGGTCGCCCGGGTCGTCCTGGAGACGGGTCAGGACGCGGCGTAGACGCTCGCGCAGAACGCCTTCAGCTGCTCGTCCGACAGCTGCTGGGCCAGATCGGCCTCGCTGATCATGCCCACCAGACGCTTGTTCTCGATCACCGGCAGCCGGCGGATCTGGTGGCTCCGCATCTCCTCCAGCACCGCGCCCACGTCGGCGCCCGCGTCGATCCAGCGCGGGGTGCCCTGGGCGAGCGACCCGCAGGTCACCTTCGCCGGGTCGTGACCCATCGCCACACAGCGGACCACGATGTCGCGGTCGGTCACGATGCCGCAGAGCCGTTCGTTCTCGTCGGCGACGGGGAGCGCCCCCACGTTCAGTTCGCGCATCAGCTGCGCCGCGCGGTCGAGCGTCTCGTGTTCCGGGATCCAGCGGGCTCCCGGGTGCATGATGTCCTTCGCCGTGGTCATGGGCCGCGTACCTTTCGTCGGCTTCGTTGCGCGTACGAGTCCCCGAGCGCCTCTCATTCTGCGGGCACGCGACGGCCCCCGCGACCGCAGCGGGTCACGGGGGCCGGGGGTGCGCAGGGGCCGGGCTCAGGCGGTCGCGCCGCGCTTGCGGAGCATGTCCGCCATCAGCGCGATCTCCGACTCCTGGGCGTCGACCATGCCCTGGGCGAGGTTCCGCTCGACGCCCGGCGAGCACTTCTGCACACAGCCCTGCGCCATGTGCACACCGCCCTTGTGGTGGGCGGTCATCAGCCGCAGGTAGAGGATCTCGGCCTCCTTGCCGGACGCCTTCCGCAGCGCGTCCAGCTGCGTGCGGGTCGCCATGCCGGGCATCAGCGCGCCGTCGCGGGAGGCGGCGTCGCCGGTGACCGGCATGCCCATCCAGGTCATCGGCGCGGTACCGGACTCGACCGTGGGCAGGCCCCACAGGTCCAGCCAGCCGAGCATCATCCCGCGCTGGTTGGCCTGGGTGTTGGCGATGTCGTACGCGAGCCGGCGCACCGACTCGTCCCGCGTCCGGTCGCGGACGATGAAGGACATCTCGACGGCCTGCTGGTGGTGGACCGCCATGTCCCGGGCGAAGCCGGCGTCCGCCGAGGCGGAGTCCGGGGTACGGGGCCCCTCCTCGCGCTCGGCCGAGGCGACCGTGACGGCGCCCGCGGCGAACAGCACCGACAGGGCGACCGCGGTGACCGCCGCGTACCGGGTGCGGCGGCCGGTCACTGGCCCATCCCCGCGCCGCCCATGCCGTCGGCGCCGACGCCGCCGGTGCAGGCGGCGCCCCGCTCGGGCGTCTGCGGGCCCTGCACGTACTTGGTGAAGAAGGCGTCGACCCGCGGGTCGCTCGCGCTGTCCACGGTGACCTGCTTGCCCCACGCGGAGAGCATGATCGCGCCGGCCTGGTCGTCGACCGGGCTCATCAGCGTGTACGGGGTGTCGGAGACCTTGTCCTTCAGCTTCTTCACGTCGGCCTCGGCGGCCTTCTTGTTGTACGTCACCCAGACGGCGCCGTGCTCCAGCGAGTGCACGGCGTGCACCTCGGGGACGGCCTTGTCGTAGACGTCGCCGTCGCAGTTCAGCCAGACCGGGTGGTGGTCGCCGCCGACCGGCGGCTTGGCGTCGTACTTCACGGCCGTCTCGACGTGGTTGCGGCCCAGCTTCGCCGCGTCCCAGGACTTCTCGCCGGCGATGGGCGCCTTGGCGGCGGCCTCCTTGGCGTCCTCCTCGTCGGCCTTCTTCATCAGCACGAAGGTGCCGAAGCCGACGAGGCTCAGCACGACGACGGCGGAGACGCCGATGGTGAGGAAGCGGTTGCGGCGCTCGCGGGCCTGCTCGGCCCGGCGCATCTCCTCTATTCGGGCACGGCGGTCGGCGTTGGAGGAACGGTTGGCGGCCATGGTGGTGTCGTCCTTCTGGGAAAGCTTCTGGGAAACAGAAGAAAAAAGAGGGGGGTGTTCGTGCGCTGGGGGCGGCCGGAGGGCCGGGCCGCCTAGGTCCGGAGAACCTGAAGGACGTGCAGGTCCGGGGCGCGCGGCCGGACCCCCGGCGCCCCCGCCGCACCGTCGCCGGCCAGCGCGTCCACGCGCGGCAGCCGGTCCTCCGCGTGCAGCGGCGGGTCGAGGGGCGGGGCGCTGAGCACCGCCGGGGAGAGCGACGGGAAGAGGGAGCAGTCGCCCCGGTCGTACGGGCAGACGTATGCGGACCGCCCCGGCCCGGGGACGGGGGTGGCCGCGGGGCCCGGGGAGGCGGCGACGGCCGGCCGGGCGGACGCGGCGGCGGCCCCGCCGTGCCCCGGATGGGCGTCGGGCCCGCCCGGACCGCTCCCCAGACAGACGAAGAGCGCGGCGAGGAGCGTCGCCACGGCACTCACCAGTGCCATGGGACGCGCGTGCCGGTACGGGCGTTCGAGCCGCAGGGCTCCCATGGGCGCAGATCGTAGTGGGCGAGCGGGCTCCGTGGGCCGAACGGGGTACGACTTCCCGAGGTCCTCGGTTACCTCTGTCACACCCGGGCGGGCAGTATGGGTGTGCAACGTGCGCGAAACCATGTGGTGGGATGCTCAGGTGCCCCCCGATGTACCCGAGGCGGTGGGAGCAGGCGGCCTGACCAGCGAGGATGGGTGTGGAAATGGACAAGCAGCAGGAATTTGTGCTCCGTACGCTCGAAGAGCGCGACATCCGCTTCGTGCGTCTGTGGTTCACCGACGTGCTCGGCTTCCTGAAGTCGGTCGCCGTCGCCCCCGCCGAGCTTGAGCAGGCGTTCGACGAGGGCATCGGCTTCGACGGCTCGGCGATCGAGGGCTTCGCCCGGGTCTACGAGTCCGACATGATCGCCAAGCCGGACCCGGGCACCTTCCAGATCCTGCCCTGGCGGGCCGAGGCGCCCGGCACGGCCCGGATGTTCTGCGACATCCTCATGCCGGACGGCTCGCCGTCCTTCGCCGACCCGCGGTTCGTCCTCAAGCGGGCCCTCGCCAAGGCGTCCGACCTCGGCTTCACCTTCTACACCCACCCCGAGATCGAGTTCTTCCTGCTGAAGGACAAGCCGCTCGACGGCTCGCGCCCGACGCCCGCCGACAACTCCGGCTACTTCGACCACACCCCGCAGAACGTGGGCATGGACTTCCGCCGCCAGGCCATCACCATGCTGGAGTCGATGGGCATCTCGGTCGAGTTCTCCCACCACGAGGGCGCCCCGGGCCAGCAGGAGATCGACCTCCGCTACGCCGACGCCCTCTCCACGGCCGACAACATCATGACCTTCCGCCTGGTCATGAAGCAGGTGGCGCTGGAGCAGGGCGTGCAGGCCACCTTCATGCCGAAGCCGTTCTCGGAGTACCCCGGCTCGGGCATGCACACCCACCTCTCCCTCTTCGAGGGCGACCGGAACGCCTTCTACGAGTCGGGCGCCGAGTACCAGCTGTCCAAGGTCGGCCGCTCCTTCATCGCGGGCCTCCTCAAGCACGCGGGCGAGATCTCCGCCGTCACGAACCAGTGGGTCAACTCGTACAAGCGCATCTGGGGCGGCTCCTCCCGCACGGCCGGCTCCGGCGGCGAGGCCCCCTCGTACATCTGCTGGGGCCACAACAACCGCTCGGCCCTCATCCGCGTCCCCATGTACAAGCCCGGCAAGACCGGCTCGTCGCGCGTCGAGGTCCGCTCCATCGACTCCGGCGCCAACCCGTACCTGACCTACGCGGTCCTCCTCGCCGCCGGCCTCAAGGGCATCGAGGAGGGCTACGAACTCCCCGCCGGCGCCGACGACGACGTCTGGGCCCTCTCCGACGCCGAACGCCGCGCGATGGGCATCGAACCCCTCCCGCAGAACCTCGGCGAGGCGATCTCCCTCATGGAACGCAGCGAACTGGTCGCCGAAACCCTCGGCGAACACGTCTTCGACTTCTTCCTGAGGAACAAGAAGCAGGAGTGGGAGGAGTACCGCTCCGAGGTCACGGCCTTCGAGCTGCGGAAGAACCTGCCGGTGCTGTAGGTCCTGGCGATCCGACAGGTGGCGGCGGCAAGGGAATTCCCTTGCCGCCGTTCGGTTTCCGGGTTCAGACTGCGGCGGGTGAAGATCGAGAACGTTGCCACCGCGCGGCTGCTGCTGTGTCCGCTGACCGTTGCCGAGGGGGAGCGGGTGGTGGCGCGGGCGCCGTTGCCGGGGGAGCGGTGGGCCGGCGGGTATCCGGGGGTGGGGGACCTGGCCTCCGTCGGCGCGTTTCTGCGGCGGTGCGCGGAGGACGGGGACCCGGGGGTCTACCGGACGTACCAGGTGCGGCTGCGGGACGGGCTCGTCGTCGGCGGGATCGGGTTCCACGGGCCGCCGGGGGCGGACGGGGGCGTGACCGTGGGGTACGGGATCGTGCCGGGGGAACGGGGGAAGGGGTACGCCTCCGAGGCGCTCGCCGCGGTGATCGGCATCGCCCGGGACGCGGGTGCGGCCGTGCTGCGGGGCGACGCCGATCCGGCCAACGTCCCCTCCCACCGGGTGATGGAGCGCGCCGGGATGCGGCGTGCAGGGGAGGGGGACGGGGGTGGTGGGCTCGTGCGCTTTCTGGTGGAGCTGGGGGAGCCGGGGGCGTGACAGGCGTCAGCGTTCGGTGAGTTCGGACGGGGCCTCCTGGACGATCCAGCCGTTGCCGTCGGGGTCCTCGAAGGAGAGGAAGGAGTTCCAGGTCTCGCCCTTGCCCTCCTCCCAGCCGTTCGGGCCGACGTGCAGGACGGGCGAGACGTCGACGCCGGTCTCGACGAGCGCGTCCCGGGCCGCCTCGATGTCGGTGACGCACAGCTGGAGGCCGTGCAGGCTGCCGGGGGCCATTCTCTTCGTGCCGGGCATCGGCGGCATGCCGGAGAGCAGGGCGACGGAGCAGCGCGAGCCCGGCGGGGTCAGCTGGATGATCCGCATGCCGGGGGCGACCTCGTCGTCGACGTCGACGGCGAAGCCGCAGCGCTCGGCGTAGAACTCCTTCGCCCGGTCGAGGTCGGTGACGGGGACGGGGACGACTTCCAGGGTCCAGTTCATGCCACCACCGTCCCGCACCCGGCCGCCGGCGCATCGCGCCGACACCCCGTCGACCTGACGGAAATTCCTCTTCCCTCCGCCCAAATGACCTGATCGTGTCGTTCGGAGAACGAGAGAGATCGGCATCGACCGTTCCTACGTCACACAACCTCCCTATAGTGACCACGCGTTGGCCGCGACGGCCGTGCCGACGCCAGGTACGCCACAGGAGAGACGGGACTGATGACGCGCACCTCCCCCGCCGGATCCGCACCCGGTCCGGCGGCACCCCCGTCCGGCTGCCCCGCCGCCGTCCCGCTCTCCGGCCCCGGCTTCCAGACCGACCCGCAGGCCGTCTACCGGGCCATGCGCCGCGACCACGGCCCCGTCGTCCCGGTGGAACTCCCCGGCGGCCTCCCCGCCTGGCTGGTCGTCGGCTACCGCGAGGTCCACCAGGTCACCAGCGACCCCGAGCTCTTCCCCCGGGACGTCTCGCTGTGGAACCAGTGGCCGCACGTCCCCGCCGACTGGCCGCTGCTGCCCATGGTCGGCAGCCCCGTGCCCTCCATCTACTTCACCGCCGGCGAGGAACACCGCCGGCACGTCCGGATGGTGGTGCCGGCCCTGGAGGCCGTCGACCCCTTCGACGTCCGCGGCCACTGCGAGCAGCTGGCCGACCGGCTGATCGACGCGTTCTGCGGGCGCGGCACCGCCGACCTCGTCGCCGCCTTCTGCGAACCCTTCCCCGTCCTCGTCCTGGCCCGCCTCATCGGCTTCCCCGACGACGAGGGCGCCGACATCGCCCGGGTGCTGAAGGACCTCGCCGACGGCGGGCCGGAGGCGCAGGCCGCCCACCAGAGGTTCGGCGCGCACATGGCCCGGCTGGTCGCCGCCAAGCGCGCCGAGCCCGGCGACGACGTGACCAGCCGGATGCTGGCGTACGCCGACGAGGAGTTCACCGACGAGGAGTACATGCTCGACCTGATGGCCGTCACGGCCGCCGGGCACCTCACCACCGCCGACTGGATCGGCAGCTCCGTCCGCCTCATGCTCACCGAGGACGCGTTCGCCGACTCCCTGGCGCGCGGCCGCCGCAGCGTCCCCGACGCCATGACCGAGGTCCTCTGGGAGGAGGGCCCGACGCAGATCCTGGCCGGCCGCTGGCCCGTCCGCGACACCCGCCTCGGCGACCGCCTGGTCAAGGCCGGCGACCTGCTGCTGCTCGGCCTCGGCGCCGCCAACACCGACCCGCTGATCCGCCAGGGCGCGCCCGGCGGAGACCCGTCCCGGCGCGGCGGCAGCGGCGCCCACCTCGCGTTCAGCCACGGCGAGTACCGCTGCCCGTTCCCCGCCCAGGAGATCGCCGAGATCATCGCCAGGACCGGCATCGAGGTGCTGCTCGACCGGCTGCCCGACCTCGAACTCGCCGTCCCCGCGGAGGAACTGGTCCGCCGCCCGTCCGCCTTCCTGCGCGGCACCACCGCCCTGCCCGTCCGGTTCACCCCCGTCCCCACGACAGGAGACCCCTCGTGACCTGCCCGCACGCCGCCGCCGGTGCCCCCGTCGTCATCGACCCCATGGTCCGGGACCTGGACGGCGAGACCGCCCGGATCCGCGAGGCGGGCCCGCTGGCCCGCATCGACCTGCTCGGCGTGCCCGCCTGGGCCGTCACCCGGCACGCCGACGCCCGGCGCCTCCTCGTCGACTCCCGGCTGGTCAAGGACCTGAACGCCTGGAGCCTCTGGACGAACGGCACCGTCACCCACGCCTGGCCGCTCATCGGCATGATCGACGCCGGCCGCTCCATGTTCACCGTCGACGGCGACGAGCACCGCCGGCTCCGCGCCAAGACGTCCCAGGCCCTCACCCCGCGCCGCCTGGAGGCGATCCGCCCCGACATCGAGAAGTTCACCGCGGAACTCCTCGACGCCCTGGAGGAGGCCGGCCGGGACGGCGCCGTCGTCGACCTCAAGACCGTCTTCGCGCAGCCGCTGCCGATGCGGGTGGTCGGCATGCTGATGGGCGTCGACCCCGAGGCGAACGCGATGCTCACCCGCCAGTACAAGAAGTTCTTCTCGATGCTCACCCCGCAGGAGGAGCGGCTCGCCCTCCTCGCCGAGCTCGACGTCTTCTACACGGAGCTGGTCCGCGCCAAGACCGCCCTGCCGACCGACGACCTGACCTCCGCGCTGATCCTCGCCGAGGAGGGCGGCGAACCGCTCACCGAGGAGGAGGTCGTCGGCAACCTCAAGGCCATGGTCGCCGCCGGCCACGAGACCACCATCGGCCTCGTCCTCAACGCCGTGCGCGCCCTCCTCGCCCACCCCGACCAGCTCCGCATGGTCCTCGCCGGCGAGGTCTCGTGGGACGCCGTGATCGAGGAGACCCTCCGGTACGACACCCCCACCACCCACCTGCTGATGCGCTTCGCCACCGAGGACGTCCAGGTCGGCGACGCGGTGATCCCGAAGGGCGACGGCGTGGTGATCTCGTACCGGGCCATCGGCCGCGACCCCGAGCAGCACGGCCCGGACGCGGACGCCTTCGACGTCACCCGCCCGGCGCCGGTCCGGCACATGACCTTCGGCCACGGCCCGCACATCTGCCCCGGCGCCGCGCTCTCCCGCGTCGAGGCCGGCATCGCGCTCCCGGCGCTCTTCGCCCGCTTCCCGCGCCTCCGGCTCGCCGTCCCCGACGAGGAGCTGCGGAACCTCCCGGTGATGACCCAGAACGACCTGGAGTCCTTCCCGGTCCTCCTGGACGCCTGACCCGCGGGCCGGTCCGCCGGGTCAGGTCCGCGGGTCCGGGGCGAAACCGGCCGTCCAGTGCAGCCGGCCGTCCTGGCCGATCGCGGCCACCCCGCCCGGGCCCGCCGCCGGCGCGCCCGCCAGCGGGAAGTCGGACAGGCGCCAGCTGCCGCCGCCCGGCAGCGGCGCCACCGCCAGCCGGCCGGTCCGGGACCGCAGCGCGACCAGCCCGTCCGCCGCGCTCACCGGGCCGAAGCCCGCGATGCCGCCGGCCGGTGGGGCGACCGGGGCCAGCCGGGCGGTGCCCGTGAAGTCCGCCGCCCGCGGCTCGCCGGTGGCCGGCACCCGCGACCACAGCCGGATGCCGTCGCCGGTCGGCGCCGGGCCCGCGCTCAGCGCCAGCGTCGTCGGCGGCAGCCCGGTCGGCAGCGGCCCGGCCACCGGCCCGCCGTCCGACGCGCCGGTCCACATCAGGACCGACCGCGGGGTGCCCGCGAAGACGTAGGTACGGCCCCGGGCGTCGGTCGCCGCCACCGGGTCGCCGTGCAGGTCCGTGCCGCCCAGGGCCCGCCACGGACCCCACGCGCCGCCGGCCGTCCGCTCGCGCCCCGCGAGCCGGTGGTCGCCGTCGCGCAGGAAGAGGGAGACCCGCCCGGTGCCGTCCACGGTCACCGCGGGCGCGCTGATGTCCGGCGTCCGGTCGGCCTCGTCCCGCAGCCCCGGCGTGCCCAGCGACCGCCACGGGCCGTACGCGCCGCCCGGCGCCTGCTGCTCCACCGTCACGACCTCGCGCCGGTAGCCGGCCGCGCCCGTGAAGGAGGTGCGGGTGCCGTAGACCGCGAGCCGCCCGTCCGGCAGCCGCACCGAGGCGACCCCGCCGTCCAGACCGCCGCCCGGCAGCAGCTGCGGCCCCCGCCAGGCGCCGCCCGGCGCCCGGTGCCAGACCGCGAGCCGCCCGTCCTGGACGCCGAAGGCCGTCAGCCCGCCGTCCGCGGCCGGCTGCAGCCAGCCGGTCGACGAGCCGCGCGCGTACCGCACGGTCCCCGTCCAGCCGCGCCCGCTGGGCCGGCCCGACGCCTTCAGGTCGCCGCACCCGGCCGGGCTGCCGCAGTCCGCGCCGTCCAGCCACGCGTACGTCTTCAGGCTGCGCAGCTTCTCCTCGGCGGTCCGGCTGTCGAGCGCGCGCGGCAGGTCGGTGTTCGGGTAGCCCATGTAGCTCTGCACGCCGAAGCGCGGACGGCCGGGCCGCTCCGCGTACCGCGCCAGCGCCGCCTGCACGAACCGCGCCCCGTAGGCGTGGTCCTGGTGGTCCCGCAGCTTGCCGGTGTGCGCGTCGGTGCCCGGCGTCGGGTCCAGGGTGCGGACGAACGTCGGCCGGAAGCGGTCGAGCAGCCCCGTCAGCGTCGCGACGACCTGCTCCTTGGAGTACGCGAAGTCGGCGGCGACCGGCGTCCCCGAGGAGAGCTGCGACCCGAGCGCCGGGATCCGGCCGTGCCACAGGCCCCGCAGGCTCACCGGACGGTCCGCGGAGGTGGAGCCCGCCTCGCGCAGCTGCATCCAGACCAGCCGCACCTCGGGCCGGGCCCGCAGGGTGTCCAGCTCGGCCGCGCCGCCGCCGGCGGTGGGGATCACCGACCGCTCCCAGGGGCTGGTGCGGTCGCCGGTGGCCATCTCGGCGTACGCCGCCCGGATGCCGTTCTGCCGGGCCTCGGCGAACGCGGGCCTGTCCGGCGCGGTCACCGCCGCGGCCTTCCCGGAGCGGGCGTTGACGCCGTTCGACTCGCCGGCCGTCAGGTACACGGTGGTCAGCGGGGCGCGGTCGGCCAGCGACTGCGCGGTGTCCGGGTTCATGAAGTACAGGTCGTCGTCGGGGTGCGAGACGAACTGGACGACGGAGAGCGGCGCGGCGGTACGGGCCTCCCGGGCGGTGCCGCGCACCGGGTCGGCGGCGGGCTTCCGCACCGGGGCGGGCGCCTGGGTGGACACCTCCGGCAGGGCGGTGGCGGCGTGGGCCGGCGCCTGCTCGCCGGAGCTCGTCGCCAGCACGCCCACGAGGGTGCCGCCGGTCAGCACGGCGACGGTCGCCGCGGCCATGACGGAACGGCGGTGACGGAAGGGGCGTATGAGGCGGGAGTGACGGCGGACGGGCATGGCGGGAGCGGGCTTTCTACCTGGGCGACGGGGGCGCGTCGGCGGAGCGACGGGCAGTTCGCGACGGCGGCGGCGACGGGACGAACGACTCACATGGGTACAGGGCCGGAGCGGTCGAAGGGTTCCGAAAACGGCCCGATGTGCCTGACGTCACGTGTGATCCGTGCCGGATCCGGGCAGGTGACCAAAGTTTTCGGCCACCCCCACGGGCCCCCTCCCAGCCACCCCCACGGGCCCCACCCGGCCACCTGTGCAGGCCCCACCCGGCACCCCCTCCCGGCACCCCCACCCGCCGTCCGCCCCCGGCCCCGTCCCGCACGCCCGCTCCCCCCGCTCCCGATAGGCTCGATCCGTCGGGCGTGCGGCGGAGAGGGAGCGGCGGAGATGACGGTGCCGGGGCGCAGGAGCAGTACGTTCTCACGGCTGCTGCGGCACGGGTTCACCGATCCGTCCGGCGCCGAGCGGCTGCTCGACCTGCCTGCGCTGGCCGCCCTCCGCGGCGACCCGGTCCTCCTCGACGCGCTCGGCGCCACCGCCGACCCCGACCTCGCCCTGCGCGGCCTGGTCCGGCTGGTCGAGGCGCAGCCGGAGGACGGGCGGGCGACCCTCACCACCACGCTGCTCTCCGCCAAGCCGTTCCGGGACCGGCTGCTCGGGGTCCTCGGCGCCTCCGAGGCGCTCGCCGACCACCTGGCCCGGCACCCGAGGGACTGGGAGACCCTGGTCACCTACGAGGCGGCCGACCTGCACCCCGGGCTCGCCGAGTTCGAGCGCGGGCTGGCCGAGGCGACCGACCCGGTGTCGCTGCGGGTCGCCTACCGCCGCTGCCTCCTCGGGATAGCGGCCCGGGACGTCTGCGGCACCACCGACGTCGCCCAGACCGCCGCCGAGCTGGCCGACCTGGCCACCGCCACCCTGCGGGCCGCCCTCGGCCTCGCCCGGGCCGCCGCCCCCGACGACGCGGCCCTGTGCCGGCTCGCCGTGATCGCCATGGGCAAGTGCGGCGGCCACGAGCTGAACTACGTCTCCGACGTCGACGTGATCTTCGTCGGGGAGCCGGCCAAGGAGGCCGGCGACCGGGACGTGGACGAGGCGAAGGCCCTCCAGGCCGCCACCCGGCTCGCCTCCCACCTCATGCGGATCTGCTCCGAGACCACCGTCGAGGGCACCATCTGGCCGGTCGACGCCAACCTCCGCCCCGAGGGCCGCAACGGCCCGCTCGTCCGCACCCTCTCCTCCCACCTCGCCTACTACCAGCGCTGGGCGAAGACCTGGGAGTTCCAGGCGCTCCTCAAGGCGCGGCCGGTGGCCGGCGACGCCGAGCTGGGCGCCGCGTACCTCGACGCCGTCTCCCCGCTGGTCTGGCAGGCCGCCGAGCGCGAGAACTTCGTCACCGACGTGCAGGCCATGCGCCGCCGGGTCGTCGCCACCATCCCCGTCGACCGGGTCGACCGCGAGCTGAAGCTCGGCCCCGGCGGCCTCCGGGACGTCGAGTTCGCCGTCCAGCTCCTCCAGCTGGTGCACGGCCGCAGCGACGCCACCCTGCGCGTCGGCTCCACCCTGGACGCGCTGGCCGCCCTCGCCGCCGGCGGCTACGTCGGCCGCGCCGACGCGGCCCAGCTCGACGAGGCGTACCGCTTCCTGCGCGCGATGGAGCACCGCATCCAGCTGTACCGGCTGCGCCGCACCCACCTCGTCCCCGAGGACGACGAGGACCTGCGCCGCCTCGGCCGCTCGCTCGGCCTGCGCACCGACCCGGTCGCCGCGCTGACCAAGGAGTGGCGCCGGCACGCCTCCGTCGTCCGCCGGCTGCACGAGAAGATCTTCTACCGGCCGCTGCTCGACGCCGTCGCCCAGCTCGCCCCCGGCGAGACCCGGCTCAGCCCCAAGGCGGCCGGCCAGCGCCTGGAAGCCCTCGGGTACGCCGACCCCGTCGCCGCCCTGCGCCACCTGGAGGCGCTGGCCTCCGGCGTCAGCCGCAAGGCGGCGATCCAGCGGACCCTGCTGCCGGTGCTGCTGGGCTGGTTCGCCGACTCCGCCGACCCGGACGCCGGACTGCTCGGCTTCCGGAAGGTGTCCGACGCCCTCGGCAAGACCCCCTGGTACCTGCGGCTGCTGCGCGACGAGGGCGCCGCCGCCGAGAACCTCGCCCGGGTCCTGTCGGCCGGCCGGCTCGCCCCCGACCTGCTGCTCCGCGCCCCCGAGGCGGTCGCCATACTCGGCGACCCGGAGGGACTGAAGCCGCGCGGCCGGGACCACCTGGAGCAGGAGGTGCTGGCCGCCGTGGGCCGCGCGGACGACGCCGAGCAGGCCGTCGCCGCCGCGCGCGGGGTGCGCCGCCGCGAGCTGTTCCGCACCGCCGCCGCCGACCTCATCGACGCGTACGGCACCGAGGACAGCCCCCGCACCACCGACCCGGGCGCCCTGGTCGACCGGGTCGGCGAGGCGGTCACCGACCTCAACGCCGCCACGATCGCCGGCGCCCTGCGGGCCGCCGTCCGCGCCGAGTGGGGCGACGAACTCCCCACCCGCTTCGCGGTCATCGGCATGGGCCGCTTCGGCGGCCACGAGCTCGGCTACGGCTCCGACGCCGACGTCCTCTTCGTGCACGAACCGCGCGAGGGCGTCGACGACCAGGAGGCCGCCCGGGCCGCCAACCGGGTCGTCGCCGAGATGCGCCGGCTCCTCCAGCTGCCCACCACCGACCCGCCGCTGCTGATCGACGCCGACCTGCGCCCGGAGGGCCGGAGCGGCCCCATGGTCCGCACCCTCGCCTCCTACGCGGCGTACTACCGCCGCTGGTCGCTGGTGTGGGAGGCGCAGGCCCTGCTCCGCGCCGCCCCCATGGCCGGCGACGCCGACCTCGGGCGGCGGTTCACCGAGCTGGTCGACCCGCTCCGCTACCCGGCGGGCGGACTCGGCGAGGACGCGGTCCGCGAGATCCGCCGCCTCAAGGCCCGGATGGAGTCCGAGCGGCTGCCGCGCGGCGCCGACCCCACCCTGCACGCCAAGCTCGGCCGCGGTGGCCTCAGCGACGTCGAATGGACCGTGCAGCTGCTCCAGATGCGGCACGGCCACGCCGAACCGGGCCTGCGCACCACCCGCACCCGGGCAGCGCTCGCCGCCGCGCACGCCGCCGGGCTGATCGGGGCGGAGGAGACGCAGACCCTCGACGAGGCGTGGGTGCTCGCCACCCAGGTGCGCAACGCGGTCATGCTGGTCCGCGGCCGGCCCGGCGACACCTTCCCCACCGAGCCGCGCGAACTCGCCGCCGTCGGCCGCTATCTGGGGTACGGCCCCGGCCACGCCGGCGAGATGGTCGACGACTACCGCCGGGTCACCCGGCGGGCCCGCGCGGTCGTCGACGAACTCTTCTACGGCGCCTGAGTGTTGCGGCCGGCCGGGGCGCCCCGCCCCGGCCGCGCCCGCTAGGCTCGTGGCATGGCCCTGCTCATGAGTGACGTGGACCGGTTCGAGAAGGCGCGGCCCCGCCTGGAGGCCATCGCCTACCGGATGCTCGGCTCGTCGGCGGAGGCCGAGGACGCCGTGCAGGAGACCTATCTGCGCTGGCAGGCCGCCGACACCGGGCGCGTCGAGGTGCCCGAGGCGTGGCTCACCAAGGTCCTCACCCACTACTGCCTCAACCAGCTCGGCTCGGCCCGCGCCCGCCGCGAGACCTACGTCGGGCAGTGGCTCCCCGAACCGCTGCTGGCCGGCGACCCGATGCTCGGCCCGGCCGACACCGCCGAGCAGCGCGAGTCCGTCTCGTACGCGGTCCTCGTGCTGCTGGAGCGGCTGACGCCGGCCGAGCGGGCGGTGTACGTGCTGCGCGAGGCGTTCGGCTACCCGCACAAGGAGATCGCCGAGATCCTCGACATCGGCGAGGCCGCCAGCCAGCAGATCCTGCACCGTGCCCGCAAGCACGTCGCCGCCGGCCGGGCCCGCGCCGAGATCGACGAGGCCGCCGCCCGGAAGGTCGTGGAGGAGTTCCTGGCCGCCGCCGCCAGCGGCCGTACCGAACCGCTCATCCGGCTGCTCACCCACGACGCCGTCGCGGCCGGCGACGGCGGCGGCAAGGTCCCCGCCCGGGCGAGCGGCTTCGTGGGCGCGAAGGCGGTCGCGGCGTTCCTGCGCGGCCTGTTCAAGCCGACCCCGGCCAAGCGGGCCCTGGTCGGCGGCGTCCCCGACCTGTACGCGGGGACCGCGAACGGCGAGCCGGCGGTCATCGTGGTCGTGGAGGGACGGGTCGTCGGGATCTCCTGCCTGGAGGTCACCCCGGACGGCATCGTCGCCGTCCGCAGCCAGGTGAACCCGGACAAGCTGCACCGGGCCACCGAGCGCTGGGCCGCCGGGGAGCACGGGGCCCCGCTGTACACGCTCTGACACCTTTCCTTTCCGTGTGACGCAGGTCACACGGGGATGCTGTCAGGGATCGCGGGGCTGTCCGGTTCAAGGGGCGAGACCGCGCCGGAGGGCGCGGCCCGACCGGACAGGAGCCAGTCATGCAGCAGCACCGCATCGTCGTCCTCGGCGCCGGCTACACCGGGGCCGTCGCCGCCGGCCGCCTCGCCCGCCGGCTGCACCGCGCGGACGTGCGCATCACCCTCGTCAACCCCGAGCCCGACTTCGTCGAGCGCGTCCGGCTGCACCAGCTCGCGGCCGGCCAGGACCTCACCCCCCGCCCCTTCGCCGAGATGTTCGCCGGCACCGGCGTCGAGCTGGAGCTCGCCCGGGTCGCCGCCGTCGACGCCGACCGCAAGGCGGTCACCCTGGAGACCGCCGCCGGACGCCGGGAGCTGGCGTACGACTCCCTGGTCTACGCGCTCGGCAGCGGCTGGGACGACGGGGGAGTGCCCGGCGTCGCCGACCACGCCCACGAGGTGGCGAGCCGCCCCGGCGCCCTGCGCCTCCGGGCCCGGCTGGCCGCGCTGGAGGCCGGCGGGACGGTGGCGGTGGTCGGCGGCGGCCTGACCGGCCTGGAGGCCGCCACCGAGATCGCCGAGAGCCGCCCCGACCTCCGGGTGTCCCTGGTCGCCCGCGGCGACCTCGGCGACTGGCTCTCCGCGAAGGGCCGCGCCCACCTGCGGAAGGTCGTCGCCGGGCTCGGCATCACCGTCCACGAGCACGGGTCGGTCGCCGCCGTGGCCGCGGACCGGCTGACCACCGCCGACGGCACCGTCGTCCCGGCCGACGTCACCGTCTGGACCACCGGCTTCGCCGTCCACCCGATCGCCGCCGGCAGCGGCCTGGAGCTGGCCGCCGACGGGCGGATCGTCGTCGACGCCACCATGCGCTCGGTCTCCCACCCCGACGTCTACGCGGTCGGTGACGCGGCCCAGGCCCTCGGTCCCGGCGACAAGCCGCTGCGGATGTCCTGCGCCTCGGGCGTGCCGATGGCCTGGCAGGCCGCCGACGCCCTCGCCGCCCGGCTCGCCGGCGTCAAGGTCCCCCGGGTTCCCATCCGTTACGCCCAGCAGTGCGTCTCGCTGGGCCGCAGGGAGGGCCTGATCCAGTTGGTCACCGCGGACGACCAGGCCAAGGACACGGCCCTCACCGGCCGTCTCGCCGCCCGCTACAAGGAGTTCGTCTGCAAGGGCGCCGCCTGGGGCGTCGCCCACCCGACCCTCGGCCTCCCGGCCCGCCGCCGGCGCGTGACCGCCGGGGTCGCGGGCGCCGCGGACGCCGCCGCGCCGGAGCCGGCCGCCACCTACCCGTCCGCCTGAGGGTCCGTCAGCAGGCTGCGCGCGTGCGCCAGATAGCCCGCGAGGGCGAGTTCGAAGGCGTGGTCGGCGCGGCCCTCCGGGGCCGCGCCGAGGGCGGCGGCCAGGCGCGGGGTGGCCGTCTCGTCGGCCACCTCCCACATCGCCTCCGGCGCGGCGAGGTCCAGCGCCGAACCGAGCACCAGGTTCTCCAGGCCGATGATCACCGGCATGACGTCCGGCAGCGCGAACCCCGCGTCGAGGAGCAGCGTCACCGCCCGCTCGTAGTGGTCGAGCACCTCGGGCGCCCGCACCGGTGAGGCCATGAGCAGCGGGATCGTCCGGGGGTGGGCGGCGAAGGCGGCCCGGTAGGAGCGGGCCCAGGCGGCCAGGGCGGCGTCCCAGGGGGCGCCGGCCAGCGTCTGCGGGTCGATGGCGGAGACCACCCGTTCGCGCAGCAGCTCGATGATCCCGTCCCGCCCGTCCACGTGGTGGTAGACGGAGGCGGTCTGCACGCCGAGCCGCCGGGCGATCTGCGGCACGCTGAGGTCGCCCAGCTCGTCGACGACCGCGAGCGCCGTGGTGGTGATCCGCTCCCGGTCGAGGAGGGGTCTGCGCGGCCGGCCCATGGAGGTCACTTCCCGTTCGTCTGCCCGCCGGGTCTTCCCCCGCGGTCCGAGGCGAGGTTACATTGCGGCAACCGAAAGCCTTTAGGTTTCCGTCTCCCCGCGGAACCCCCTGCCACGGAAGGGCTTCCTCCCGCATGCCCGGAACCACCCCCGAACAGCCGCCGGGACTCCGCACCGGCACCCTCACCACCAGCGACATCACGTTCTTCGTCGTCTCCGCCGCCGCCCCGCTGACCGTCATGGCCGGCGTCGCCCCCGTCGCCATCCTGCTCGGCGGCATCGGCGCCCCCGTCGGCTACCTCCTCGCCGGCGTCACCCTCACCGTCTTCGCCGTCGGCTTCACCACCATGAGCCGCCACGTCCGCTCCGGCGGCGCCTTCTACGCGTACATCACCCGCGGCCTCGGCGTCCCCCTCGGCATCGCCGCCGCCCTCGTCGCCATGCTCGGCTACAACGGCATGGAGATCGGCGTCTACGGCCTCCTCGGCTCCGCCACCTCCGACACCGCCGCCGCCTTCGGCCTCGACGTCCCCTGGCTGCCGGTCTCCCTCGCCGGCCTGCTGCTCATCTGGTACGGCGGCTACCGGTCCATCGACTTCGGCGCCAAGGTCCTCGGCGTCCTCCTCGTCGCCGAGACCGGCATCCTCGTCCTGCTCGCCGCCGGCGTCCTCCTCGACGGCGGCGCCGACGGCCTCTCGGTCGCCGGACTCGCCCCCGCCCACGTCCTCACCGGTGGCACCGCCGCCGTCCTGGCCTGCGCGTTCGCCGCCTTCACCGGCTTCGAGTCCACCGTCATCTACCGCCGCGAGGCCCGCGACCCCGACCGCACCGTCCCCCGCGCCACCTACACCGCCGTCGCGTTCCTCGGCCTCTTCTACGCCTTCGTCGTCTGGACCGTCATCCAGGCGTTCGGCGAGGACGAGGTCGTCCGGGCCGCCGCCGACGACCCTGGCGGCCTCTTCTTCGCCGCCATCACCACCTACGTCGGCGCCTGGGCCGCCGACCTGATGCACGTCCTCATCGTCACCAGCGTCCTCGCCTCCCTGCTCGCCTTCCACAACGCCATCAACCGCTACACCCTCGCCCTCGCCGAGGAGGGCGTCCTCCCCAAGGCACTCGGCCGCGTCCACCCCCGCCACCGCTCCCCGTACCTCGCCGGAGCCGCGCAGACCGCGCTCGGCGCCGTCGTCGTCCTCGCCTTCGCGGCCGCCGGAGCCGACCCGTACCAGCAGCTCCTGCTGTGGGTGAACACCCCCGGGATGCTCGGCCTGATGCTCCTCCAGCTGCTCGCCGCGCTCGCCGTGCCCTGCTTCTTCCGCAGGACCCCGCACGACGAGGGCGTCTGGCGCACCCTGGTCGCCCCGGTCGCCGCCTTCGTCCTGCTCGCCGCCGCGATCGTCCTCGTCACCGCCAACATCGAGCTGTTCACGGCGGCCTCCACCACCGTCAACACCGTCCTCGTCGCCCTCGTCCCCGCCGTCTTCGCCCTCGGCCTGCTGCTCGCCCGCCGGCTCCGCCGCACCAGGCCCGAGGTGTACGCCCGCTTCGCCGCCGAACCGACCCCCCAGGGAGAGACCCCCGCATGTCCGCCGACCTCGTCCTCGTCAACGCCCGCGTCCTCGACCCCGGACGCACCGGCCACACGGCTGTCGCCGTCCGCGGCGGACTGATCGCCGCCGTCGGCTCCACCGCCGACGCCCGCGACTGGACCGGACCCGGCACCGAGACCCTGGACCTGGCCGGCGCCACCCTCGTCCCCGGCCTCACCGACGCCCACAGCCACCCCGTCTGGGGCCTGGAGATGGCCGCCGGCACCGACCTCTCGTCCGTCACCGACCTCGACGGGCTCCGCGCCGCGCTGCGGACCGCCGAGCGCCGCGACGGCTGGGTCCTCGGCTTCGGCCTCGACCACAACGTCTTCGGCGGGCGCCCGATCCACCACGCCCTGATCGAGGACGCCCTGGCCGGCGCCCCCGCCTTCCTCCGCCTCTACGACGGCCACTCCGCGCTCGCGAGCGCGACCGCCCTGCGGGCCGCCGGCATCGACGGCCCCCGCGCCTTCGCCCAGCGCTCCGAGATCGTCTGCGACGCCGACGGCCGGCCCACCGGCCACCTCAACGAGCACGCCGCCATGGACCTGATGACCCCGGTCCTGCCCGCCACCCCCTACGCCGAGCGCCGCGACCGGCTCGTCGCCCTGCTGTCCGCCATGGCCGCCACCGGCCTCACCGCCGCCCACGTGATGGACCTCGGCGGCCCCGACGTCCCCGGTCTGCTGGCCGCGATCGAGGAGGACGGCGAGCTGCCGGTACGGCTCCGGCTCGCGCCCTGGTGCATGCCCGGCGCCACCGACGAAGACCTGGCCGGCCTCGTCCGGCTCCAGCGGCGGGCCGGCCGGAACTGGCGGGTCGGCGGCGTGAAGTTCTTCATGGACGGCACCGTCGAGGGCGGCACCGCCTGGCTGGAGCACGCCGACTGCCACGGCCAGGGCACCGACGCCTTCTGGCCCGACCCCGAGGCGTACTCCGCCGCCGTCCGCACCCTGCACCGGGCCGGCGTCGGCACCGCCACCCACGCCATCGGCGACGCGGCCGTCCGCCACGTCCTGGACACCGTCGAGACCCTCGGCGCGGGCGGCCCCCGGCACCGGATCGAGCACATCGAGACCGTCCCCGACGACCAGCTCGGCCGGTTCGCCGCCCTCGGCGTCACCGCCTCCATGCAGCCCCCGCACACCGCGTACACCCGCGCCGACCGCACCGACGAGTGGTCCCGGCGGCTCGGCGACGAGCGGGCCGGCCGGGCCTGGCGCTGCCGCGACCTGCGGGACGCGGGCGCCCGCCTCGCGCTCGGCTCGGACTGGCCGATCGCCCACTACGACGCCCGGCAGGTCCTCGCCACCGCCCGCGCCCCGCGCGGCGCCGCGTCCGCCCGGCACGGGCTGACCGGCGCGATGGCGCTGGAGGGCATGACGACCCACGCCGCCCACGCGGCGGGGGAGGAGGCACTGACCGGGCGGATCGCCCCCGGGCTGCGCGCCGACCTGACCGTCCTGGGCCTGGATCCGACGGAGGCCCCCGCCGACGAGACGGCGGAGGCCCCGGTGCTGTGCACGGTCAGCGGCGGCAGGATCACCTTCCGGAGCTGACCGGCTCCTCGTGCTCGGCGGGCGCGGACGCCGGACCGGTTCCCCGGGCGTCCGTCCCCGCCGGGGCGGACGCCGCCGGTTCGGCGAGGACCGGCGGCTCCACCTGCCGGGAGAGGCGGTGCGGCCAGGTGCCGTACCAGCAGTAGGAGACCACGAAGCCGAAGCCCAGGCAGATCATGCCGCCGACGGCGTCCAGCCAGAAGTGGTTGGCGGTCGCGACGATCACCACGAGGGTCGCCGCCGGGTACAGCAGCCCGAGGATCCGCGCCCACGGCGCCTTCGCGAGGAAGAAGATCGTCAGCCCGCACCAGAGCGACCAGCCGATGTGCATCGACGGCATCGCCGCGTACTGGTTCGACATGTGCTTGAGGTCGCCGGAGGCCATCGAGCCCCAGGTCTGGTGCACCAGCACGGTGTCGATGAAGTCCTTGCTCTCCATCAGCCGCGGCGGCGCCAGCGGGTACAGGTAGTAGCCGACCAGGGCGACCGCCGTGGTCGCGAAGAGGACCGTGCGGAACGCGGCGTAACGGCCCGGCTGCCACCGGTACAGCCACACGAGCACACCGATGGTGACGATGAAGTGCAGCGTCGCGTAGTAGTAGTTCATCCCCACGATGAGCCACGTCACCGAGTTCACGGCGTGGTTGACGGCGTGCTCGAAGGCGAGGCCGAGGGACTCCTCGGTGCGCCAGATCCAGTCCGCGTTCCGCAGCGCCTCGGCCTTCTGCTCCGGTACCGCGTTGCGGATCAGCGAGTACACCCAGTAACTGACCGCGATCAGCAGCAGTTCGAACCAGATGCGGGGGCGCCGGGGGCTGCGCGCACGCAGCCACGCCCACCGGCCGTCGGCCACGATGGGTGACGACGGGGTCGTCCGGTCGTCCAAACTCTTCACGGTCGTTTCACCCATAGGCAGAGAGTGTGCCAGATCCACGCCCCCCGACCGATCATCCTCCGGTCGGGTGTACGGCGCACCCTCTCCGTCTCAAGGACGACGTGCCCCGGTACTACTCCCGGGCGGCCGGAGCGGGCGCCGACGCGGTGGAACCGCGGACCACCAGCTCCGGCATGAAGACGAACTCCGAGTGCGGGGCCGGGGTGCCGCCGACCTCCTCCAAAAGCGCGCGGACCGCGGCCTGCCCCATCGCCTGCACGGGCTGCCGGATGGTGGTGAGCGGCGGATCGGTGAAGGCTATGAGGGGCGAGTCGTCGAAGCCGACGACGGAGACGTCCCGGGGCACGTTCAGCCCCTGCTGCCGGGCGGCCCGGATCGCGCCGAGCGCCATCATGTCGGAGGCGCAGACCACCGCCGTGCAGCCCCGCGAGATCAGCGCCGAGGCCGCCGCCTGGCCGCCCTCCAGGGTGTAGAGGGAGTGCTGGATCAGCTCCTCGGACTCCTCCGGGGCGAGACCGAGCCGCTCCCGCATCCCCCTCTGGAAGCCCTCGATCTTGCGGAGCACCGGCACGAACCGCTTCGGTCCGACGGCGAGCCCGATCCGGGTGTGGCCGAGGGCGGCGAGGTGGGTGACGGCCAGCTGCATGGCGGCGCGGTCGTCGGGGGAGACGAAGGGCGCCTGCACCTTGGGCGAGAAGCCGTTGATGAGGACGAACGGGACGCCCTTGCCGCGCAGCTGGTCGTAGCGGCCGGTGTCGGCCGTGGTGTCGGCGTGCAGGCCGGAGACGAAGATGATGCCGGACACCCCGCGCTCCACCAGCATGTCGGTGAGCTCGTCCTCGGTGGACCCGCCGGGGGTCTGGGTGGCGAGCACCGGCGTGTAGCCCTGGCGGGTCAGGGCCTGCCCGATGACCTGCGCGAGCGCCGGGAAGATGGGGTTGTCCAGTTCGGGGGTGATCAGCCCGACCAGGCCGGCGCTGCGCTGGCGCAGCCGTACCGGGCGCTCGTAGCCGAGCACGTCGAGGGCGGCGAGGACGGATTCACGGGTGGCCGTGGCCACACCGGGCTTGCCGTTGAGCACGCGGCTGACTGTGGCTTCACTGACCCCCGCCTGGGCTGCGATGTCGGCGAGCCGCGCGGTCATGACAGTGGACTGTACCGGTCACCGCGCGTATTGCCCACCAGTGGGGCGGTGGTCGCCGGGCGGGTGACCTGCCGCAAGGCGACCGCAAGGCGGCCGCAAGGTCTTGCAGGTCTTGCGGTGGGGGCGGTGGGGCGAGGGAGGCGGAAGCAGTCGTTCCGTACGGGATCCGGTCGCGCGTACGGGGGGGAGATAGTGGACGAAGGGGTGGAAGGGGCCCCTCCGGGCCGCTGTCAAGCAGCTCGTCGGCAACCTTCGGGACACGCGGATGTAACGATCCCCGGTTCTTGCAGAAATCTCACGCAAGGTCTTTCGGCTCGTTTTCATCCCTGTTACGTTCCTGGCAACCCGGAGCGCCGCGAGGGAGCGGTCGCAATGAGGAAGGTGTCAGCCCCTCGTCCCCCCGGGATCACGTTGAAGGAGTTCACATGCGGCGTGGCATAGCGGCCACCGCGCTGGTCGCGGCCCTGGGCGTCACCCTGGCGGCGTGCGGCGGCAGCGACAGCGGTTCCAGCGGCTCGAAGAGCTCGGGCGAGCTCTCCGGCACCGTGACCTGGTGGGACACCTCCACGGTCGGCTCCGAGGACAAGGTCTTCAAGAAGCTCGCCGAGGACTTCACCAAGAAGCACCCCAAGGTCACGGTCAAGTACGTCAACGTGCCCTTCGGCGAGGCGCAGAACAAGTTCAAGAACGCCGCGCAGTCCGGCTCCGGCGCCCCCGACGTGATCCGCTCCGAGGTCGCCTGGACCCCCGAGTTCGCCGACCTCGGCTACCTCGCCCCGCTGGACGGCACCGCCGCCCTGAAGGACCAGGACGACTTCCTGGCGCAGGCCGCCGCCTCCACCAAGTACAACGGCAAGACCTACGCCGTCCCGCAGGTCATCGACTCCATGGGCATCTTCTACAACAAGAAGATCCTCAAGGACGCCGGCGTCGAGGTCCCCAAGACCATCGCCGAGCTGAAGACCGCCGCCGCCGCCATCAAGGAGAAGACCGGCAAGACCGGCCTGTACCTCCGCGGCGACGACCCGTACTGGTTCCTCTCCTTCCTGTACGGCGAGGGCGGCGACCTCGTCGACGCCGAGAACAAGAAGGTCACCTTCGACGACCCGGCCGGCGTCAAGGCGTTCAAGACGGTCAAGGACCTGGTCGACTCGAAGGCCGCGATCACCGACGCGACCAACGGCTGGGACAACATGCAGGCCGCCTTCAAGGACGGCAAGGTCGCCATGATGATCAACGGCCCGTGGGCCGTGGCCGACACCTACGCCGGCAAGGAGTTCGCCGACAAGACGAACCTCGGCATCGCCCCCGTCCCGGCGGGCTCCGCCGGCCAGGGCGCCCCGCAGGGCGGCCACAACCTCGCCGTCTACGCCGGCTCCAAGAACCTGGACGCCTCCTACGCCTTCGCCGAGTACATGACCTCGGCCGAGAGCCAGGCCAAGGTCGCCGAGGAGCTCAGCCTCCTCCCGACCCGCCAGTCCTCCTACCTCCAGAAGGAGGTCGCCGGCAACGAGATGATCGCGTTCTTCAAGCCGGTCGTCGAGAAGGCCGTCGAGCGCCCCTGGATCCCCGAGGGCGGCAGCCTCTTCGAGCCGGTCAAGGTCGAGTACACCAAGGTCCTCACCGGCCAGACCACGCCGGAGGCCGGCGCCAAGGCCGTCGGCGACGCCTACCGCAAGCTCCTGAAGGACTGGAAGTAAGAAGGAAGGCAGGCCGGCTGATGGCTGTGGACACCCCCAGCCAGTCGGTGGCGAAGGCCGCGGGCGACCACGTCGCCCGCGGCCGGAGCCGCGGAACTGGTTCCCCCCGACGGGCGGCGAAGCGCTCCCTCGCCACCCACTGGTACGCCTGGGCCATGGTCGCCCCGGTGGTGATCGTGATCGGCGTGATCATCGGCTATCCGCTGGTCCGCGGCATCTACCTGTCGTTCACCGACGCCAACGAGCGCAACGTCGCGCGGACCATCGGCGTCAACGAGATCCCGGCCACCTACGAGTTCGTCGGCCTGGACAACTACACCGACGCGATCACGGGCAGCCAGTTCCTCGCCACCCTCGGCTGGACGATCGTCTGGACCGTGTCCTGCGTGGCGCTGACCTTCGCACTCGGGCTGGCCCTCGCCAACATCCTCAACCGCAAGATCGCCGGCCGCTCCGTCTACCGGATGATGCTCATCCTGCCCTGGGCGGTCCCCGGCTTCGTCTCGGTCTTCGCCTGGCGCTTCCTCTACGACGAGCGCCGCGGCCTGCTCAACCAGATCCTCTCCGGCGTCGGCCTCGACGCCGTCCCGTGGCTCAACGACCCGCTGATGGCCAAGTTCGCCGTCATCGCCGTCAACGTCTGGCTCGGCGTCCCCTTCATGATGGTCGCCCTCCTCGGCGGCCTCCAGTCCATCCCCGGCGAGCTGTACGAGGCCGCCGAGATGGACGGCGCGAACGCCTGGCAGCGCTTCCGGAACATCACCATGCCCGGCCTGCGCTCCGTCTCCACCACGGTCCTGCTGCTCTCCACCATCTGGACCTTCAACATGTTCCCGGTGATCTTCCTGCTCACCCGGGGCGGACCCGGCGAGGCCACCCAGATCCTCGTCACCCAGGCGTACAAGTTCTCCTTCGAGATCAGCCCGCGCGACTTCGCCCAGTCGTCCACGTGGGGCGTCCTCATCCTGGTGCTCCTGATGATCTTCGCCGCGATCTACCAGCGCGTCCTCCGCAAGCAGGGAGAAGTCTGGTGACCACCACGACCCCCACGGCCCGCCGCGCCGCCCCCCAGGCCATGAACACCCCGGTCCGGGGCCGCCGTTCGCCGCTCGCCTCGGTGGCGCTGCACCTCACCCTGATCGTCGCCTCCGTCGTCGCCGTCTTCCCGGTGCTGTGGGTCCTGCTGACCTCGCTCAAGCCCGCGAAGTACGCGACCACCACGGACTTCTTCAAGGAGACGACGTTCGAGAACTACACGAACCTGCTGCGGGACACCCCGTTCCTCACCTGGTTCGGGAACTCGCTCCTCGTCGCCGGCCTCACCACGCTCATCGGCGTCTTCATCTCCGCCACCACCGGCTACGCGGTCAGCCGCTTCCGCTTCCCCGGCAAGCGCGGCCTGATGTGGACCCTGCTCGTCACCCAGATGTTCCCGGTCGCCGTCCTCATCGTGCCGATCTACAACATCATGGCGTCCCTCGGCCTGCTCAACCAGGCGGCCGGCCTGGTCATCACCTACCTGACCATCGCCGTCCCGTTCTGCGCCTGGATGATGAAGGGCTTCTTCGACGGCATCCCGCGCGAGATCGACGAGTCCGGGTACGTCGACGGCCTGACCCCCTTCGGCACCTTCTGGCGGCTGATCCTGCCGCTCGCCAAGCCGGGCATCGCCGTCACCGCCTTCTACTCCTTCATCACCGCCTGGGGCGAGGTCGCCTACGCCTCCGCCTTCATGGTCGGCGACGAGAACCTGACCCTCGCCGGCGGCCTGCAGAAGTTCGTCAACCAGTACGGGGCCCAGTGGGGCCCGATGACGGCGGCCTCCGTCCTCATCGCCATCCCCGCCGCCCTGGTGTTCCTCTTCGCCCAGCGCCACCTCGTCACCGGCATGTCCGCCGGCGCGGTGAAGGGCTGACGGCCCTGAGCGCCGAACCCGTACGCCCCTCCTTACCTCCCAGGGAAGACATGACCCAGCACCTCGCCGCCCGCGCCGCCGCCCCGACCACCGGCACCGACACGGGCTGGTGGAGAGAAGCGGTGATCTACCAGGTCTACCCGCGCAGCTTCGCCGACGGCAACGGCGACGGCATGGGCGACCTGGTGGGCATCCGCAGCCGGCTGCCGTACCTCAAGGAGCTCGGCGTCGACGCCGTGTGGCTCTCCCCGTTCTACGCCTCCCCGCAGGCCGACGCCGGGTACGACGTCGCCGACTACCGGGCCATCGACCCCATGTTCGGCACCCTGCTCGACGCCGACGCGCTGATCCGCGAGGCCCACGACCTGGGCCTGCGCATCATCGTGGACCTCGTCCCCAACCACTCCTCCGACCAGCACGAGTGGTTCCAGCGCGCCCTGCGGGAGGGCCCCGGCTCCCCGCTCCGCGACCGCTACCACTTCCGCCCCGGCAAGGGCGCCAACGGCGAACTGCCGCCCAACGACTGGGAGTCCATCTTCGGCGGCCCCGCCTGGACCCGGGTCGCCGACGGCGAGTGGTACCTGCACCTCTTCGCGCCCGAGCAGCCCGACTTCAACTGGGAACACCCCGCCGTCCGCGACGAGTTCCGCTCCATCCTGCGCTTCTGGCTCGACATGGGCGTCGACGGCTTCCGCGTCGACGTCGCCCACGGCCTGGTCAAGGCCGCCGGCCTGCCCGACATCGGCGCCCACGACCAGCTGAAGCTGCTCGGCAACGACGTCATGCCCTTCTTCGACCAGGACGGCGTCCACGAGATCTACCGCTCCTGGCGCCAGATCCTCGCCGAGTACGACGGGGAGCGGATCCTCGTCGCCGAGGCGTGGACCCCGACCGTCGAGCGCACCGCGAACTACGTGCGCCCCGACGAGATGCACCAGGCGTTCAACTTCCAGTACCTGGGCACCCACTGGGACGCGGCCGAGCTGCGCACCGTCATCGACGCCTCGCTGGAGGCGATGCGCCCGGTCGGCGCCCCCACCACCTGGGTGCTCTCCAACCACGACGTCACCCGGCACGCCACCCGCTTCGCCAACCCGGCGGGCCTCGGCACCCAGCTGCGCACCCCCGGCGACCGCGAGCTCGGCCTGCGCCGGGCCCGCGCCGCGACCCTGCTGATGCTGGCGCTGCCCGGTTCCGCGTACGTGTACCAGGGCGAGGAGCTGGGCCTCCCGGACGTCACCGACCTGCCCGACGAGGTCCGCCAGGACCCGTCCTTCTTCCGCGCCACCGGCCAGGACGGCTTCCGCGACGGCTGCCGGGTGCCGATCCCGTGGACCGTCGAGGGCTCCTCGTACGGCTTCGGCGACGGCGGCTCCTGGCTGCCGCAGCCCGCGACCTGGGGCGCCCTGAGCGTCGAGGCGCAGGCCGGCGACCCCGGCTCCACCCTGGAGCTGTACCGCAGCGCGCTCGCCGTCCGCCGCGAGCGCCCCGAACTCGGTGCGGGCGACGCCGTCGAGTGGCTGGAGGCACCCGAGGGTGTGCTCTCCTTCCGCCGCGGCGGCTTCGTCTGCACCGCCAACACCACCGGCCGGGCCATCTCCGTCCCGCTGCCCGGCCGGTATCTCCTCTCCAACGAGGACGTCAGGATCGTGGACGACGCCGCAGAGGTGCCGGCCGACACCACCGTCTGGTGGGCGGTGTGACGATCCCCCCGCCGCGGGGCACCGGCAACGGCGCCCCGCGGCTCGCGGACATCGCGGCCCAGTCCGGCGTCAGCGAGGCCACCGTCAGTCGCGTCCTCAACGGCAAGGCGGGGGTGGCCGGCGCGACCCGGCACAAGGTGCTCGCGGCGCTCGACGTGCTCGGCTACGAACGGCCGGTACGGCTCCGGCGCCGCAGCGCCGGACTGGTCGGGCTCGTCGTGCCCGAACTGACCAACCCGATCTTCCCGGCCTTCGCCCAGGTCGTCGAACAGGTGCTGGCCGGGCACGGCTACACGCCGGTGCTCTGCACCCAGATGCCCGGCGGCGCCACCGAGGACGAGCTGGTCGACCAGCTCGTGGAGCGCGGGGTGGCCGGCATCGTCTTCCTGTCCGGGCTGCACGCGGACGCCTCCGCCGACCCGGCCCGGTACGCCCGGCTGACCGAGCGGGGCGTGCCGTACGTCCTCATCAACGGCTACCACGAGCGGATCGACGCCACCTTCGTCTCCCCGGACGACCGGGCCGCCGCCCGGATGGCCGTGCGGCACCTGGCCGAGCTCGGGCACGAACGGATCGGCCTCGCCACCGGACCCACCCGGTACGTGCCCTCGCGCCGCAAGGCGGAGGGCTTCGCCGCCGAGCTGTACGAGATGCTGGGCGTCGAGCGGGCGGACGCCGAACGCTTCGTGCGGCCCACCCTGTTCGGCGTCGAGGGCGGGCACGCCGCCGCCGAGATCCTGCTGGACGAGGGGTGCACCGGCATCGTCTGCGGCTCCGACCTGATGGCGCTCGGCGTCGTCCGGGCGGCCCGCGCCCGCGGCCTCGACGTGCCCCGGGACGTGTCCGTCGTCGGCTTCGACGACTCCCCGCTGATCGCCTTCACCGACCCGCCACTGACCACCGTGCGCCAGCCCGTGCAGGCGATGGCGACGGCGGCCGTCGGCGCGCTCCTGGAGGAGATCGAGGGCAGCCCGGTGCAGCGCACCGAGTTCGTCTTCCAGCCGGAGCTGGTCGTGCGCGGGTCCACCGCGCAGCCGCCGTCCGCGGAGCCGCAACTCCTTGCGTAATCCCTTGCGGAGGGCGTGCCGGAACTCTTGACCGCACGCCTGTACGCCCCTACGGTCGCGGCTGAAAGCAGTTGCTGAGAATTTCGGCAACTTCTTGCGAACAGCTCTCACACGACAGGGACGTCGTACAGGAGGAAGCATGGCAAGAAGGACCGTGGCCGCTGCACTCGCCCTCGTGGCGGGAGCCGCTGCGGCCGTCACGGTGAACGCCCCGGCGCAGGCCGCGCCGCCGGGGACCAAGGACGTCACCGCCGTGATGTTCGAGTGGAACTTCGCCTCGGTGGCCCGCGAGTGCACCGACCGCCTCGGCCCCGCCGGCTACGGCTACGTGCAGGTCTCCCCGCCCCAGGAGCACATCCAGGGCGCCCCGTGGTGGACCTCGTACCAGCCCGTCAGCTACAAGATCGGCGGCCGGCTCGGGGACCGCACCGCCTTCAAGAACATGGTGGACACCTGCCACGCCGCCGGCGTCAAGGTGGTCGCCGACTCCGTCATCAACCACATGGCGAACAGCTCCGGCACGGGAACCGCCGGGACCGCGTTCTCCAAGTACGACTACCCCGGCCTCTACTCCGGCGCCGACATGGACGACTGCCGCGCCACCATCTCGAACTACCAGGACCGGGGCAACGTCCAGAACTGCGAACTCGTCGGCCTGCCCGACCTCGACACCGGCGAGGAGTACGTCCGCGGGAAGATAGCCGGCTACCTCAACGACCTCCTGTCGCTCGGCGTCGACGGCTTCCGCATCGACGCCGCCAAGCACATGCCGGCCGCCGACCTCGCCGCCATCAAGGCCAAGCTGACGAACCCGAACGCCTACTGGAAGCTGGAGGCCATCCACGGCGCCGGCGAGGCCGTCTCCCCGAGCGAGTACCTCGGCAGCGGCGACGTCCAGGAGTTCCGCTACGCCCGCGACCTCAAGCGGGTCCTCCAGAACGAGAAGCTCGCCTACCTGAAGAACTTCGGCGAGTCCTGGGGCTACATGCCGTCGGGCCAGTCCGGCGTCTTCGTCGACAACCACGACACCGAGCGCCAGGGCGACACCCTGACCTACAAGGACGGCGCGAACTACACCCTCGCCTCCGTCTTCATGCTCGCCTGGCCCTACGGCTCCCCGGACGTCCACTCCGGCTACGAGTGGACCGACAAGGACGCGGGACCGCCCAACGGCGGCCGGGTGAACGCCTGTTACACGGACGGCTGGAAGTGCCAGCACGCCTGGCGCGAGATCTCCTCCATGGTCGCCTTCCGCAACACCGCCCGCGGCGAGGCCGTCTCGAACTGGTGGGACAACGGCAACAACGCGATCGCGTTCGGCCGCGGCTCCAAGGCGTACGTGGCGATCAACCACGAGTCCTCCGCCCTCACCCGCACCTTCCAGACCTCCCTCCCGGCCGGCACCTACTGCGACGTGCAGTCGGACAACCCGGTCACGGTCAACGCCTCCGGACAGTTCACCGCCACCCTCGGCGCGAACACCGCCCTCGCCCTCCACACCGGGGCCAAGAACTGCGGCTCCGGCACCACCCCGCCGCCCGCCACCACCACCGGCGCCTCCTTCCACGTCACCGCCACCACGGTGCCGGGCCAGAACATCCACGTCGTCGGCGACCGCCCCGAGCTCGGCAACTGGGCCCCCGCCGCCGCCCCCAAGCTCGACCCGGCCGCCTACCCCGTGTGGAAGCTGGCCGTGAACCTGCCCGCCGGCACCACCTTCGCGTACAAGTACGTCCGCAAGGACGCCGCCGGCAACGTCACCTGGGAGTCCGGCGCCAACCGCACCGCGACCGTCCCCGCCTCCGGCCAGATCGTCCTGAACGACACCTTCCGCAGCTGAGCCTCCCCCCTCCGCAGGGCCGCCCCGACCGGGGCGGCCCCCTCTTCCCGTACCGTCAGGGAGCCCCCGTGATCCGCAAGAGAACGGCGGTCGCACTCGCCGCCGCCCTGGTCGCCGCCCTCGCGCCGGCCCTGCCCGCGACCGCCGCGCCCCGCCCGCCCGCCCCGCCGTCCGACCGGGCGCTCGCCGCCGAACCGGCCCGCCAGGACCTCACCCGCGAGCAGTTCTACTTCGTGCTCCCGGACCGCTTCGCCAACGGCGACACCGCCAACGACAAGGGCGGCCTCACCGGCAGCCGCACCGCCACCGGCTTCGACCCCACCGACAAGGGCTTCTACCAGGGCGGCGACCTCAAGGGCCTCACCCAGCGCCTCGACTACATCAAGGGCCTCGGCACCACCGCCATCTGGATGGCGCCGATCTTCAAGAACCGGCCCGTGCAGGGCGAGGGCAAGGACGCCTCGGCCGGCTACCACGGCTACTGGATCACCGACTTCACCCAGGTCGACCCGCACTTCGGCACCAACGACGACCTGAAGAAGCTGATCGCCGCCGCCCACGCCAAGGGCATGAAGGTCTTCTTCGACGTCATCACCAACCACACCGCCGACACCGTCGACTACGCCGAGAAGAAGTACGGCTACCGCCCCAAGGGCGCCTACCCGTACCTCGACAAGGACGGCCGCCCCTTCGACGACCGCACCGCGATCGGGAAGGTCGACGCCGACTCCTTCCCGTACACCCCCGTCGAGCGCGCCGGCGACAAGGTCCCTGCCTGGCTCAACGACCCCACGATGTACCACAACCGCGGCGACTCCACCTGGCAGGGCGAGTCCGCCGAGTACGGCGACTTCGTCGGCCTCGACGACCTGTGGACCGAACGCCCCGAGGTCGTCGAGGGCATGAAGCGGATCTACGAGACGTGGGTCCGCGACTTCGACATCGACGGCTTCCGCATCGACACCGTCAAACACGTCGACCTGGACTTCTGGACCCAGTGGGCCACCGCCCTCGACGCGTACGCCAAGAAGAGGGGCCGCGAGGACTTCTTCATGTTCGGCGAGGTCTACTCCGCCGACACCGCCGTCACCAGCCCCTACGTCACCCGCGGCCGGCTCGACGCCACCCTCGACTTCCCCTTCCAGGACGCCGCCCGCGCCTTCGCCTCCCAGGGCGCCGGCGCCGACCGCCTCGCCCGGGTCTTCGGCGACGACTACCGCTACACCACCGACAAGGCCAACGCCTACGAGCAGGTCACCTTCCTCGGCAACCACGACATGGGCCGCTTCGGCACCTTCCTCAAGCAGGACAACCCGCACGCCTCCGACGCCGAACTCCTCCGCCGCGCCACCCTCGCCAACGAGCTGATGTTCCTCTCCCGCGGCAACCCGGTCGTCTACTCCGGCGACGAGCAGGGCTTCACCGGCGCCGGCGGCGACAAGGACGCCCGCCAGACCCTCTTCGCCTCCCGGGTCGCCGACTACCTCGACGACGACCAGCTCGGCACCGACCGCACCCACGCCACCGACGCGTACGACACCGCGCACCCCGTCTACCGGTCGATCGCCGCCCTGTCCCGCCTCACCAAGGCGCACCCCGCCCTCCGCGACGGCGTCCAGCGCACCCGCCTCACCGAGGGCTCCGTCTACGCCGCCACCCGCACCGACGCGCGGCAGCGCGTCGAGTACCTGGTCGCCGCCAACAGCGCCACCGAGCCGAAGACCGTCGACGTCCCCGTCGACTCGGCCGCCTTCCGCACCCTGTACGGGGGTCAGGGCGCCGTCACGGCCAAGGACGGCAAGGTCACCGTCACCGTCCCCGCCCTCTCCACCCTGGTCCTCAAGGCCGACGCGCCGCTCCCGGCCGTCACCGCGAAGCCGTCCGTCACCCTCACCGCCCCGGCCGCCGGCGCCACCGGCACCGTCGAACTCACCGCCGGCGTCACCGGCGACGCCCTCAGCCGCGTCGTCTTCGCCGCCCAGGTCGGCAACGGACGCTGGCAGACCCTCGGCACCGCCGACCACGCCCCGTACAAGGTCACCCAGCACGTCACCGCGCCCGCCGGCACCCCGATCCGCTACAAGGCGGTCGTCGTCGACACCGCCGGACGCACCGCGAGCGCCACCGCCGCCACCACCGCCGGCGCGCCCCCGGCGCCCGAGAAGCCGGTCGCCGTCGAGCGCCCGTACGCGATCGTCCACTACCGGCGCGAGGACGGGAACTACGACGGCTGGACCCTCAAAGCCGCCGGCCAGGAAGCCGCCTTCACCGGCCGCGACGCCCACGGCGCCTTCGCCTGGGTGAAGGTCCCCGAGGGTGCCTCCTCGCTCGCGTACACCGTCGAGAAGGCCGGCGCCGCCGACGGCCCGCAGCGCACCATCGCCCTCGGCCGCACCGCCGAGGTCTGGATCACCCAGGGCCAGGACGGCCAGTCCGACACCAACCCGGCGCCCACCGCCCCGGACAAGACCAAGGCCGTCATCCACTACCAGCGCCCGGACGGGAACTACGACGGCTGGGGCCTCCACCTGTGGACCGGCGCCGCCCAGCCCACCGACTGGTCCAAGCCCCTGCTGCCCACCCGCGTCGACGCCTACGGCGCCGTCTACGAGGTGCCGCTCGCCGAGGGCGCCACCTCGCTCTCGTACATCCTCCACAAGGGCGACGAGAAGGACCTGCCCACCGACCAGTCCCTCGACCTCGCCGGCACCGGCCACGAGGTCTGGCTCCTCGCCGGACAGCCCAAGCACCTGCTGCCGGCCTCCGGCGGCGCGCCCGCCCTCGACCTCGGCAAGGCCGAGGCCCAGTGGATCGACCGGAACACCGTCGTCTGGAAGGTGAAGGCGAACGACTCCACCAGCCAGCAGCTCGTCTACGCCCCCGAAGGCGGCATCACCGTCACCGACGGCACCCTCAGCAGCGAGGGGCAGTGGCTCCGGCTGAACGCGGGCAGCCTCACCGACGCGCAGAAGGCGAAGTTCCCGCACCTCAAGGACTATCCGGCCTTCACCGTCGACGCGCGCGACGCCGACCGGGTCCGCGCCTCCCTGCGCGGCCAGCTCGTCGCCACCCAGCGCGCCGCCAACGGCGCCCTGCTCGCCGCCACCGGCGTCCAGACCGCCGGCGTCCTCGACGACCTGTACGCCGCGAAGGCCGTCAAGGCCGACCTCGGCCCGGTCTTCCGCCACGGCCGCCCCACCCTCTCCCTGTGGGCGCCGACCGCGCGGACCGTCGCCCTGGAGATCGACGGCCGGACCGTGCCCATGCGCCGCGACGACGCCTCCGGCGTCTGGCGGGCCACCGGCCCGAAGAGCTGGAACGGCAAGCCCTACCGGTACGTCGTCACCGTCTGGGCGCCCAGCGTCGGCAAGCTCGTCGAGAACCGCGTCACCGACCCGTACGCGACCGCCCTCACCGCCGACTCCGCCCGCAGCCTCGTCGTCGACCTCACCGACCCGAAGCTCGCCCCCGCCGGCTGGAAGACCCTGAAGAAGCCGGCCGCCGTGCCGCTGCGCGACGCCCAGATCCAGGAACTCCACGTCCGCGACTTCTCGATCGCCGACCCCACCGCGAAGGCGGACCACAGGGGCACCTACCTCGCCTTCACCGACCGGAACAGCAAGGGCTCGAAGCACCTCAAGGCCCTCGCCGACTCCGGCACCAACTACGTCCACCTCCTCCCGGCCTTCGACATCGGCACCATCCCCGAGAAGAAGTCCGACCAGCGGGAACCCGCCTGCGACCTCAAGGTCTACGCCCCCGACTCCGAGGAGCAGCAGGCGTGCGTGGCCGAGGCCGCCGCGAAGGACGCCTACAACTGGGGCTACGACCCGCTGCACTACACCGTCCCCGAGGGCTCCTACTCCACCGACCCGGACGGCACCCGCCGCACCGTCGAGTTCCGGCAGATGGTCCAGGCCCTCAACGGGCAGGGCCTGCGCACCGTCATGGACGTCGTCTACAACCACACCGTCGCCGCCGGACAGTCCGACAAGTCCGTCCTCGACAAGATCGTCCCCGGCTACTACCAGCGCCTCCAGGCCGACGGCTCCGTCGCCACCTCCACCTGCTGCGCCAACACCGCGCCCGAGAACGCCATGATGGGCAAGCTCGTCGTCGACTCGGTCGTCACCTGGGCCAAGCAGTACAAGGTCGACGGCTTCCGCTTCGACCTCATGGGCCACCACCCGAAGGAGAACATGCTGGCCGTCCGGGCCGCCCTGGACGCGCTCACCGTCGAGAAGGACGGCGTCGACGGCAAGGCGATCGTCCTCTACGGCGAGGGCTGGAACTTCGGCGAGATCGCCGACGACGCCCGCTTCGTCCAGGCCACCCAGAAGAACATGGCCGGCACCGGGATCGCGACCTTCTCCGACCGGGCCCGCGACGCCGTCCGCGGCGGCGGCCCCTTCGACGAGGACCCCGGCGTCCAGGGCTTCGCCTCCGGCCTCTACACCGACCCCAACGCGTCGGCCGCCAACGGCACCCCCGAGCAGCAGAAGGCCCGCCTCCTGCACTACCAGGACCTCATCAAGGTCGGCCTCACCGGCAACCTCGCCGGCTACACCTTCACCGACACCTCCGGCCGCACCGTCAAGGGCTCCGAGGTCGACTACAACGGCTCCCCGGCCGGCTACGCCGCCGCCCCCGGCGACGCCCTCGCCTACGCCGACGCCCACGACAACGAGACCCTGTACGACGCCCTCGCCTTCAAGCTGCCCGCCGGCACGTCCCCGGCGGACCGGGCCCGCATGCAGGTCCTCGCCATGGCGACCGCCACCCTCTCGCAGGGCCCGGCGCTCTCCCAGGCCGGCTCCGACCTGCTCCGCTCCAAGTCCCTCGACCGCAACTCGTACGACAGCGGCGACTGGTACAACTCCATCCAGTGGGACTGCCGCGACGGCAACGGCTTCGGCCGCGGCCTGCCCCCCGCCGCCGACAACAAGGCCAAGTGGGGCTTCGGCAAGCCGCTCCTCACCAACCCGAACCTGACGGTCGGCTGCGCCGAGATCGACGGCACCGCCGCCGCCTACCGGGACCTCCAGAGGATCCGCACCACCGAACCGGTCTTCTCGCTCGCCACGACCGGCCAGGTGCAGGAGAGGCTCTCCTTCCCGCTCTCCGGCACGGACGAGACCCCGGGCGTGATCACCATGCGCCTCGGCGACCTCGTGGTCGTCTTCAACGCGACCCCGCAGGGCCGGACGCAGAAGGTCGCCGAGCTGGCCGGGAAGGGCTACGCCCTCCACCCCGTCCAGGCGAACGGCTCCGACGCCACCGTCAAGTCCGCCTCCTACGAGACCGGTTCGGGCACCTTCACCGTCCCGGCCCGCACGGTCGCGGTCTTCAAGGCCACCGGCTGACGGACCTCCCCGGGACCCGGGCCCCGGCCGCCCCTTGTGCGGCCGGGGCCCGCTCCGTGAAGCTGTGGCCCGACATCCCGCACCACCAGGAGAGACCGTCATGCCGCAGATCACCGTCGACTACTCCGCGCCGCTGGACCGGCGCGGTCTCGCGCTCGCCCTGCACGCGCTCGTCGCGGAGGTCACCGGCGCCCCGGTCACCGCCTGTGCGACCCGGTTCCGGGAGGTCGAGGAGACCGTCACCGGCGACGGCTCCGTCGACCGGGCCGTGGTGCACGCCCACATCGCCCTGCCCTGGGGACAGTACGACGAGACCAAGAGCCGCCTCACCAAGGCCGCGCTGCCGCTGCTCTCCCGGCACCTCAAGACGAGCGACCGGGTGCGCCTCTCGGTCGAGGTCCGGGACCTCGACGCGTCCTACCGCACGGGCTGAGCCGGCACGGCGGGGACCGTGGCAGGGACCGGCGCCAGCTCCAGCAGCCGGCCCACCAGTTGCGCGAACGGCCCGTCCGCCGGCTCCTCCGCCAGGATCGCCGCCAGCACCGTCGCCGCCTGCTCGTCGTGGACCGCGCTCACCGCCGTCAGCGCCGCGAAGTCGTGCACCAGCTTCTGCTCCAGCTCCGCGCGCGGCACCCGCCGCCCGTCCAGCCACAGCAGCGCCGTCGACTCCGCGAGCGACACCCAGGACCGCACGACCAGTTCCAGCCGCGGCGACGGCTCCGCCACCCCGAGGTGGGCCACGATCTGCTCGTACGCCGCCTGCCGCACCTCGTCGATCATCGCGTTGGTCGTCGACGACCCCACCGCGGGGCCGCCCCGCATCAGCGCCGCGAAACCCGGCCCGTGGTCGTCGACGAAGTCGAAGAACCGGCCCATCACCCGCAGCAGCCGGGCCCCCAGCGGCCCCTGCGGCGGCTCCAGGAACCGCGCCGCGAGCTCGTCGGCGGCGCGCCGCAGCGCCGCCTCGTACAGGCTCTGCTTGCCGGGGAAGTAGTGGTAGACCAGCGGCCGGGAGATGCCCGCGGCGGCGGCGATCTCGTCGATGGACACCTCGTCGGGGGAGCGGCGGCTGAAGAGTTCGAGGGCCACCCCGATCAGCTGCTGCTTGCGCTCCTCGACGCCCATCCTGCGCCGCACACCGGTCGTCATACGAACAGCCTATCGGGGTCCGTTACGCTCCTCGTTCATGAGCGCTTCCGACCAGTCCACCCCGGCCGCCGAGAGCCCCGCGACCGAGGAGCCCGCCGAGAAGGCCGCGGAGAAGCCCGCCGGGAAGGCCGCCGAACCCGACGAGGTCGTGGCGGAGGACGAGACGGAGGAAGAGGCCGGGGAGGAACCCGAGGGCGAGGCCGGGGAGGAGACCGGGGAAGAGACCGAAGAAGAGGCCGGGGAACCGGAGCCCGGCGACGGCATGACCCCCCGGCAGGCGAGGCGACTGCGCGTGGCCGCCGCCTCGGTCCTGCTCGTGGTCATGGGCGTGGTGCTGGTGGTCCGGCTGGCGAGCCGCACCTCCGTGCTCGTCGTCGGCGTGTACGGCCTCGCGATGATCCTCTGCGGCATCGTCATCGAGCTGGCCCGCAACGGCCGCACCCGCCTCGCCACCTGGCTCCTGGTGGGCGGTCTCGCCGCCGCCCTCGCCTTCGACTGGCTGATCCTGCCGTAGCGGCTACAGGTCCAGGACGAGCTTCTTCCCGGCACAGCGCGAGACGCAGATCAGCATCGAGTCCGCCCGCTCCGCGTCGGTGAGGAGTTCGTCGCGGTGGTCGACCTCGCCGTCGAGGACCGTCTGCCGGCAGGTGCCGCAGAAGCCCTGCGTGCAGGAGTACATGACGGCCGGCACCGCCTCCCGCACGGCCGCCAGCACCGACTGGCCGGCCGCGACGGCCACCGTCCGTCCCGTGCGCCGGAGTTCCACCTCGAAGGGGGTGCCGCCGGCGGGGGCGGCCCCCGAGAAGCGCTCCAGGCGCGGGGTCCGGCCCTCCGGCAGCGCGGCGGTGACGGCGTCCATCAGCCCGTCGGGCCCGCAGCAGTAGACCTGCGTCTCGGCCGGCGTCTGTGCGAGGAACGCCAGGTCCGGGTACCCGTCCTCGTCCTCCGCGACCACCGTCACGCGGTCCCCGCCGAGCCGGACGAGCTCCGCCAGGTACGGCATCGACGCGCGGCTCCGGCCGCAGTAGACCAGCCGCCAGTCCGCGCCCGCCGCCTCGGCGGCCCGCACCATCGGCAGGACCGGGGTGATCCCGATGCCGCCGGCGACGAAGACGTACGCGGGGGAGGGGACCAGCGGGAAGCGGTTCCGGGGGCCGCGGATCTCGACCTCGACGCCCTCGTGGAGCTGCTCGTGCACCTCGCGGGAGCCGCCCCGGCCGCCCTGCTCCTCGGGGATGAGCCGGGCCGCGATCCGGTACACGTCCGGCTGCGCCGGGTCGCCGCAGAGCGAGTACTGGCGGACCTGTCCCGACGGCAGGACGAGGTCGAGGTGGGCGCCGGGCTCCCAGGACGGCAACCGCTCGCCCTCCAGCCGCAGTTCGACCACGCCCTCGGCCGGGACGGCCCGGCCGGTGACGAGCACCCGGCGCGGGACGGTGGCCCCGCGCCCGTACCCGGAGACCGGCGTCTCCAGGGACGGCATCGGCCAGAGCGGGGCGCGGGTCATCCGGGCGCGGACCGCGCGGCGGACCAGGAGCGCGGCGCCGGCGGCCAGCGCGACGGTGGTGAACCGGGGCATCAGCGGCCTCCGTTGGCGCCGGGGGAGGATGCCAGGTAGGCCACGGCCTGCGCGGTGTCGCCCTCCTGGGAGGGGTGGTAGGAGCGGCTGAGGTAGCGCGGTATCGAGCGCAGCATCGCCGGGGTGGACGGCAGCACGCCCTCACGGCCCTTGCGGTAGAAGTCGGCCCAGGACGCCTTGGGGTCGAGCAGGGTGGGGTCGTTCTCCAGGAAGAAGCGGACGCCGCGCTGCCAGAGGAAGACCAGCGCGGAGAAGGCGAGCCCCCAGGTGCGGACGCGCCGCCGGTAGCCGCCGTCCAGGTGCATGAAGAGCTCGAAGGCGACCGCCCGGTGCTCGACCTCCTCGGCGCCGTGCCAGCGCAGCAGGTCCATCATCATCGGGTCGGCGCCCCGCCGGTCCAGCTCCCCGGCGTTGAGTACCCAGTCGCCGAGGAAGGCGGTGTAGTGCTCGATCGCGGCGATCAGCGCGACCCGCTCCATGAGCCACCAGCGGCGGGCCCGGCCCGGCGGCAGCGTCCGGTCGCCGAGCAGCTTCTCGAAGAACCAGTCGACCTGTGCGGTGTACGGGGTCGGGTCCAGCCCCTGCCGGCGCAGGTGCGGCAGCACGTCGTCGTGCGCCTGCGAGTGCACGGCCTCCTGCCCGATGAACCCGATGACGTCCGCGCGCAGCCGGTCGTCGGTGATGTACGGCAGCGCCTGCTGGTAGACGCGCACGAACCACCGCTCGCCGGCCGGGAGCAGCAGGTGCAGCACGTTGATCGTGTGCGTGGTGAAGGGGTCGCCGGGAACCCAGTGGAGCGGTGTCTCCTGCCAGTCGAAGGCGACCTTGCGCGCCTTGAGCTCGACGTGTTCCGACGCCACCGGTGCAGGCTGCGTATTAGACATGCCGTCAATGTACTGAGGAGTAAGCAACCGGAACAGAGCCGTGCACGGCCTTTTTCGCCCACCCCTTCCGTCACCGCGAGGGACCGGCGGCGACGTGGGACGCGGGTCAGCGGAGGGCCGGCATGCGGCGGCCGTCGGTGAGGGTGGCGGAGAGTTCCGCGCGGGCGCCCGCCCGCGCCTCGGCGGCGAGCACCGGGGCGTCCGCGCGGGCGGTGACCCCGCCCTTCACCTCGACCGAGGCCACGTCGGGGCCGCCCGCCGCGAGCACGTACCAGCCGCCGCCCGGCGCCTGCCACAGCGCCCCGGCCAGCACCCTCGGCTCGCGCGCCCCGCACGCGGGGGAGTCCTGCGCGCGGGCGGCGAGCGCGGCCGGCGCCTCGCGGCCCGGCGGCAGGAACTGCGCGAGGACCCGGCTGCCGGTGCCCCGCCAGGTCTCCGCCCGGGTGCACACCCAGGCCGCCCGGCCCGCGCCCTCCGGCAGCGTCTGACGGGCGAACCGCCACGCCTGCACCGACCGCACGCCCTGCCCGGCGACCGTCGTCAGCTGGCACGCCGTCCGCGCCCAGGCCGCCCGCGCCTCGCGCCCGGTCGCGTCGGCGGGTGCGTCGGGCGCGCCCCACAGCAGCCGCGCCGGCAGCAGCTCGCCGAGGTCGCTGAGCAGTCGGCCGCCGCTGTCGTCGGCCAGCTCCAGGGTGTTCCACCGCGCGCACTCCTTCGCGAGCGCCGGGCTCGGCACGGCGTCGGTCACCCCGCGCCCGTCCCGGCCGAGCCGCCACGGCTCCTTGCCGGGCATCAGCAGGTCCCGCACGGACGCGCCGGTCACCCAGGGGGCGGTCAGGTAGCGCACGTTCCCGGCCGCCCGGGTCACCACCACGGCGGCGGCGCCGGGCCCCTCCGCCGCGTCGGCCCGCGCGAAGTCGAGCGCGGCGCCCGCGCTGCCCTCCACCGGCTCGGCGTACCGCACGATCCGCAGCCCGTCGTGGAACAGCACCACCCGTGCCGCGTCCACCCGCCCCGCGAACAGCAGCTGCGGCGGTCCCATCGGCGGCCCCACCGGAGTGCCCGGCGTCGCCGACGACTCCACCGCCCCGCCGGGACGGGCCCACACGGCGAGCGCCCGCCGCAACAGCGCCGCGTCCCCGGCGAGTTCGCCGCGCGCCGGCCACACGGAGAAGTCCCGGCGCACGGCCCCGGGCCAGACGGCGGGGGAGACCCGCTTCACCTTCGCCGGGTCGAGCGCGGCCTCGGCGGCGGGGTTACGGGCGTAACTGGGCGCAGCAGCACCGTTTCTGCCCCAGCCGTCGCCGGGCAGCCCGAGCAGCGCCCCGCACACCAGCAGCGCGGCGAGCCCGACGAGCGCGGCCCGTCCGTGCTGCCGCCGCCGCAGCAGGTCCCCGGGCCGCGCCTGGAGCGTGCACGGGTCGAACTCCGCCGACTCCAGCAGCGAGGCCCCGCTGAGCCGCGGCCCGGCGGGCCCCCCGCCCCGCCCGCCCGCGCCGCCGCCCGCCGCCGCGCCCGGTCCCGTACCCGGTCCCGTACCCGAGTCCGGACCGCCGTCCGCGCCGGCCCCGGCCCCCGCCCCCCGGCTCCGCCCCGGACCCGCCTGCTCACCGACCCGCTCCGGCCGCTCGGTCCGCTCTGGCCGCCCGGACGGCTCGCCGCCCGGCGTCGCGGCGCCCGCCGCGGGCCCGCCGGCGTCAGGGTCCTCCGCCGACTCCCCCTCCAGCGCCGCCAGTTCCGCCAGCGCCGCCTCCGGGTCCTCCGCCCCCGCCGCCGCGAGGACCCGCAGGACCTCGGCGTCCCCCTGCCGCTCCAGGCCGCGCAGCACGTACGCCGCGCGGGCGGGCGCGGAGAGCCGGGCGAGCAGCTGGTCCAGGGCCAGTTCGTCGGCCCCGCCCGCCCGGGGGAACAGCCGCAGCCCCCACACCTGCGGCAGCAGCGGCGGCAGCTGGGCGCGGCGCGGCAGGGCCAGGCGCCGCAGCGGCAGCCCGGCCACCAGCGCCTGCCGCAGCACCTCGCCGCGCACATACGCGTACCCGGGATCCACCGCGTCCTCCGGCCGCCGCGCCCCGGGCACGGCGGGCCCCGGCACCCGCCGCCGCGGCAGGGCGCGCTGGACGAGCGCGTGCGCGGTCAGCACCCGCCGGTTGCGCCCCAGCGTCGGCGGCAGGACCAGATAGGCGATGCGTACGAGGCGCGGATAGCGCTCGACGAGGGCGGCCTCGGCCTGCTCGACGTCGACGGGCCCCACGGGCGACGGGACGAGATCCTGGGTGCTCACGTTCAGCAGAACGAGCGATTCTTCCGATGGTCACCCCGGGGCGGGGCGCCCGGAGCCGCGCGGCGGCGCCCGCTACGCCGCGACCACCGTCAGCCGCTCCCGGAGCAGGGCGGTGAGCTCGTCGGGAACGCCCAGGCCGTCGCGTACGTACGCCTCCAGCGAGCCGTGGCGGGCCGCCACCTCCTCCAGCGCCGCGTCCAGGTACTCCGGCCTGACCCCGACCAGCGCCAGGACCAGATCGGGGTCGCCGCCCTGGGTGACGAAGCCCTCGATCATCGGCGCGAACGCCTGCCGCACCGCCGGGTTGACCGCCAGGTACTCCTCCCGGACGGTCGCCTCGTCCGCGCCGAGCAGCCCGAGCACCACCGTCGCCGCCCAGCCGGTGCGGTCCTTGCCGGCCGTGCAGTGGAAGAGCAGCGGCCCCGCGCCGGGCGTGGCCAGCTCGGTGAGCAGGGTCCGGTAGGAGGCGCGGGCCGAGTCGCTGGTCACGAAGGCGCGGTAGGTGCCCTGCATCGCGTCGCGGATCCGCCCGCCGCCGAGGTGCCGCTCGGCGAGCGCCGGGTCGCCGAGCAGCGTCTTGAGCCGGGCCGCCGGCGGCAGTCCGCTCGCCGCGAGCTGGTCGGCGAGCACGTCGGCGACGACCGCCCGCGCGCCGTCCGGCAGCCGGTCGGGCCGGTCGGCCCGCTCGGCGGCGGTCCGCAGGTCGACGACGGTACGGATCTTGAGCGCGCTCACCGGCTCCTCGTCGGGCTCCAGCCGGTCGAGCTGGGCGGACCGCAGGACGAGCCCGGACCGTACGGAGCGCCCGCCGCCCAGCGGGAGACCGCCGAGGTCCCGCAGGTTGGCGACGGAGGTGGCGGGTATCGCGGCCATGCGGTCGGGCTCCTCCCGTCGGGCGGCTGTCGTCCCCCCGGCGCCGGTCTCTGTCCTCCCGACCGTAAGCGCCCCGCCCCGCCCCGGCACCCCGAACCGCACCGCACAGCCCGCAGCCGCAACCACCTCCGCGCACGACCTCCCGCGCCGTGCCCACACCGAGAGGCGGTCCGCGCCCGCGACAAGAGGGGCTCCGTACCCCCGCCGAGAGGCGTCCCGCCCCCGGGAAAGTAGTCCGTTCCGTACCACCGGCAGGCGGTCTGTGCCGTCCGGCGCACGGGTGACAGCATGGCCCCGATGACGCATCCCCGGTCGCCGCTGCGCGCCTTGAGAGCCGCCCTGTTCGCGGTCGTCTGCGTCGTCCTGGCCGCGGTGGGGCATTCGTCCATGTCTGCGCACTCCCTCGGCCCGCTCACCCTTCTCACCGCCCTGGCCGCGACCGCCGCCGTCGCGTGGTGCGCGGCCGGCCGCCGCCGCGGCCCCGCCGCCTGCGCGGGCGGCACCCTCGCCGCCCAGGGCGCCCTCCACGTCGCCTTCTCCCTCACCGGCGCCCACGCCCCGGCCGCCGGCGCCGCCCCGCACGCCGCGCACCCGGCGCATGCCGCCCACCGGTCCGCCGCCCCCGACGGCCTCGCCGCCGTCCTGGACGGAGGCCCCGGCATGCTCGCCGCGCACCTGCTGGCCGCGCTGGTCTGCGGGCTGTGGCTGGCCCGCGGCGAGGCCGCGTTCTTCGCGCTCGCGGAGGCCGCGCTCACCCCGCTGAGGCACCTCCTCGCCGTCCCGCTCGGGCCCGTGCCCGTCCCCGCCGACCCGCGCCGTCCGGTCCGGCGCCCGCGCCGCGGCGCCCGGCGCCCGCACGTCGTCGTCCTCGCGCACGTCCTCTCCCGGCGCGGCCCGCCCCGGCCGTCCGTCCCCCGCGCCACGGTCCTCGGTCCGCTCGTCTGACGCCGGGGGCCGCTTCCCCCTGCCCGACGGCAGACCCCTCACGAGACTCCGAGGACAGTCATGACCATCGACGATCCCGCACGCCCCGAGACGCCCGCGGCACCCCCAGCAGCCCCGGCGGCCTCCTCCGCAACACCCGCCTCACCCGCGCCCGGCCGCCCGGGTGCCTGGAGCGCCCTGCGTCCGCTCCTCCTCCGGCTCCACTTCACCGCCGGACTCCTCGTCGCCCCCTTCCTGCTCGTCGCCGCGCTCAGCGGACTCCTGTACGCGCTCTCCTTCCAGGCCGAGAAGGTCGTGTACGCGCACGAGCTGGAGGTCCCCGTCGGCGACACCGTCCTGCCGCTGGACCGCCAGGTCGGCATCGCCCGCAAGGTGAACCCGGACGGCACCGTCACCGCCGTCTGGCCCGCCGCCGAACCGGGCGCGACCACCCGCGTCCTGATGGCCGACCCGGAGGCGCCCGAGGGCACCTCGCTGGCCGTCTTCGTCGACCCGTACACCGGCGACGTGCGCGGACAGCTGCCCAGCTACGGCAGCACCGGCGCCCTGCCGCTGCGCACCTGGATCGACGGCCTCCACCGCGACCTGCACCTCGGCGAACCCGGCCGGGTCTACAGCGAACTGGCCGCCAGCTGGCTGTGGGTGCTGGTCCTCGGCGGTCTGGTCCTCTGGTTCGCCCGGCGCCGCACGAAGCGGCGGGCGCTGCTGCTGCCCGAGGGCGGCCCGAAGTCCCGCCGCCGCACCCTCTCCTGGCACGGCTCGGTCGGCCTGTGGGCGGCGCTCGGCCTGCTGCTGCTCTCGGCGACGGGCCTGACCTGGTCGCGGTACGCGGGTGAGAACATCGGCGCCCTCCAGGACCGGCTGGGCGGCGCGACCCCGACCCTCTCGGCGGGCGCCGCCCCCGGCGCGGGCTCCGAGCACGCGGGCCACGGACCCGGCCACGGGACGGGCAGCGGCGAGCCTTCCGCGACCGCCGACATCGGCTACGACCGGGCGGTCGCGGCGGCCCGCGCCGCCGGCCTCGACAGCGCCTCGATAGCCGTGGCGCCGCCCGCCGACGGCAGCGGCTACGTCGTGAAGGAGACCGACAAGCAGTTCCCGGTGGAGCTGGACGCGGTCGCCCTGGACCCGGCCGACGGCACCGTCCTCGACCGGCTCCGCTTCGCCGACTATCCGGTCCTCGCCCAGCTGACCCGGATCGGCATCGACGCCCACACCGGTGTCTTCCTGGGCCTGTTCAACCAGCTGGTGCTCGCCGCGCTCGCCCTCGCGCTGGCGCTGATGATCCTCTGGGGCTACCGCATGTGGTGGCTGCGCCGCCCGCGCCGTCCGGTGGGCCGGGGCGCCTGGCGGCGGGTGCCGGTGACGCTGCTGCTGCCGCTCGCGGCGGCGACCGCCGTCGTCGGCTGGTTCGTCCCGCTGCTCGGCGTCAGCCTGCTGGTGCTGCTGGCCGCGGAGCTCGTCCTCACCCTGGCGGGCAGGGCGAGGACGAAGCACCCGGACCGGGCGGCCTAGGGCAGGTACTTGTAGCCGACCCGCCGCACGGTCTGGATCGTGCGGCGGTGCTCGGCGCCCAGCTTGCGCCGCAGCCGGGCCACGTGCACGTCGACCGTGCGCCCGTCGCCCACGTGCCCGTACCCCCACACCGTCTGCACCAGCTGGTCGCGGGTGTGCACCCGGTGCGGGTGGGCGACGAGGTGGGCGAGCAGTTCGAACTCCAGGTACGTCAGGTCGAGCGCCCGCCCGTCGACGGTGGCGACCCGCCGGTCGGCGTCGATGGTGACGGGCCCCTCGGGCACCGCCCCGGGTTCGGGCTCCGGCTGCGCGTCCGCCGGCAGCAGCACCAGATAGCCGACCATCGGCGGACGGCCCGGCAGTGCGGGCAGGGCGTTCGGGGGCGCCGGCAGCAGCGTGGCGCCCGGCGGCAGGAAGTCGGCGACCCGGGCCAGCCCGGCGACCTCGTCGGGGGCGACGGCGCGCAGCCGGGGACGGGGAGCGGCGAGCGGGGTGGCGGCAGCCTGGGTGTGGGCCATGGGAGTCTCAGCTCTCTCGCGAAGAAACGGACGGACAGGCGTCGTACGTCACCGCGCGTCGGCCGAAGGCCGGGACCGGACACGTCTCCGGTCGGGGCTTTAGAGGGCCGGCGCGTTCCTCACGCGCCGACAGCACCGGTCGAAGTCGTGGTGCTGCCGGGAAGGCCAGAACGGTTCGAGGTCGTACCGACCCCGTGCGCTGTCGTTCTGGATGCTGGCCATATCCCTATTAAACCAGCAGGGAACCGTGCGGGGCACCCGCCCGTCGGCCGGTGTCCACACCCTGGGACGCGCGTCCACGCGAAAGTGCCCGCCGGGCGGACCGGCGGGCACTTCGGCGGAACGGGCGGGCGGCCGCCCGCGTCTGGCGGAGGATCAGACCTGGCCGGCCTTCTCCAGCGCCTCGCAGCAGGTGTCCACCAGCAGGCGGGTCACCACGTACGGGTCGACGTTCGCGTTCGGGCGGCGGTCCTCGATGTAGCCCTTGCGGTCCTGCTCGACCTGCCACGGGATGCGGACCGAGGCGCCGCGGTCGGAGACGCCGTAGGAGTACTGGTCCCACGGGGCGGTCTCGTGCAGGCCGGTCAGGCGGTCGTCGATGCCGGCGCCGTAGTTCTTCACGTGGTCGAGCGGCTTCGAGCCCTCGCCCAGCGCCTCGCAGGCGGTGATGATCGCGTCGTAGCCCTCGCGCATCGCCTTGGTGGAGAAGTTGGTGTGCGCGCCGGCGCCGTTCCAGTCGCCCTTCACCGGCTTCGGGTCGAGCGTCGCGGCGACGTTGAAGTCCTCGGCCGTGCGGTACAGCAGCCAGCGGGCCACCCACAGCTGGTCGGAGACCTCCAGCGGGGCCAGCGGGCCGACCTGGAACTCCCACTGGCCGGGCATGACCTCGGCGTTGATGCCGGAGATGCCCAGACCCGCCTTGAGGCAGTTCTCCAGGTGCGCCTCGACGATCGGACGGCCGTGGATCTCGTCCACGCCGACGCCGCAGTAGTAGCCGCCCTGCGGGGCCGGGAAGCCGTTCACCGGGAAGCCCAGCGGACGGGTGCCCTCGAAGAAGGTGTACTCCTGCTCGATGCCGAAGATCGGCTCCTGCGCGGCGTACTTCGCGGCGACCTCGGCCAGCGCGGCACGGGTGTTGGACTCGTGCGGCGTCATGTCCGTGTTGAGGACCTCGCACAGCACCAGGACGTCGTTGCCGCCGCGGATCGGGTCCGGGCAGGAGAAGACCGGCTTGAGGACGCGGTCCGACGCGTGGCCCTTGGCCTGGTTGGTGCTGGAACCGTCGAAGCCCCAGATCGGCAGCTCCGCCAGCGGCAGACCCTCACCGGCGATGATCTTCGTCTTGGAGCGAAGCTTCGCGGTCGGCTCGGTGCCGTCGATCCAGATGTACTCAGCCTTGAAGGTCACGGGGTCATCCTTAGGGCGTGGCGTGCTGCTGCGGGGATCCGCGGCGGCTCGCGGCACTGCGAGAAGTCGCGGGGCGGCGCCGGACGCCCGGCCGGTGCCCCGGCCCGCCGCGTACGGCACCTTTCGTGTGACCGCAGCTTCGCAACACGGGATTTCCCTTCGGTTGCCCGTTTGTGAACCCCGTGTTACTCAGCTTTCCCGCTCCTCCCGCACGGCCTGTGCGAGCCCGTGCGCGTCCAGCAGCCCGCCGAAGCCGGCCGACCGGATCCGCCGGACCAGCTCGTCCCGCGTGATCCCCAGCGCCTCCGCCGTCCGCCCCGGATGCCAGTCGCAGGACGCCAGCCTGCGCAGCAGATAACCCCGCCTGACCTGCGCGTCCGTCAGCCGGAAGGTCTTCAGATAGGCCGTCCGCCCCTTGTGGTCGGTGATCAGCTCGCCGATGTGCTGCTCCCGCCCGTCCCGCGCGAACGGCGGCAGGAACCGGTACAGCGCGAACGACCCCATGCGGTACACCCGCTCGAAGGCGTACGGGGTCTCCAGCAGGTCCCGCGCCATCAGCCCGTCGTGCGCCGCCGCCCAGCGCCGCTCCTGCTCCCGCGCCGCCGCCCGCAGGTCCGCGAGGTCCCGGATGCCGCCCGCGCCGTCCCGGATCCGGGCCTCGAATCCGGGCACCGGCGCGCCGTAGTGCGCGTACTGGTGCACCAGCTCGCCGTACAGGTCCTCCACCAGCGTCGGGTGCAGCAGCCGGTAGTCCTCCGGGTGCGGCACGACGAACGCCGCCGCGAGCGCGTCCGCCGCGTACACCATCACCCCGCACTGCCCCGGGTGCAGCTCGAAGACCCGCAGCGCCTCCGCGAGCCCCGGCACGTCCCACCCGGCGTACGCCGCCTCCGCGCGCGGCGAGAGCCCCTGCCGCAGCGCGGTCCGCGACCACTCGTCCCACAGCACGGACGGCCCGCCGAAGTGCAGCGCCAGATACCCCTCCAGCGCCAGGTGCAGCGGCAGGAACCGCAGCCGTCGCCCGCCGTGCCGCCGCTTCGCGAGCCGGTGGTGCGCGGCGCGCACCGGCACGGCGGCCGGCGCCCCGTCCCCGAGCCGCGTCCCGTACGCCGCCTCCTCGCGCCCCGCCCCCGACCAGTCCGCGACGAAACCGTGCGGCACGTACGAGGTGTAGGCGGTGCCGTCGCCGACGTCCACGACGGCGTCCCCCTCGGGGTCCCCGTCCGCCGCGTACACCTCCCGGCTCAGCCGCAGCCCCGCCACCGGTTCGGCCCGCACCAGCGGCACCAGCCGCACCCCGCCCCACACCTGCGCGGGCCGGGTCTCCAACCCGGTCAGATCGATCCGCGTCACGCCGTCCGCCCCGTCCCCTGCCCCGCTCCGTGCCCCGTCCCCTGCCCCGCTCCGTGGGCCGCCAGGAAGTCCGCCACCCGCCGGTCCAGATAGGCGCGCAGCTCCGTCAGCCCGGTCCGGCCCTCCGCGAACCCGGCGATCTCCACCAGCGCCGGCAGGTCCTCCGCGTCCCGGATGCCGACCGCCGGCACCGAAGGACCCAGCCGGCGCACGTCGAACACCTCCGCGTCGTATACGGGGTTCACGTGGACGGCCGCCGTCCGCCGCCCCGGATCCAGCCGCGACCGCCAGACCCGCAGCACCTCGCCCGCGAGCCCCGGCGGCGCGTTGTCCCAGCCGTCCGAGACGATCACCAGCCGGTCCGGGCCGCCGTCGAGCGCGTCCAGGATCCGCAGGCCCAGCGGGGTCGGCCCGTACGGCCGGACGAGCAGCGGATCCGTGCCGCCCGACGTCCACCGGCCCGTGTACGCGCCCGGCGCCGCCAGCGCCTCCAGCAGGAAGTGGCAGCCGAGCGCCACGGCCAGCGGCCGGCGCCGCTTCACCGCCGAACCCGACGACGAGAAGCTGTCGTCGAGCACCGCCGCGACCCGCCCCCAGCTCCCCGCGTACGGCCCCGCCGCCCGGCGCGCCGCCGCCCGCAGCGCCCCCGTCAGCTCCGCCCGCCGCGCGGCCCGCTCCGCGAACGGCAGCACCAGCACGTACAGCGCCAGCCGCGTCAGCGGCATCCCCGCCAGGTCCCGGGCGGTCCCGGCGGCCCGCGCGGTGCGCAGCCGCTCCAGCCGGGTCATCCGGGGCGCGATCCGCTCCAGGAACACCTCCCGGGGCACTCCGTGCTTCGCGGCGAACCCCTCGGCGACGCTGAACGGCAGCCCGTACAGCGCGGCCTCCTCGTAGTGCGCCCGCCGGTACGCCTCCAGCGTCGGGTGCGCGTACCGCACACGGCGGCCCGGCGCGAAGAGGAAGTCGCCGGTCTCGGCGTCGGCGGCCGGCACGTGCGCGTGCCGCAGCGCGGCCTTCACCCCCGCCCGGTACTTCACCGCGTCCAGCGCCGGATCCGGCCGCGCGGCCAGCCACTCCCGCACGATCGCGCGCGTCCGCCGGTTGTTCACGCCCGCCCGCCGCAGCTCCCGGAACAGCCGGTACACCCGCTGCGGCGCCATCCGCGCCAGCCGGGCCGCGATCAGCCGCCCCTCCCCGTCGCCGGCCTCGCCGGGCGTCCGCAGCAGCTGCCCGGCGACGAGCGCGGCGTTGTGGTCGTTGATGTCGAGCGCCAGGCACGCGGCGTACAGGGGGCGGTAGTTGATCCGTACGTACGCGTGGAGGAAGTCCAGCGACAGCCGCTGCTCCTCGGCCGGGGAGCGGAACTCCCGCTGCCCGGTCGCGGTCACGGCCGCGTTGACGAACAGCAGCACGTCCTCGGCGGCGACCAGCTCGGACACCACGGCCCCCTTTCCCCGCGCGTCGGCGTGCCGGCCGGGGAGAGGGAGCGCGAACAGCGAAGACGTTGCTTCAGGCAGGTTCCGGAAGTCGCGCCGAAGTCCCGCGGCCGGCACCCCCGCACGCTAACCGGCGCCGGGGCGGCGGCGCCAGCCGAAAACGGGCGGGACCCGGCCGCCCCGGCCGATACCGGGTGGGACGCGACCGCCCCCGCCGATACCGGGTGGGACGCGACCGCCCCGGCCGGGCAGACTGGGGCCCATGGCGACCCTCTCCGCATCCCCGTCCCCGTCCCCGTCTCGGCGTCCCCGCATCGGACTCGTCGGCACCGGCCCGTGGGCCGCCCGCACCCACGCGCCCGCGCTCGCCGCGCACCCGGGGGTCGAGTTCGCCGGCGTGTGGGGCCGGCGCCCGGAGGCCGCCGCCGAACTCGCCGCCGCGTCCGGCACCCGCGCGTACGAGGACCTGGACGTCCTCCTCGCCGAGTGCGACGCCGTCGCGGTGGCGCTGCCGCCGGACGTCCAGGCCACCGTCGCCGCCCGCGCGGCCCGGGCCGGCTGCCACCTGCTCCTCGACAAGCCGCTCGCCACGACGGTCACCGCGGCCCGCGAGGTCGCCGAGGCGGCGGAGAAGGCGGGCGTCGCCTCCGTCGTCTTCTGCACCCTGCGCTTCGCGCCCGAGACGGCCCGCTGGATCGAGGAGCAGCGCGCGGCGGGCGGCTGGTACGTCGCCGAGGCCCGCTGGCTCGGCTCGCTCTACGCGGCCGGCTCCGCGAGCCCGTACGCCGACTCGCCCTGGCGCCGCGAGAAGGGCGGCCTGTGGGACGTCGGCCCGCACGTCCTCTCCGTCCTCCTGCCGATCCTCGGCGACGTGACGTCGCTGACGGCCGTGAAGGGCCCGGCGGACACCCACCACCTGACGCTCCGCCACACCTCGGGCGCGAGCAGCACCGCCACCCTCACCCTCAGCGCCCCGCCGGCCGCGGCGGGCGCCGCGATCACCCTGCACGGCACGGCGGGCCGCGCGGACCTCCCCGGCTGGAACGGGGCGGGGGAGGCGTACGGCCACGCCGTCGACGCCCTCCTCACGGCCGCCCGCACCGCCACCCCGCACCCCTGCGACGCGCGCTTCGGGCTCCGCCTCACCGAACTCCTCACCGAGGCCGAGGCCCGCGCGGCGGCGGTCTGACGGCGGGCCGGCCGCCCGCCCCGCTCAGGCGCCCGAAGCGGCCCGGCCGCGCCCGAGCGCGTCCCGCACGGCCTCTTCCGTGCGGGCGACGACGGCCGTGCCGTCCTCCGCGGTGATGATCGGCCGCTGGATGAGCCTGGGGTGCGCGGCCAGCGCCTCGATCCACCGCTCGCGGTCCTCGGGCCGCCGCCCCCACTCCTTCACCCCGAGCTCCTTGGCGACGGCCTCACCGGTGCGCGTGATGTCCCACGGCTCCAGTCCCAGCCGCTCCAGAACTCCCCGGATCTCGTCGGCGGTCGGCACGTCCTCCAGGTACTTCCGGACGGTGTACTCGGCCCCCTCCGCGTCGAGCAGGGTGAGGGCGCCGCGGCACTTGGAACAGGCGGGATTGATCCAGATCTCCATCTCCCCAAACTACCGCCGAACCCCGTCCGACCAGGCCCGATTGTCAGTGGCAGCACCTAAAATGGAAGGCAGAAGGCAGGGGCCCAGGGGAGGCCCCCGCCCCCGTTCGCCAGGAGGTAGCCCATGGCAACAGCCGTGATCCGCAGGCCGTCCATCGAACCCTTCACGCCGCTCCAGAAGAAGCCCCTCCCGGCCGGCCGCCCGCGCGAGTGGTACGTCACCCACAACCGCCGCCTCAAGGCCATGCGCCTCGCGATCGCGCTCCTCGACTCCGGGATCTACATCCCGTCCAAGGCGACGAACGCCACCATCCGCACCACGGCCCACCGCATAGGCATCCACCCGCCCTCCGACACCACCTGCCGCCTGGTCCGCACGTTCATCCGCCAGCACCACTGACCGAACCGTCCCGCCGCCGCCCCGGGGCCACCGGGGCGGCGGCGGTGGCGCTCCCGGCCCCTCCGGCCTTGCGCGAGGAGCGGAGGCGCCGGTGACGGAGCACGGCGATCCACCACCGCAACAGGTCCTCGGACCGGGCGGGCACCAGGATGCGCAGCGCCCGCAGGGCACACCACATCAGCGCCGTGAACATCGCCATCAGACAGGCCGCCCACCAGGGGACGCCCGCGTCGATCACCGGAAGCTGGATCACGAGGCCCGCACCTCCGGCCGGAGGCGCAGCGTGGCGCTCCCGAGGGTGATGACGGTGTGTCCGCCGTCCCGCTGCCGCACGGCGCCGGCGATCCCGGCGACCGGGTCCGTCAGCGCGGCGACGAGGTCTCTCTCGTAGGGAACCGCACCCCAGCTCAACACCCAGTGGTCTCCACGGCCGCGCAGGGTCCGGTGCTGGCGGTGGTCCAGGTCGAGCCAGCCGGGGCGGGTCAGCGGATCGTAGAACCAGTTGCCGATGGCCCAGGAGCGGTGGGGATCGCGGGCGGTGACGCGCGTCAGCACGCCGGCGATCAGGCGCTGCGCGTCCTCGGTGGCCTCGGGCACCCGGCGCAGCTGCTCCTCCTCGGCCCGGGTGACCGGCACGGCGGTGGTCAGGGCGTTGAAGTTCGGCTCGGAGACGGGGCCTTCCGCCCTGCCCGAGACGTGCCCCGTGACGACCAGCTCGGCTCCCGTCGGCAGGTGGCGCAGCACGTAACCGGAGGACCCGCGGTGCTCCACGAGCCGGAGGCCCGGCAGACCGCTCCCGCCCATGGGGCCCCGGAGCAGGCGCCGCGTCACGTTGTCGGGGACGCTCGCGATGATCACCAGGCGGTCCCAGCGCGGGGACATGGTGAGGGTGTACCTGGAGAGGACCGAGACGTGCCATCCGGCGGGGCCCTCGTACGCGTGCGGATCGTTGTTGAGGTACCCGAGCGCGAGCAGCACCCGGAAGGCGCGCTGCTCCGGACGGCACTCGTCGAGACCGAGGGAGCGGTGCCGGGCGATGCCCGACCTCGCGGTGTCCAGCGTCTCACCGGTGTAGCGGGCGCGGTCGCGTGCGGTGGACGTGTGTGCGGGCATGCTTCACCTCACTGCCGCCCGGTCGGCGCGTCAGGGATCACATACCTGAGGACAACGGAGAACTCACCCACGCGGCAGGTGCTCCCCACCTTTGCCCGGCTTCGGCGAGTACCGGGCTCGCGTACTTCTGCCGGCTCCCGGACCCGCGTGGCGGACCGGCGACCGGCGCCACGTTACCCGAACCCCGAAGGTTCGCGGGGGAGAACGGCACAGACAACGGGACAGACAAGGGCACAGACAACGGCGAGGGCCGCCGTCCCCGGGGTGTCCGGGGGCGGCGGCCCTCAGTGGTGCGTGTGGTGCGCCTCGCGGTTCAGAGGTCGTAGTAGAGCTCGAACTCGTGCGGGTGCGGGCGGAGCTGGATCGGGGCGATCTCGTGGGTGCGCTTGTAGTCGATCCACGTCTCGATCAGGTCGGAGGTGAAGACGCCGCCGGCCTGGAGGTACTCGTTGTCCTCCTCCAGGGCCTTGAGCACGGCCTCCAGGTTGGTCGGGACCTGCGGGACGCTCGCGTGCTCCTCGGGGGCGAGCTCGTACAGGTCCTTGTCGATCGGCTCCATGGGCTCGATCTTGTTCTTGACGCCGTCGAGGCCCGCGAGGAGGAGCGCGGAGAAGGCGAGGTACGGGTTCGAGGACGGGTCCGGCGCGCGGAACTCGACGCGCTTGGCCTTCGGGTTCGAGCCCGTGATCGGGATGCGCATGGCGGCGGAGCGGTTGCGCTGCGAGTAGACCAGGTTGACCGGCGCCTCGAAGCCCGGGACGAGGCGGTGGTAGGAGTTCACCGTCGGGTTGGTGAAGGCGAGCAGCGACGGGGCGTGCTTGAGGATGCCGCCGATGTAGTAGCGCGCGGTGTCCGACAGGCCCGCGTAACCGGCCTCGTCGTAGAACAGCGGGGCGCCGTTGGACCACAGCGACTGGTGGACGTGCATGCCCGAGCCGTTGTCGCCGAAGATCGGCTTCGGCATGAAGGTCGCGGACTTGCCGTTCCGCCAGGCGACGTTCTTGATGATGTACTTGAACAGCATCAGGTCGTCGGCCGAGGCGAGCAGCGTGTTGAACTTGTAGTTGATCTCGGCCTGGCCGGCGGTGCCCACCTCGTGGTGCTGGCGCTCGACCTGGAGGCCGACCTTCTCCAGCTCCAGGGACATCTCGGCGCGCAGGTCGGCGAAGTGGTCGACCGGCGGGGCCGGGAAGTAGCCGCCCTTGTAGCGGACCTTGTAACCGCGGTTGTTCTCCTCCGCACCGGTGTTCCAGGCGCCGGCCTCGGAGTCGATGTGGTAGAAGCCCTGGTTCGCGGAGGTCTCGAAGCGCACCGAGTCGAAGACGTAGAACTCGGCCTCGGGGCCGAAGTACGCGGTGTCGGCGATGCCGGTGGAGGCCAGGTACGCCTCCGCCTTCTTCGCGATGTTCCGCGGGTCGCGGCTGTACGCCTCGCCCGTGATCGGGTCGTGGATGAAGAAGTTGATGTTGAGCGTCTTGTCGCGGCGGAACGGGTCCAGGCGGGCCGTGGAGAGGTCGGCGCGCAGCGACATGTCGGACTCGTGGATGGCCTGGAAGCCGCGGATCGAGGAGCCGTCGAACGCCAGCTCCTCGGACGGGTCGAAGGCCGTCGCCGGGATCGAGAAGTGCTGCATCACGCCGGGCAGGTCGCAGAAGCGGACGTCGACCATCTTGACGTCTTCGTCCTTGATGAACTTCGCGACTTCTTCGGCGTTCTGGAACCCGTGCTTGGACATCCAACTCCTCCTACTCCCGGCCCGGGGAGGGGCGGGGTTGCAGCTCGGTGATGCACCAGTGCGGTGGCGCACGCTCGCTCCCGACCCTAGGCAGTCGGGATTTCTCCAGCATGACCCATTTGTTTCGTCGAAGTTAACCGGGCCGGGTGGTGCCCCTCCGTGTCGTGCCCCATCCGCACCCGGACCGAAGTGATCGAAAACGGGCGCAGTACCGTGGTCGGGTGGACAACAGGCAAGCACTCGGATCGTGGCTCTCCGGCCCCCGTGCCGCGGCGGAGCAAGCAGGCGTGGACTTCGGCTACCGGGGGCGGCAGCTGGGCCTCCCGGAGGAGGGACCCGGCTCCATCGCCCGGCCCGGGGCGCGGCTCGGCGCGCTCGCCGTGGACTGGGGCCTGTGCCTGCTGATCGCATACGGTCTCCTCACGGACGGCTACAACCAGGCGACGGCCAACTGGGCCCTGCTCATCCTGTTCGTCCTGAACGCCGCGACCGTCGGCACCGTCGGCGCCACCCCCGGCAAGCTGCTCTTCCGGCTGCGGGTGATCGCGGTGGGCGGCGGCCGGCTGTCGCTGCCGCGCGCGGTGCTCCGCGCGGCCCTCACCTGCCTGGCGATCCCCGCGCTGGTCTGGGACCGGGACGGCCGCGGCCTCCACGACCGCTTCACCGGCGCCGTCCAGGTCCGCGCCTGACGGCCCCGCCGGCCGGCGGACCGGAGACGGAGAACGAACAGGCGGTGCCGACGGAAAAAGGCGGTGCCCCGGACCTTCCGCAGGTCCGGGGC
>NZ_JBHVMF010000022.1:0-146152 GCF_042797055.1 Streptomyces sp. NPDC057854
CCGCCCTCTGGGCATCAGTGACAGACAACGGCGGAATCTTCGGACCCGGACGACTCATGCCCAACTAACGACGAATCTCCGACTCAGGTCACTAGGGCTTGTCTGACAAATGATCACCGAGCGTGTGTGTGTTCGGTCCAATTGCCTTGCCGTCCTGACGCCGGCCAGTGATTCTGGGCAGGTGCCAGGGCAGGGGAAAAGAAGGCGGCGGCAAGAGGACGCGAGGCAGGGGCTTGCTGCTCGCACTGCGCCGGATGCGGGACAGTGGGAAGTGGTCGTTGAGACTCCGGACCGGGCGAAGATGCGTACGAGGTTGCGCCGTCTTCGGGAGGCCGGAGTCAGCGGGGAGATGATCCGGATCGACACGCTGTGCGGGCGCCTGGGGCTGCCGACCACCTACCGGCTGAGCCGTTTCGTGACGGACCCCGTGCGAGAGCCCGAGCACGAGCACTCTGATCATTGATCTTGTGGCTGGTCGAGGTGAGTTGACGGATGCGGCGTGGGAACGGATGGAACCCCTGCTGCCGCGGGTGGATGGGCGTGGTCGTCCGTGGCGTGATCACCGGCAGGTGGTCAACGGGGTGCTGTGGCGGCTGCGGACCGGGGCTCCGTGGCGCGATCTGCCCGAGCGGTATGGACCCTGGCAGACCGTCTACGAGCGGTTCGCCCGCTGGGAAGCGGATGGGACCTGGGCGAAGCTGCTGGAACATGTCCAGGCTCGCGACGACGCGGTGGGCCGGGTGGAGTGGACCGTCGCCGTCGACTCCACGGTCAACCGTGCCCATCAGCACGCCTCCGGCGCTCGCAAAAAGGGGCCGCAGACGGGGATGAACTGGAAGATCCGGGCCGCTCGCAGACGCGCCAGGCCCTCGGCCGGTCCCGAGGCGGGCTGACCACCAAGGTCCACCTCGCCGTCGACGGCCGTGGCCTGCCCCTGTCCATCGTGCTCACGCCCGGCAACGTCAACGACGCCACCGCCTTCGGTCAGGTCCTCGACGGGATCCGCGTTCCGAGAGTGGGCATCGGCCGCCCGCGCAGAACACCGGCCCGAGTCCTGGGCGACAAGGCCTACTCCAGCCGGGCGATCCGGCGCCTGCTGCGGCGCCGCGGCATCGCCGTCACGATCCCCGAGCGTCGCGATCAAGCGGCCAACCGCCAGCGCCGAGGGCGCCTCGGCGGCCGACCGCCCGCCTTCGACGAGGAGGTCTACCGCGAGCGCAACGTGGTCGAACGATGCTTCGCACGCCTCAAGCAGTTCCGCGCGATCGCGACCAGATTCGACAAGCTCGCCGACCGCTACCGTGCCGGAGTCGTTCTTGCCTCGCTGATCCTCTGGCTCCGCGAAACCAGCTCGTGATCATTTGTCAGACACGGCCTAGGGCTCGGAGCACTTCTTGCGGGGAACGACCGGCTGGCTTCCGAGCCTCCTCCGCCCGCCGTGAGGACGGGGGCAGACCTGGGTGGAATCGAAGCCCTCGGCGTCCGCGCCGGCCGAGGCACCTCCCGCTAAGCCGCCCCCACCGAGTGCACCGCAGACACCACCGCCGGCGAACGGGCTCCCCGCAGCGCCGCCCACGGAGCAGCCGCCCGAACCCGCTCCGTGGCCCGCACCCGGGCCCAGCACCGTAGTGGTCACAGGCGTGATCGACGGTGACACGATCGAGGTACGAGGGGAGGGCGAGATCATCACCGCTGGAGCGACGGCCAAGGTCCGCCTGCTGGAGATCGATGCCCAGGAGAAGGGCACCTGCTTCAGTCGCGAAGCCACCGCGCGAACGCAGGCGCTCCTGCCGCCCGGGAGCACGGTCCGGGTGGAGCGTGGCGACGAGCTCGAGGACCGGTACGGCCGCTATCTGCTCTACGTGTGGAACGAGGACGGAGTCTTCGTCAATGAGGCACTGGTGCGCGGTGATCATGCCAAGAGCGTGCTGTACCAGCCCAACGACAAGTAATGGCCCGGGATCTCCCAGGCCCAGGCGGCGAATGCCCGCAACGCCGACGCGGGCCTGTGGTCAGCATGCGGCTCCACCCCCGCACCATGACGGACATCGGCACCGTACAGCCCGCAGACCGGCCCCCGGGACTCCCGCCCGGCCCCCCGGCAGGCGTCCCCAATGTGGACTGCTCGGACCTTCCCGGCCCGGTCTGGGGCGGCTCCAGTGATCCGCGCCGGCTCGACCGCGACGGCATCGGCTGCGAGGCATCTCCTGACGCCTGGGACGAACCAGTGCCCGAGTGGGCCGCTCTTCCTTCGTCGTGCACGTGAGGACGGTCCCGAGCGAACACGTCGGTTCTCCGGCCGGTGCGCGTGGGCGTACCGTCGCTGGCCGGTCGGTGACGGCACGCCTGGATGCGTTATGCGGTCTGCGGTCCCATGATCCGTACGAGGAGGTCGTCGAGGCTGACCAGGCCGGTGAGCGTCCCTTCCTCGTCGCGTACGAGGGCGAGGGAAGCGCGGCGCCGGCGTAGTTGTTCGACGGCTTCGGACACCGTGGTGGTGGCGGCCAGTTCGGGCACCGGGCGGGCGAGGGCCCGGGCCGTGACGCTTCGACCCCTGGCCGCGGCGACGAGGGCGTCGCGGATGTGGACGGAGCCGATGATCCGGTCCCCGTCGCGGACGAGGAGACGGGTGAGGTCCGCGTCCGCGGCGCGGTCCAGGACGGTCTCCAGGTCGGCGCCCGCGGGAACGGCGACGATGTCGGCAGCCTGGGTTTGGAGTGCGGCGACCGGGGTCTGGGGCTCGGTGAGGGAGCGGGTGATCAGCTGCGAGTCGGTCTTGTTGATGAGGCCGAGGCGTTCGGACTCCTCCACCAGGTGGGTGAGCTGTTCGCGGTTGTGGACGGCGGTCAGTTCGTCGCGGGGCTGTACGCGGCACATCCGTACGAGCGCGTTGCTGACCTTGTTGAGGAGCCAGAGCAGCGGGCGTACGGCCTTGACCAGGGCCCGGAAGGCCGGGGTGAGAAGCATGGCGGAGCGTTCGGGGTGGGCGATGGCCCAGGACTTGGGCGCCATCTCGCCGACGACCATGTGAAGAAACACCACGATCACCATTGCGACGGCGAACGCGATTCCGTAGCTGAGTGCTTCCGGCAGCCCGAGCTTGACGAGCAGTGGGTCGAGCTCGTGGGAGATGGCGGGCTTGGAGATGGCGCCGAGGCCCAGGGTGCACAGGGTGATGCCGAGCTGGGCGCCGGCGAGCATCAGCGACAGCTCACGCATACCGGCGAGCGCCGCCTTGGCGCCGCGCTGCCCGTCGGCGACGGCCTTCTCGATGCGGTGGCGCTTGGCGGCGACGAGCGCGAACTCGGCGGCGACGAAGAAGCCGCTGCCGATGAGCAGCAGGACGGTGACGAAGAGGGCCATGGGGAAGCTCATGCCTGCGCCTCCTCGGCGGTTTCGGCGGCTGCGACGCGTTCGAGGCGGACGCGTTCGGGAACGTGGCGGTCGAGTGTCAGCACGTCGATCCGGACGTCGTCGACGGTGAGGTGGTCGCCGATGGTGGGGAAGCGGCCGAGGCGGTCGATGATGAGGCCGGCCACGGTGTCGTAGTCGTCGTCCTCCGGCAGGCTGATGCCGGTGGCGTCCTCGATCTCGTCGAGGCGGCGGCCGGCGTCGATCCGCCAGCCCGCGCCGTCCGGGACGGCGGTGGCGACGACCTTGTCGGTCTCGTCGGCGATGTCGCCGACCAGCTCTTCCGCGATGTCCTCGTAGGTGACGATGCCGGCGACGCCGCCGTGCTCGTCCAGAACGACGGCGAACTCGTCGTCGTGCTCCCGCATCTGGGCGACGGCCTGCGGCAGCGGCAGCGTGTCCGGCAGTAGCAGCGGGTGCCGGGCGGACTCCCCCGCCGTCAGGTCTGGGAATTGGTCGGAGGGCAGCCGGACGAGGTCCCGCACGCCCAGGACTCCGGCGACGTCGTCGGGGTGGTCACCGAGCACGGGATAGTTGGAATGGCCGTGCTTCGCGATGAGCTCGACGGCCTCGGTGAGGGTGGCGTCCTTGCGGACGAAGACGGCGTCGGCGCGCGGCACCATGACCTCGTCGAGGGTGCGCTCGGAGAACTCCAGGGCGTGGTCAAGAAGCTCGGCGGTGTCGGCGGGGAGCTGGCCTTGCTCATGGGACTCGCCGATGAGGTGGCTGAGCTCTTCCAGCGTGGCGCCGTGGTGCAGTTCCTCGACCGGCTCGATGCCGACCTTCCGCAGCAGCTTGTTGGCGGCGCCGTCGAAGACGTGCACGACCGGGCCGACGACCTTGAGGTAGACGAGCGTGGAGGAGGCCAGAGACTTGGCGAGCCGCTCGGGCACGGCCAGGGCCAGATTCTTGGGCGCCAGTTCGCCGAGGACCATCTGGAGCACGGTCGCCAGGACGAAGGCGAGGACGATGGAGATCGTCGAGACGGCACCGTCGGACAGACCGGTTCCCTCCAGTGCGGGCTTGAGGAGGGCGGAGACGGACGGCTCGGCTAGGAAGCCGACGACGAGGCCGGTGACGGTGATGCCGAGCTGGGCGCCAGAGAGCATGAAGGAGAGGCGTTCGAGGACCTTCAGTGCGCGGGCGGCCCGTTTGTCGCCCGCCGCGGCCTCACCGGCGAGTGCGATGCGGTCGGCGGCGACGTAGGCGAACTCCTGGGCGACGAAGTAGCCGGTGCCGGCGGTCAGGACGAGGACGGCCAGCAGGCCGAGTACGGCGTTCATCGGCTACCGCACCCCTTCGGGCTGTCGGGGTGCGTCGGTCTGGCGGACAAGCGGGTGCTCCTTGTGGTGCGGTGATCAAAGGTGATCGGGATGGGCATCGGCGGGCTGACGGGCGCGCTTGGGCAAGATCACACGGCGGGGCCGACCAGCTCTCCGAGGACGTCCTCCATGGTCACGTAGCCGAGGACGGTGCCGGCCTCGCCGATGACGGCGGCCAGATGGCTGCTGTCGGCGCGCAGGGCGGTGAGGGTGTCGTCAAGCGGGGTGTCGATGCGTACCCGGGTGACGGGGTGGAACGCGCTCCTCGGGAAGGGCTTGTCGCGGTCGGCGACGCCGAGGGTGTCCTTGATGTGGAGGTAGCCGAGGACGGCGCCGGCGGGGCCGGCGACCGGGAAGCGGGAGTAGCCGGCGCGGGCCGCGGCGCGCTCCAGCTCGGCGGGGGTGATCCGGTGGTTGACGGTGACCATGCGTGCTGCCGGTACGAGGATCTCGCCGACCGGCCGAGTGCCCAGTTCCAGGGCGTCACGCAGCCGTTCGCCGTCGTCGGGCGAGAGCAGGCCGGCTGCGCTGGTGTCCTGGACCATGCGGGCGAGCTGGTCATCCGTGTAGACGGCGGCGACCTCGTCCTTCGGCTCGACCCGCAGCAGCCGCAGCAGGGCGTTGGCGAAGGCGTTGATGCCGAAGACAACCGGCTTGAGCGCGCGGGTGAGGGTGACCAGCGGCGGGCCGAGGAGCAGCGCGGTCCTGGCCGGGGCGGCCAGCGCGATGTTCTTCGGCACCATCTCGCCGATGAGCATGTGCGCGTACGTGGCCAGGGTGAGGGCGATGACGAACGCGATCGGGTGCACCAGGGCAGCCGGTACGTGGGTGGCCTCGAAGGCCGGCTCCAGCAGGTGCGCGATGGCGGGCTCGGCGACCGCGCCCAGAACGAGTGAGGAAGCGGTGATCCCGAGCTGGGCCGTGGCCATCAGCTGCGAGATGTGCTCCAGTCCCCACAGCACCGTGCGGGCCCGCCGATCGCCCTCGCGGGCGGACGGCTCGATCTGGCTGCGTCGGACGGAGATCAGGGCGAACTCGGCGCCGACGAAGAACGCGTTCGTCAGGAGCGTGAGGAAACCGATGGTCAGCTGCACGGCGGTCATCGGACCACCCCGGCGTGCTCATGCTCGGCGAGGCGGGCGGGCTCAGTCAGGTGGACCCGGTCGGCCCGGTGGTGCTCGACGTCGAGGACGTCGAGCCGCCAGCCGTCGAGCAGGACGGCGTCGCCCTGGGCGGGGATGCGGCCGAGGCGGGTGGCGATGAGGCCGGCGACCGTCTCGTAGGGCCCGTCCGGGGCGCGCAGCCCTATGCGGGCCAGCTCGTCGATCCGTACGCTGCCGTCGGCCTCCCAGGTGGCCCGGCCGTCCTCGGTGGGCGGGGCGGACAGCAGGTCGGGGACCTCGACGGGGTCGTGCTCGTCGCGGACCTCGCCGACGACCTCCTCCACGATGTCCTCGACGGTCGCGACGCCGGCCATGCCGCCGTACTCGTCGATGACGACGGCCATGGTGCGACCGGCCCGCATCCGCTCCAGCAGACGGTCCGCGGGCAGCGTCTCGGGCACCAGGAGCGGCTCGGTGACCAGCTCGGTGACCGGGGTGGACGTGCGGGCGGCCGGTTCGAGGGCGAGGACGTCACGGATGTGGACCGTGCCGATCACGTTGTCCAGGACGTCCTGGTAGACCGGGAAGCGAGAAAGGCCGGTGGCATACGTGAGGTTGGCGGCGTCGGCGGCGGTGGCCTGGGCCTCCAGTGCGCGGACGTCGACGCGCGGCGTCATGACGTTCTCCGCCGTGAGCTCGCCGAGGTGGAGGGTACGGACGAACAGCTCGGCCGAGTCGGCTTCGATGACGCCCTCCGCTGCCGAGTGCCGCGCGAGGGAGGCCAGCTCGTCGGGGGTGCGGACCGCGGTCAGCTCCTCGGCCGGCTCCAGACCGAAGCGGCGCACGAACCGGTTCGCGGTGTTGTTCAGATGCCGGATGAACGGGCCGAAGGCCGCCGTGAAACCCCGCTGGGGGCCGGCCACGACCTTGGCGACGGCCAGAGGACGGGAGATCGCCCAGTTCTTCGGGACCAGCTCGCCGACCACCATCAGGACCACGGTCGAGATCGCCACGCCGAGGACGGTAGCGACGGAGGACGCGGCACCTCCCAGGCCGATGGCCTCCAGGGGGCCGCGCAGCAGCGCCGCTAGGGAGGGCTCGGCGAGCATTCCGATCACCAGCGAGGTGACAGTGATGCCGAGCTGGGCGCCGGACAGCTGCACGGTCAGGCGGCGGACGGCACGCAGCGCGCCTTCGGCGCCGCGCTCCTTCGCCTCGACGGCACGTTCCAGCTCGCCGCGCTCGACGGTCGTCAGGGAGAACTCGGCCGCCACGAACACCGCGCAGGCCAGCGTGAGGGCCAGGGCCAGAAGCAGCAGAAGCACTTCGGTCACCGTGCCACCCCCGCTCCCCGAATCGATACGCCGACTGGGCAGGTGGTGGCACGGCTCGTACTGGGAGGCTCACCCATTGCGGGTCGCTCACTCCTTCTCGTTCTCGACGGAATCCGTGGTCAGAGGGACCACGCAGGCTTCTACACCACTGTAAAGGAAAGGCAAACCGGCATCGAGAGCCGAGGGTGGATCAACCGTCGGGTCGGGCGCCGTGCCGGGCGGGCCTCAGACGCACCTCGGCGACGGCGTTGCGGTCGATCACGGTGACCTCGATGACCCACCCGTCCGCCAGGATCCTGGTTCCAGGACTGCTGGGGATCCGTCCGAGCTTGTGCAGGATGAGGCCGGCCACGGTGGCGTAATGGTCGTCGTCGGCGAGAGGGCCGAGTTCGACACCGATGTCGGGGAGGTCGTGGACGGGGAACGAGCCGGGGACGAGGATCGAGCCGTCCGCCTGCGGGACCGCGGTCGCGATGTCGTGGTCGGTCTCGTCGTAGATCTCGCCGACGATCTCCTCCAGGAGGTCCTCGATGGTGACGATGCCCTCGGTGGAGCCGTGCTCGTCGATGACGAGGGCGAACTGCTCCTTGTTGGCGCGGAACTCCCGCAGCGCCTCCGAGATCTTCATGGAGTCGGGGAAGACGGTGGCGGGCCGGGCCAGCTCGGCCACCGGGGTGTCGTCCGTGCTGGTGGTCGCGTCGCGCAGATTGACCACGCCGACGACGTCCTCGAAGCGGCCGGCGGCCAGGACAGGAGCCCGGGAGTGCCCTGAGTCCGCCAGTTCGGTACGGGCCTGGGCGGCCGGCATGGACGCGGACAGGGTGAAGACCTGACGGCGGGGGACGAGGGCGGCCCGCAGGGTGCGCTCGTGGATCTCCAGGGCGCTGGAGATGATCGTGCGCTGCTGGGGCGTCAGCCCGCGGTGACTGACGACCATGTCGCGGAGCTCTTCCGGGGTCGGCGGCTGCTTCGCGGCGCGGGGGTCGCCGCCCAGGAGGCGGACAATCAGGTTCGTGGTGTGACTCAGGGCCCACACGGCGGGGCGGGATGCAGTGGCGAGAACGTCCAGGGGAGTGGCGCCGAGCAGGGACCAACGCTGGGCGTACTGCATCGCCAGACGCTTGGGCGCAAGTTCCCCAGCCACCAGGGTCACGAAGGTGAGCAGCAGCGTCACCAGGGCGATGGCAACCGGTTCGGCGGCGCGGCCGGCGAAGGAGAGCAGGGGCACCAGCGGTTCGGCCAGAGAGACGGCCGCGGTGGCCGAGGCGAGGAAGCCCGCGAGCGTGATGCCGATCTGGATGGTCGCCAGATACCGGTTGGGGTCCGAGATCAACCGCGCGAGGCGGGCGGCCCCGGTACCGCCTCTACGCCGCAGCCGGCGCAGCTGGCTCTCACGCAGCGAGACCAGGGCGATCTCCGTGCCCGCGAAGAGGGCATTGAGCACGATCAGCCCGGCGATGAGCACGAGATCCCAGACGTAGCCGTTCACGGCCCCAGCCTCCACTCCGTGGCTGCGCATTTCGTCCGCCAGTCGGGCGGGACGGTCGTCACAGACCGGCGCGCACCACGGCCACCGGGCAGTGGGCGTGATGCAGGACAGCCTGGCTGACCGAGCCCAGCAGCAGGCCGGCGAAGCCTCCGCGCCCACGCGCGCCCACCACGATCAGCTGAGCGCTCCGGCTGGCCTCGATCAGCGTCGGCCGCGTACGGCCCCGGACCACCCGCATACGCACGGTCACCTCCGGGTGCCGAACCCGGTGCCCGGAGACCGCCTCGGCCAGGAGCTGCTCCTCCTCCGCTCGCATCCGTTCCACGTCGCCGATCAAGTCGACCAGTTCCACCGGATGGTCCGGGCCGGCGCTCTCGCCGTGATCGCTCCAGGTGCTCCAGGTGTGCAGGGCCACCAGTTCGCTACCGCGCAGCTGTGCCTCCACGAATGCGAACGCGATTGCTCCCTGGCCTGCGGGGGAGCCGTCCACCGCCACCACCACCGGACCTCCGGGCTCGCCGGCGTCCCGTACGACTATCACCGGGCAATGGCTGTGAGCGGCGAGCTGCACGGCTGTCGAACCAACGAGGTGTCCTCGCAGGCCACCCGAGCCGCGGTGGCCCAGTACGAGGAGCTGTGCAGAGCGGGACTCCGCTTCGAGGGCCGTCGCAGGCTCACCGGGCATCACGGCGCTGGTGGCTCGCACACCCGGGGCTGCGGCCTGGGCCCGCTCGACGGCCTCGGCGAGAAGGTGCTCGACGGCCTCCCGCACGCCCCCGGCGGGCGGGCCGAGCGGCGAGGCGCCGGCCGGGACGTGCATGGCCGGCCAGGTGAAGGCATGCACGACATGCAGCTCCGCGTTCCGGAGGAGTGCCTCTCGCCCTGCGGCCTCCGACGCGGCCAGGGCGGAGGGTGAACCGTCCACCCCAACCACGACCGGACCCGACATGGCCTCGTCACTCCTCACCCGCGATCCCCGCGGGGGTGGGCGCGCTCCTTGTGTCCCACCTTCTCCTGCGAGCCGCACCCGCGCCACACGACAGCGGTGCCCTCGGCGCGCTCGCGCGGAACTCGCAGGAGGGTCTTCTGGTCGGGTGTCCACTCGGAGAAGCGTGTGCTGGCCCCACCGATCCCTCCGGAGCCGCCCAAGGGCGAGGGGCGATCGGTTTCGGACTTTGTTGGCGGAGTCTCGACTGCGCCGCCCGAGGTGGCTCCCGGCCTCATATCCTCTACACGCTTGTAGAGGTGCGATGGTCGCGCCTGATGAGATTCCTGGAGGGTGTCGTGGCTTCGATCGACCTGGACAAGGTGCTGGACAAGGCGTGGGCGGACAAGAGCCTGCCGGAGATTCTGGCCGCGCCCGTGGCCGCACTCAAGGGCGTGTCCGATCGCGACGGTGAACTCCTGCAGGAGGCGTTCGGCGTCAAGACGGTCGCCGACCTGGCGGAGCTGAAGTACGTGCGCTGGGCCCAGGCGCTCGCCGCGCTGGACGCCGCGGCCAAGTAACACCCTCGCTTGGCGGGGACGTAGCCGATACGGGGCGCCGGCGGTCCAAGCCAACGCACATCTATGAGGTGGACTTCCTTCCGCGTGCCCCCTGTGACTCTGGAGGTTGGTCTCCTGTGCCGGGTGACGGGACGGGGTGGGAGCGGGCGGTGCTCGCGGGTGGGCCCGGCGACGGGATGCGCATCCGGGTGAGCGGGCGGCCTGACGTGATCCAGGTGACGTACCCGTGCGAGGTGGAAGCGTCGCACGGCGTCGTTGGCGCGGCGGCCCTCTACGTTTACCGGCGAGACCGCCGGGCCGCCGGGCCGCTGTGCTACGTCCACGACCCGGCGAGCCCGTGACGCGGGCATGAGTCCCCTCGTGGAGGCAGCCTGCTGCGGTCAGGGGCTGTTGCGGCGTGGTCCGGGAGGGAGCGCGTGCTTGGCTCCGGCCTGTGCGGCGAGTTGTCGCACCACGACTTGCACCACGGCGATGACGTCGGGGTCTGTGGCGAAGTACACCTGCCGCCGTCCCTCCCTCCGTGCCCCTACGAGACCGGACAGCTTGAGGGAGGACAGGTGCTGGCTGATCGTGGACAGCGCCCCGCCCGCCTGTTCTGCGATCACGGCCACGCTGCTCTCGCCCCGGGACAGGATCTGGAGGACACGCAGACGCACCGGGGAGGCCAGTAGGCCGAACAGTGCGGCCGCCTCCTCCAGAATCTCGTTGGATGCCTCACCGAGATCGTCTGTGCCGGCCGCCGTCACGTGCTCGCGCTCCCTGTCGAATGTGTACCGCTGTCCGGATGCGGGCGTCCGCCCCTTTCGGCTGATGCCGAGACGCTGGCCCCGCCTCTATGCTTCTACACGCATGTAGACGGCCAGAAGGTATTCGGGCCCGAAGTGCTGAACCACACACGCGATAAGAAGGAGTGAACGCCTCATGGTGTTCAAGCGTCTGCTCGGCTCGCTCGGCGTAGGGGGCCCCTCGGTGGACACCGTGCTCGATCCCGGTGCGGTGACGCCCGGCGGCGTCCTTGCCGGGCAGGTTCATCTCCAGGGCGGGAACGCCGACTTCGCCATCGAGCACATCTCCCTGGAGCTCGTCGCCCGCGTCGAGGCCGAACACCACGAGGGCGAGTCCGAGGGTGTCGTCGTCTTCCATCGCCACGTCGTCGGAGGGAACTTCCGCCTCGGGGAGGGCGAGCGCCGCAGCGTGCCGTTCTCCTTCCCGCTGCCGTGGGAGACTCCGATCACCGAACTGTACGGCCAGGGCCTGGGTATCGCGCTCGGCGTGCGTACCGAGCTCGGTGTCGCCGGCGCGAAGGACAAGGGCGACCTCGATCCGCTCGCGGTCCGTCCCCTGCCCGTGCAGGAAGCGATCCTGGAGGCCCTGGGGCAGCTCGGGTTCGGCTTCAAGTCGGCCGACCTGGAACTCGGCCACATCGGCGGGACGGGCCAGCAGCTGCCGTTCTATCAGGAGATCGAGCTCGCACCGTCCCCGCAGTACGCGCACCAGATCAGCGAGATCGAGGTGACCTTCCTGGCCGGACCGGCCGGCATGGAGGTCATCCTGGAGGCCGACAAGCGTGGCGGCTTCTTCTCCGAGGGCCACGACGCCCTCACCCGCTTCACCGTGAACCACCACGGCATCGAGCACATCAACTGGAACGCGGAGGTCGACGGCTGGATCCGCCAGCTCGTCGACCGCCACGCCCCGCACGGCTCCCACGGGCACGGCGGCGCGCTCTTCGCCCAGGGTGCCCACGGAGCCCACGGCGGCCACGCACACAAGGACGAGTACGGCCACGGCGATCACCACCACGGCGGCCACCACGGCGACGGGCACCGTTCCGGCCCGGGCATGGGCACGGCGATCGCTGCCGGCGCGGCAGGTCTGGCCGTCGGCGTGGTCGGCGGCATGGTGGCCGCCGAGGTCGTCGACGAGGTGGGCGACTTCTTCGAAGGCGACGACGAGGGCGACGAGGGCTAAGCGGCGCGTGGGGGGCCTCGGCCGGAACACCGGCCGGCCGCGGGTCCCCACGGGTTCGTGAAGGCGTGCGCCACACGGGTCAAACTGGTGCGACGCCGCCCAGGGGGCACTGGCCATTCTTCTACGCGCATGTAGTTTTTGCCCGGGGAGGGACTGCTCACCTCACCCCCTGGAGCCCTGCATGCGCCACCGACGCCCCCTTCTCGCTGCCCTGGCCATCGTGTTCGCCCTCGCCGGCGCTGCCTGCGGCACCGGCAACCCGCCAGGTGTCCACGCAGCGAAAGGTGCCCCCTCCGAAGGGCTTAAGTTCACCGCATCGACGCTGGACTCCCAGCCGTTCGACGGCACCACGCTCGCGGGGAAGCCGACCGTGCTGTGGTTCTGGGAACCATCCTGCTCCGCGTGTCGCGCCCAGGCGCCCGAGGTCACCTTGACGGCCGATCTCCACGACGGATCCGCCAGCGTCGTCGGAGTCGCCGGGGCCGGAGGCAGCGCCTTCCTCAAGGAGTTCGCCACCTCGACTGGCACCCACTACCTGCGGCACCTCGCCGACCCCGACAAGAAAGTGTGGAGCCGGTTCGCCGTCACCAAGCCGGGCACGTACGTCCTCCTGGACGCGTCCGGCAAAGTCGTCATGCGAGGTGCTGATCTGGACGGACGGCTCGCCAAGGAGGTCTCCCGGCTCGTCGGCTGAGCCCCCCCTTATTCCGTCTCCCGCATCGGACCGACCTGGTAGCTTCTACAGTAATGTAGAAGCTAGGGGTCGTCCGGGCTTCACCCCACCCAGCCCGGACGGCCTCTCCTATCAGCCGGGAGTTCTCGATGGCCCTGTGGGACCGACTCAAAGAGTCCGCGTCGACGATGCAGACGCAGCTCATGGCGAAGAAGAACGACCTCAAGTCCGGTGCCTTCCGCGACGCATCCATGGCCATGTGCGCGCTCGTGGCCGCCGCCGACGGCACCATCGACCCCGCCGAACGGCAGCGGGTCGCTCAGCTCATCGCCACCAATGAGGTGCTGCAGAACTTCGACGCGGCCGATCTGCAGCGCCGCTTCGACGACAACCTGAACAAGCTCATGGCCGACTTCGACTTCGGCAAGGTCAGCGTGCTCCAGGAGATCGCCAAGGCGAAGAAGAAGCCCGCCGAGGCGCGCGCCGTGATCCAGATCGGCATCGTCATCGGCGGCGCCGACGGCGACTTCGACAAGACCGAGCAGGCCGTCGTGCGCGAGGCGTGCTTCACGCTCGACCTGGCGCCGCACGAGTTCGACCTGTAGCCGGCACCGAAGTTACCGCCGCGGTAAGCGGGGAAGGGGACAGGCATGGAGATCTCGGGCATCATCAGCGCGATCATCATCGGCGTGGTCATCGGCACCCTGGGCCGGCTCGCCCTGCCCGGCAGGCAGCGGATCGGCGTCCTGTGGACGATCGCCGTCGGCATCGTCGCCGCTCTCGTCGGCACCGCCCTCGCGGCAGGGCTGGGGGTAGCGGACACCAAGGGCATCGACTGGATCGAGTGGCTCATCCAGATCGGCCTCGCGGCAGCGGGCGTGGCCGCGCTGGAGAGGTTCAAGGCGCGCGGCTGACCCGCGCCCGGAGCACGCGATGAGGGGCCTCCGCCGGACGGCGGAGGCCCCTCATCGCGTGTAGCGGCCGGCTACATCGGGGTGGCGGCGTGCAGGATCAGGAAGAGGGTGACGGCCGCGTTTGCCGAAGACAGCGCCGAGACGGTGGTACCCGCGGTCGCACCCCATACGGCCAAGCCCACCGCGGTGAACGCCGGCGGCCAGATCCGTGTGGACGGCGCCGGGCCCAGCAGGGCGGCGACCCGGCGCGGCACCGGCCCGGCGGGGGCGGCGAAGTGGGCGAGCGTGGGGACCGGTGAGCCTTGCGAGATGAGCGCGGACTTCCCGACTGCCACCGCCACGGTCCGGCGGCTACCCACTGCCTGAGCGGCCTCTTCGTCAGCCCAGCGCTCGGTGGAGTACACGACGGCCGTGCGCAGGGGGCGCAGGAAGGGGTTCGCGCGGGCGGCGAGCTGCACGGCGAGCAGGAAACGATGGTGACGGCCGGCCAGGTGCGACCGTTCATGGGCGAACAGTGCCCGCCGCTCACCCGGGTTCAGGCTGGCCAGCATGCCGGTGGTGACGACGATCCGGTCGCGTCTGCCGGGCAGCGCGTAGGCGTACGGCGACGTGTCGGGCAGTACGGCCACGGACCTGACGGGCAGACCGGCCAAGGCGCGGTCGGCGCGGCGGTGCACCTGGCGGTGACGCCAGGCAGCCGCTGCGCACGAGGCCAGCACGGCGAGCAGCGCGGGGATCGCGACCCTGCCTGCGACTTCGTCGTATGGCACGGCCTCACGGACCTCCGGGTCCGACCACCCGTCGGGCAGGGGGTTTCCGGGCAGCTGGGCAGTGCCGACCACCATCAGCAGGGCCAGGCACAGGGTGCTGCACACCGCGAGCACGGCGGCGACGGCGCTCAGCAGCCACGTCGCCGCCCGCGGATGCAGATGATGCTCGGCCAGGCGCGCAACAGGCCACGCCGTCAAGGGAAGTACCAGCGGAAGGAAGACGAAGACCCCCATGGCGCTAGTCTTCCTCCTCCCGCGGCGTGGGGGCCAGAAGCGCACGCAGCAGCCGCTCGTCGCCAGGGGAGAGCGCGGTCACGAAGCTCGCCAGCACAGCCTCACGGTCGGCCTCGGAGTCCAGGACCCTTCTCATCCGCAGCGCGGCGAGTCCGGCCTCGTCGGCGACCGCCGTCCACGCGAACGAACGCCCCGCCCGCTCCCGGGTCACCGCGCCCTTGGCGTGCAGCCGGGTCAGGATGGTCATCACCGTGGTGTAGGCGAGATCGCCACCGAGACGTTCCTGGACCCATGCCGCCGCGACGGGACCGGGCGCCTCGCGCAGAGCCGCCAGAACCTGGATCTCAAGCTCGCCCTGGCCCCGCCGACGCGGCGCGTTCCCGGCAGCGCTGTGGTTCGTCATGCCCTTGGCCTCCCGCCTGTCTGCCCCGCCTTCCGCCGAGGGGGCGGTTCATCGTACTGGCCCGCCACCGACCCATCACCTTCCGTTTCCCCGCCGTCCACGTCGGCTGTCGGATTGGCCTCCCGCCGCACGACGCTGTCCAGCAGATGCTGGAGGGCTCGTCCCTCGTCAGAGGAGAGACCCGCTACGAACTCGCTGAGCACCGCCTGTCGATCCAATCCACCATCGAGGACCCGGTGCATGCGCCACGCCGCGAGCCCGGCAGGGTCAAGCACCGCACTCCACACGTAACAGCGGCCGTCATGGCGCCGGACCACGGCCCGCTTGACCCGCAGTCTGGCCAGCGCGGTCATCACGGTGGTGCTCGCGAGGCCGGGATCGACCTGCTCACGCACCTAGCTAGCCGCCACCGGCCCCGGGGCCGAGCCCAGCGCCGCCAGGACACCTGCCTCAAGCTCCCCCGGCCCGCGGCGGGAGCGGCCGTCCGCAGCCGACCCGCTCTGTCTGCTGACCATTTCCCGCTCCCCACGCATCGTCGTGGCCGGAAACGCGACCGAGCGCGCCGTCCGCGTGCGTACTTCGGGCGCCCTCCACTCCACCATAGTTCTACGGCGTTGTAGATTCTTGGTTCTGCCCATAAGGAATCGCGTCCTCAGAGGCGCAACGCGCCCATGCGGTCAGAGGTCCGTGGGGACCGGGCGGACGGGCGACGGAGGAGAAGATGTGGACAAGCACGCCGGTAGTGCGGCGGCCCGGCCGCGAGGGCACCGGCGCACCCGGAGACGCCTGACCCGGCGCGGCAGGATCCTGGCCTGGAGCGGCGGCGTACTCGCCCTGCTGCTCGTCGCGGCGGGCTGCACAGCGGTCTGGCTCTACCAGAGCCTGGACGGCAACATCCACTCCGCCGCCGTCGACGACAAGATCGGTGGCGACCGCCCGGAGAATCTCAGCCCCGGCGCCAAGAACATCCTGGTCGTCGGTTCGGACAGCCGCGCGGGCGGCAATGCCAAGTACGGCAAGAGCCTGACCACCATGCAGTCCGACACCCTGATGGTGCTGCACATCGCCGCGAACCGTGAATGGGCGGCCATCGTCTCCCTGCCCCGCGACTCCTGGGTGGAGATACCCTCCTGCGACAAGGGCGACGGCACCCGCTCCGAACCGCACCACTTCAAGATCAACGCTGCGTTCGCCGCCGGCGGCACCACCGGCGACATAGGCTCGGCCGCCGCCTGCACCATCAAGACCATCGAGCACAACACCGGCCTGCGCATCGACGACTTCCTCTCGCTCGACTTCCAGGGCTTCAAAGGCATGGTCAACGCCCTGGACGGCATCGAGATCTGCCCCGAACAGGCCATCCGCGACAAGAAAGCCCACCTTGACCTGGAAGCCGGCTGCCAGACGATCAAGGACGAACAGGCCCTCGGCTACGTACGCACCCGCTACAGCATCGGCGACGGATCCGACATCGGACGCATCGGACGCCAGCAGGAGTTCATGCAGGCCCTGGCTGCCAAAGCCCAGCAGAAACTCTCTAGCCCCGCCGACCTCTACGCCTTCCTGGACGCGGCGACCGGATCGCTGACCACCAGCGAGAACCTGGCCGGCATCAAGCCGCTGTCCGCCCTCGCCTCCAGCCTCAAGGACATACCCGAGGACCGCATGGCGTTTCTCACGGTCCCGAACTACCCCCGGGAACTCGACGTCCCCACCGACAAGGCCAACATCTCCTGGCGATACCCCCAAGCCCAGACGTTGTTCACAGCCCTGGCTCACGACCAGGAGATCGGCAAGGAACAGCTCACCGCAGGCGATCCCCTCCCCGCCCGCGGGATCACGGTACGAGTCCTCAACGGCACCGGTACGCCCGGCCAGGCCGCCCAGGTCGCCGCCCAGCTCCGCACGGCCGGCTACACCGTCTCCGCAACTGCCAACGCATCCGAACCCGCGCGTAAGACGACCGTCATCCATCTACCCGGCCTCGAAGGCCAGGCCGAAGCCCTAGCCTCCCGCCTCAGGAACCCGGCCGTCGCCCAGGCCGATCCCTCGGCCGCACCCGGCGCGGTGACTCTCACCCTGGGCCCGGACTACGCAGGGCTCCGCGGCTGAGTGGCACGCACCCCCCTCCGGGACCCAAGGCGTGCCTTCGCGCGGCGAGGAGCACCCCAGAAACTTCTACAGTGCTGTAGTTTTGATGCCCTGTCATGAATGCGGCTGGGCCAGCGGCCCGGCCTTCGCCACGTGAAGGGATACGACATGGGTGTGAGCCTCTCCAAGGGCGGCAACGTCTCGCTCAGCAAGGAGGCCCCGGGACTGACCGCCGTCGTGGTCGGCCTGGGCTGGGACGTACGCACGACCACCGGAACCGACTACGACCTCGACGCCAGCGCTCTGCTGGTGAACGAGTCCGGCAAGGTCGCCTCCGACCGGCACTTCATCTTCTACAACAACCTCACCAGCCCGGACGGCTCCGTCGAGCACACCGGCGACAACCTCACCGGCCAGGGCGAGGGTGACGACGAGGCCATCAAGGTCAACCTCGCCACTGTCCCCGCCGATGTCCAGAAGATCGTCTTCCCGGTCTCCATCCACGACGCCGAGAGCCGCGGCCACAGCTTCGGCCAGGTCCGTAACGCCTTCATCCGCGTCGTCAACCAGGCCGACAACGCCGAACTCGCCCGCTACGACCTCTCCGAAGACGCCGCCACCGAGACCGCGATGGTCTTCGGCGAGCTCTACCGCAACGGCGCCGAATGGAAGTTCCGTGCCGTCGGACAGGGCTACGCCAGCGGCCTGGCCGGTATCGCCGCCGACTTCGGCGTCGGCGTCTGACCCGCCCCACCGCCGCGGGCGAACCGGAGAACACCTCTATCCCGCCCGCGGCCCCAACCGTCCGCCTCGCTCCCTGCGCCGTCCTGACAGCGCGACCGAGCATGCCGCTGACAGCAGGGGATCTTTATGGCCACCGAGCCGGTCCACCTCGACGTCGCAGGCAGGGCCGCCTTCGAGGGCGTAATGCGTGAGGCCCTCGCCGTACCCGACATCCGTCAGGCGCTCGCTCGGCTGAGCGCCCCCGTCACTGCTGATCAAATACGCAATCTTGCACTCGCTGCGACCGACGCCATTGCCGCCGTGGCCTCCACCGAGTACGCCACGCTGCGACGGCTGCGAGCCGCAGACGCGAGGGCATCGGCAATGCCGGGAGGGAACCCGCCCCATCCGGTGACAGCCGGGCGCGGGCTGCTGACAGCGTTGGCGGTCATCACCCCCGTCCTGTCCGCGGCGGCGGCAATCATCTTTCTCATCCTCGGGTATCTCCTCCAGTTGGTCGAAGTCCAACGAACCCTCGTGGCCTCGCTCATCCAGACCGGCTGGGCGGCACTCGTCCCGGCGGCGTTTGTGGCGGGGGCCGTCGCCGCCGGGCTTGTGGTGAGTGCCGTCCGGCGTCGTGCCGCCTGCGGCGAGGTTGATGGGCTCACGTCCGCTCAGGCCCATGCGGCGTGGCGCAACGCCCTCCTGGAGCGCGGACTGCTGCCGTTCCTGCGCCGACAGCTTCAGCCGCAGAACCCGTCGCCCTCGACTCGACGCACGGGCCGCGGTGGGGGCCGGCCGGACTTCACCGCGGCCGCCGACCCGTCCAAGGGCTGGCCCGTCGGCCGGAAGTGGCCTGCGTCCGCGAGGATCCGGTCAAGTGGCATGCCACAGAAGCCGAATGCCTACCTGCGCCAGCTTCTACAGTGCTGTAGATTCGTGTGGGTTGCCACCGACCGCCATTGGCCGGGGCGCCCCGACCCGTGCAGTAGGAGGAACCGGTGGGAATCACGCTGACCAAGGGCCAGCAGATCAGCCTGGAGAAGAGCGACGGCGGGAAGCTGAGCGTCGTACGCATGGGGCTGGGCTGGCAGGCCACGCCCCGCAAGGGATTCCTCGCCCGGCTCACGGCCAAGGAGATCGACCTCGATGCCTCCGCGGTCCTCTGCGCTGGCACCGAACCGGTCGATGTCGTCTTCTTCCAGCACCTGGTCAGTGACGACGGATCCGTCCGCCATACCGGCGACAACCGCGTTGGCGGCGCCGGTCAAGGCGGTGACGACGAGTCGATCCTCGTGGACCTGCTCCGCCTGCCCGCTCACGTCGACCAGATCGTTTTCACCGTCAACTCCTTCACCGGTCAGACCTTCACCGAGGTGGACAACGCCTTCTGTCGCCTCGTCGATGAGAACACCGGCCAGGAACTCGCCCGCTACACCCTCTCCGGCGGCGGGTCGTACACCGCCCAGATCATGGCCAAGGTCCACCGTGCGGGCACCGGATGGAGCATGTCCGCCATTGGCGAGCCGGCCAACGGGCGAACCTTCCAGGACCTGATGCCAGCCATCTCCAGCCACCTCTGACCACCACCTGCCGCAGAGAGGGAGACGGACACCCATGTTCGGCATCAGCGAACTCGCCATCCTGCTCATCGTCGTCATACTGATCTTCGGCGCCAAGAAGCTGCCCGAACTCGCCCGTTCCATGGGTAAATCCGCCCGTATCCTCAAGAGCGAGGCCCAGGCGATGAAGTCCGACCCGGACCCCGCGCCACCCACCGCAGCCGATACGCCGCCCACCGAGCCCGTGGTCCCGCGTGTCATCAAGGCCGCCCCCGGCGACATCACCAGCCGACCCGTCCCCCAAGCCGACCACGACACTCCACGGTCCTGAGCAGAGGCCGAGGGGGACAAGCGAGACCCTCACCCTTCACTGCGTGACTATCGAGGCAAGTCTCCCTCCGTAGGCCCTGCAAGCCGCATCGTCCTGCGCCGATTTCGTTGTAGAGGCCGCAGGTCTCCACCTGCCACGAGGCAACTCGGACGGTGGCCGTCTTTGAAGAGGGCGGGCGGCTGTGCTCCAGCAGCAGCTTCTCCCATCGATATCGCGCGACGAACGCTTCGCCGCCTGAAAGGTAGATCCATGAGCGACACCCTGTACCCGGGGGATGAACTCGGACTCGGCCAGTCCCTTGAGACGGGCGCCTACATCCTGACTCTGCAGAGCGACGGCAACCTGGTGCTGTCAGAGCCGACCGGCAGCGTCTGGGCGACTGACACTCACGACCAGGGAGTCCAGCGGGCCGTCCTCCAGCACGACGGCAACTTCGTCCTCTACACCGATGACGGCCCCGTGTGGGCCACCGGCACCGACGGAGAGGACATCGACCGACTGGTCATCCAGGCGGACCGCAACGTGGTGCTCTACGCCGTGGACGGCCGGGCGCTGTGGGCATCGGACTCGCACACCGACGCCCCGATCATCGTCGAGGAACCGTCTGGAGAACTGGTTGCTGAAGAGGCGGCCGTGTACATCCCCGAGCCGCGCACCTACACCGTCGAGCCCGGCGACACCCTTTGGGACATCGCCGAACGCTTCTATGGCGACGGCAACCGCTACCACGACATTGCCGCCGCCAGCGGCATCGAGAACCCGGACCAGGTGGACGTCGGCCAGGTGCTGACGATCCCGTGACACCGGCCATACGGCGGAAAGAGTACGGGGTGGTGAAGTGCCCTCGGCGAGGCGCTTGACGTGCGTCCGCTCTTCCGGGCTCGTCCCTTCGCGGACGCCAGGCTGGAGAGGTCCCGGCGTCGTCGTGAGCCGCGGACGTCGGCCTACAGCTGGAGTCGGATAGGTGGGCTGGCGAGGGAAGCAAGGCCAGTTCGCCGCGGATGAATGAACGTGTCATGCGGGCCGGGGCGTGCGGCCGAGATCGGCCGGCGGACGCAGAGCAGCTTGTTCGCTTAGGTGGTCTTCGCATGAATGCGGCCCCGTGTCGATCCTCGGCCGCTCCACCAGAGCCCTGACGGCTCCGAGGGGCGCAACTCTGCGTAGACGTCTGTCATATCCGACTGTGCACTGCGAAGGCTTTCGTGCGGGCAAGTTGCGGGACTCGAGTGGAAGGCGAGAGGTGCGCCAGCCAAGGTGAGAACCTGGTGGAGTTCCGCTTCAACGTGTAGTGCGTCACATAGCACCACGTTGATGATCTGGCAAACATGCAGGTCAGATGGGGTCCGACTCTTCGGGGTCGGGCCCCTTCGTTTCTACCGTGCTGGATAGGTGCTGGATTTTCTGACCTCTCGTCACCTGTCATCACCCCTCATACTCCGTACCGTGCTGGATTCGTGCTGGATGCCGACGGGCCGCGCGAGCATGTAGGGGTGCGGGCATGAGTCGGCGGTTGCTGATCCCGGCTCGGGAGGCTCTTCCGCACACGTTCTTCACAGGGTTAACGGCCGTTGCGGAAACAAATCTCCGCCCGCCCGACGTTGTTGATCTCCCACGCGATATGGGGGGTGGTTGGCTTGAAGCTGTTCCGTACGGACGCAACGAAAAGCGGCGTGACTGAGGTCACGCCGCGTCTTGCCGAGGTCGAGGCTGATGTACAGGGTCTCGTCGAGAAGAACATGGAGACGCTGTTGGGCGTCCGATTCTTGGCGAGCGAGTACGGCACGGGACCCGTCCACGGCGGCCGGATCGACTCGCTTGGGCTGGACGAGAACGGATCGCCGGTCATCGTCGAGTACAAGCGAGGGGTCGACGCCGGCGTCATCAACCAGGGCCTGTTCTATCTCAGCTGGCTGGTGGACCACCGAGCCGAGTTCGAGCACCTGGTCCGCGACCGGCTCGGGGCGACGGCCGCGTCCCAGGTGCTGTGGAGCGGTCCGCGCTTGATCTGCATCGCCGGCGACTTCACCCGCTACGACGTGCACGCCGTGCGCGAGCACCGGCGCGCGATCGACCTGGTCCGCTACCGACTCTTCGGTGGCGATCTGCTCGGGCTTGAGACCGTGGCGTCCGGCAGCAGCGGTACGCGGGTGGCCCGCCAGACTCGCCGGCAGGCGGTTGCTCGGGCGGCAGCCGACGTCCAGGGCGCGTCGATGTCGGAGTTGGCGAGCGCGGTCGACGAGGCGCTGCTCGGTCTCGGTGACGGCGTGAACCGCGTCGAGCGCAAGATGTACCGGGCGTACCAGCGGCTGCGGAACTTCGCCTGCGTGTGTCCGCCGCAGCGGAGCAAGCTCCTGGTCTATCTGAAGGTCGACCCGAAAGATGTCGATCTTGTTCCGGGCTTCACCCGGGACGTGTCCGGTCTCGGGCACCACGGGACGGGTGATCTGGAGGTGCAGCTCCGTACGCCGAGGGACGTGGAACGGGCACACGAACTCTTCCGGGCGAGCTACGCGGCGGCGTGATCGTCTGCCGCCTTGTCGGCAGTGCGCGCTTCGTGGGTGGTCTGTGGTCGTCGTCTGTTCCCTTCGACGGACGGGCAGGGCGTGGCGGTGGACCATCAATACTCCGTGGTATCGCCGGTTTGGCCAACCGGCGATACCGAGCTATGTTCCACGGCCATGTTCTGCTCGTGACCCGGCCGGGTCCGGGGCAGGTCAAGGCCGGCCGACGGGCCACTGGAGCGACGCCTGATGAGAATCACGAGTCACGAGCCCTTACGCGGGAGCGGCGCCAGCCAGCCCCGCCTCTCCTCGCGGCCCTGAACTGACGGCGCCCTCCGATCACGGCGAGGTGCGGTTCGGGTCCGGAGCGCCTGGCGTCATCCGGCGACGGTTCCTTCGCCGAAGCGGGGCACGTCATCGACGGCAACGTCCAGCCGCGGGCGGACGAACCTCCCGCGATCGATGGCGGTGTCGGCATCCACCTCCGCGACCAGATCGGGCGCGACGAGGACCACCTCCAGGGGTCGGCGGGAGCCCCAGGACGAGGAGAACCGCACTCCCGCCCACAGATGGCCGGACGGGGCCGGGCGAAGGTGGCCGGCGACCTGGCGGGCGGCATCCGGTGAGAGCGGTACGGTCCGGCCGATGGGGCGCAGGGCACCGTGGTCGTCGTACTGGCCCAGGACGAGGATCTGCGGTCTGGCTTCGGTGGTGTGCCGCCGGCGGACCTTGAACCACCCCCGCGCGCCGGGCAGGTACAGCTGTCCCTGTCCCTTGATCACGATGCCCTCGACACCAGGGACGTCCGTCCACGCGGTCAGCCACTCCTGCGCGACGGCGGGATCGGTCGTTCGGGCACAACGTCCACGGCGCCACCAGCCCGCAGTCGGCGAAGAGCGCCTCCAGAGTGGCGCGTCGGCGCTCGTACGGCTGGGCCAGCAGCTCTTCCCCGTCGGCCTGGAGCACGTCGAAGGCCACGAAATGGGCGGGGAACTCGGCTGCCAGCATCTCGGTGGTGCGCCGGCCGGCTGCCGCGCGCCGCTGGAGGGCCTCGAAGCTCAGCCTCGCTTCGTGCCACACCACGAGCTCGCCGGTCGAGAACGAGGCCGGCGGGCAGCTGCACGGCGGCGCGTACGAGATCAGGGAAGCGCTCCTGGAACAGGCTGCCCCGCCGGGACTGCAGGAGCACCGGACCGCCCGGCTCGGCGGGGGTGAACAGGAGACACCGGTACCCGTCGAACTCCGCCTCGAAGGCGAGCCTCGACCCCAGGGCGCCAGGGTCGGGCACGGTCTCCCTGGCCCGCGCGAGCATCGGCTCCACGGGTGGCTTCAGCACACCTCGTCCTCGTGCCCAGCCGACGGCGGGAGCCGTGCCGCTCGGGGATGGCACGGCTCCCGACCAGGGCGCAGCCTGTCCGCTCCTACCGTCAGGGCTGCACTTCCTGTCTACGTCTCAGACGCGGTTGCCGCGAGCGGTGCGTGGCGAGTGGCCCTGGCCGGGCCGTCACCGTATAGCCCCGATGGTGCCGAAATCGGCCGACGGGGCCAGCTTGTGAGCGAGCACCGGGCCCCTCGTAATCGGTGGGCGAGGGGCCCAGGACACTCGCAGTCACCGATACCCGGCCAAGTTGTCCGCCGTCGCGTTGATCATGTCGCGAACAAGCAGCAGTGCCCGATCGCACATGTCCCGCACGTCCCGCTGGGCCCGAGTACTCCTTCTCACGGGCACCCTGCTCCGGGCGGTGGTATCGACCATGTCGAGCCGATGCGCAACGTCGTTCCTGGCCGTGAAGAAGGTGTTCAGTGCCTTGAACCGCCTGCTGGGGATCTGTCCATTGGCAATGCCGAGGGCGGCCCCTGCCCGGTCCTTCAGGTCACTGCTGCCCTGGAAGCTCGCCTTGGTTTTGCTGTCGATGTAGAGCGCGCGCAATTCATCGGCGGGGTTCTGTGCCGTGAGCGCTTGTATGAATTCCTTTTCCACCTCCGGTGCTCTCGCCTGCTCAGAGACGAAGGTCTCGTACTTGAGCCTCGGTGTGCCGGGCCCGGTAATGAGCGTAGGAACGGCCTCGCGGATCAGGGCTTGGACCGAAGCATCCAGACCGGCGGAGGTGAAGACGATGGCGGCACGCAGGATGTCGTGGGCGTCGTTGTGTAGCCGCCCGCGAGTCGACCTGGAGTTCTCATCTGCACGTGCCCGGCGGATCAGCAGGAGGGTGTCGAACAAGCCGGTAACGCTTTCGTGGGTACGGAGCAGCCTCCACCATGCGGGCATGACCTCAGGGACCCGTATTGGACGAGCACCGAGCGGCGTGAGCTCTAGGGCCTGTCCGATGGGTCCGTAGAGTGACGTTGCTCGACTTCTAAGCTGTGGCGCTATGGATAACCCGCTCACCCATGAGGCCAGTGCCTTCATCAATTTCCGGAACTACGAGTTCCGAGACCCGAGGTCACACGGTTACAGGTGGGTCGACATCAAGCATCTGCGGTTCCCGGCTGAGTCCGACGAAGCTCAGGAACTGCTCTCGGCACTCATCGGGCATGAACAGTTCCGGGACGACTACGCGGGCGGCGGAGTCCTGCCGGAGGGATCCAGGCACGGCCCGTATTGGCTGAGGCTGGTCGCCCCCGACGTCTACGAAGCCGTCGGCCGGGAGAGGAGCGCGGACATCCTGTGGGGGTGGGTGAACCAGTTCGGGGAGGTGCCCGCCGATCTGGAGGCGGATCTGCAGCAGGAGGCTTTCGACCGCCTGGCGGTGGCCGACCACATCTACTACCTGAGTGGGCTGGGGGATGAGTCCATCCACGACTGGGGGCGTGTGCACGAGCACTTCCACGAGTTCGTGCTCATCGACCGCTCAGCTGGACGGATCACTCTCCTCGTCGCGGCCGACGACTGAGTTGATCGGCATGGCTACTGCGGGAAAGGCATTTGAGAGGTCAGGGGCGGAGCCACAGGCGAAGCGCGGCCAGAGTCACCGTGCCGTGGAATACGTAGGCTCTTTTGTCGTACCGAGTCGCCACGGCCCTGGATCCTTTGAGCGCGTTGATGCACCGTTCGACCTCGTTTCTGCGGGCATACCGGGCCCGGTCGAAAGCAGTGGGACGACCTCCTCGGCTCCCGCGTCGCCGGCGGTTGGCTCGTTGGTCTCGACGCTCGGGGATCGTGTGCTGGATCTGCCGTCGTCGCAGGTACCGACGATTTCGACGCGAGCTGTATGCCTTGTCCCCGCACACGTGGTCCGGTCTCGTCCGTGGACGGCCACCGGCTGGACGCGGAACGCGGATGCGGTCCAAGACCGTGATCAACTGTGGAGCGTCACCCCACTGTCCTGGGGTTATCAGAACTGACAGTGGACGTCGGCTCCCGTCACTGGCCAAGTGAATCTTCGTCGTCAAGCCACCCCGCGAGCGGCCGACCGCCTCGTCGGACCGATGCTCTGCGGGGCAGCGGCGTCGCCCCGGCACGCGGGCCGGCCGGCGACGAGCCCCGGCAGCATGCTGATGAGCCCGGCACACCGTGGAATCCACGCTCACCACACTCCAGTCAATCCGGCCCACGGCGTCAGCAGCGGCGAGGACAGCGCGCCAGATCCTCTCCCACGTGCCATCGGCTGACCACCTGCGATGCCGGTCATAGACCGTCTGCCACTTCCCGAAGTGAGGTGGCAGGTCCCGCCACGGCAGGCCGGTCCGCAGCCGGAAGAGAATTCCATTGATCACGCGCCGGTGGCAGTGCCAGCGCCCACCTCGTCCGACGTTCGTCGGCAGGTGCGGTTCCAGCTGAGCCCACTCGGCATCGGAGAGATCACCACGCCCCACACCAAGCGGAACGATTCACCCCTCGGCGAGTCACTCGACCCGTCGGACACGGCCTAGACCAGTCTGAGCGCTCGGGCGCAAGCTAGGGCATTCCTACGAGTTGGGCGGCGGTACGCCTCGATGCCGAGCGGGCACCGAGAGTTGCCAAGGAGGTGTTGGCATACCGTCTGCGTTCAAACCGTATGGCCACAGCTTGCTGAGTGTTTCCGATAAGTAAGGCAGACGAACAGGCTCGGCGGTGGTGTCGCCTTGGTTGGCGGCTTGCAGGAGAAGGCTCTCCTGCCCTTCCCGATCCCCGTCCTTCTCCCGCATCTCGGCCAGGTGAGCGAGAGCGTAGACGTCACCTCGGTCGGCGGCTTGCAGCAGAAGCCTCTCAGCGCCTTCCCGATCCCCAACTCTCTCCCGCATCTCGACCAAGCGATATCGGGCGTGGGGATCACCGCCGTCGGCGGCTTGTAACAGAAGGTTCTCGGCGGCTTCCCGGTCCCCGGCCTCCTCCCGCTTCACGGCCAGGCGGCACAAGGCAAGAATGTGGCCGCAGTCGGCTGCTTGCTGGGCCAGGTTCTCGGCAGCCTCCCGATCACCGGCTTCCTCTTGCTTCATGGCCAGGTCGTACAAGGCGAACGGGTCACCGCCATCGGCGGCCTGTAGGAGAAGGTCCTCCGCGGCTGCCCAATTGCCGGCCCTTTCCCGGATCTCAGCCAGGCGGACCAATGCATGGGTGCTGCCGTGGTCGGCGGCGAATCCAAGAAGGTTTTCGGCAGCGTCCAGATTCCCGGTCTCCTCCCGCATCCCCGCCAGGCGGGTCAGACCATAGACGTCGCCTTGGGCAGCGGCCTGCCGAGCCAGGCTCTCGGCGGCTTCCCAGTTCCAGGCCCGCCCCCGTATCGTGGCCAGATGAGAAAGGGCGAAGGTGTCGCCGCGGTGGGCGGCCTGCCGGGCTAGCGCCTCGGCTTCTTCTCTGTCCCCTGCCTCCTCCCGCCTTGCAGCCAGATGAGCCAGGGCGCTGATGCTGCCGTACTTGATGGCCTGTCGGAGAAGGTTCTCGGCAGCTTCGTAGTCCCCAGCTTCCTCCCGCATCCACGACAGGCGGGTCAGACCATAGGTGGAGCCTCTGGCGGCGGCCCGCCGGCCAAGGCTCTCGGCGGCTTCCCGATCTCCGGCCTCCTCCTTCCTCTCAGCCAGATAGGTCAAAGCGTTGCTATTGCCGTGGTCGGCGGCGCGGTGGCGGAGGTGGTGAGCCCACTGAAGGCGGTGCCGGGACTCAGCGGCTTGAGTGAGGCTGCCCAGGTCGTCGGGGTGAGTGAGGTGGGTGTGAGCAGCGTGCCAGAAGGAGTCAGGAGGGCAAAGGTGGCGGCGGGTGGTGCGACCGTGCTGTTCGAGGTAGTCGGCGAGCCGGAATGCCGGTCCCAGAGGGGGCGCACTGGGCTCACCGTCGTTGGGAGGGATGGGTGGGCGCCGTGGAGGTCGGGGTGCGGTGCGGCGCAGGGGGGCTTGTTTGCCGTGGACCGGTGCCGCGAGTTGTGCGTAGGCGCGTTCGGCCCAGTCGTCGGTGAGCTGGTCGTAGTCGTTCTGGTCGAGATAGTCGGGGGCGGCGTCGGTCAGGAAGGCATGGGGAAGCTGGAGTCCCACACCGAGGCGGCGAGCGTCCATCGCCGCCTCCAGCAGAGCTCGCGCGGCAGGGGTGGCTTGCTCATAGCGGCGCAGGAGTTCGGGGGCGCCAGACAGATCCTGGGCGACCCGTCCGCCGTCCCGGGCGCGAGTGAGGGCGTCGGCTAGGAGCCGATCACCCTGCTCGGCCAGCACGGCGGCCGTGGCCAATGCGGTGCTGTCGAAGGCATCCGGAACCGTGAAGGTACGGCCGGCCAGCAGCTCCCGTACCCGGCTGTGCGGATCCTTCCTTCCAGGTGTGGGCAGGGAGGTGTATTCGGCGGCGTACTCGGGCCACAGGGTGCCCAGCACCAGGACGGGCCCACGCTGTTCGTCGATCAGTAACTGGTGCACGGCTGCCGCGATCCGTTCGCCAACCGTCCGATCGCCGAGGTAATGCTGGGCCTCGTTCAGCCACACCACCGTGCGCGGCCCGACCCTGCACAAGTCCGCCAGTGCAGCCTCCGCGCGAGTCGGGTCGAAGGGGTGCCACAGCCGCCAGCCTTTCTCCGCAAGCGGCTGCACAGCCTCCCAACACGCGCGCGTTTTCCCTGTCGACGAGGTTCCCACCAGCACCACCATCCGGCTGTGGCCCCCCATGGCATCGTGCACCGCTTCATCCAGCACCCGGTCATGCTCGCGGCGCACATAGCCGGGCAGCACTCGAGCTGCAGGCGCATTCGGGCTCGAGGAGGACTCACGGAAACCGGCGGGGTGGACTTCCAATTCATGTGGATCCCACCGACCGATCGGGCGGCCCAGCCCCACCTCGTCGCCCACGGTCATGCTCGATGTGTCTTCTGCCGTACGCCGCAACTCCAAGAGTTCGTTTACCGGAAGCCTCAACACACGGGCCATCTCCTGCACCGTCCGGGGGGACGGTGCAGGCTTGGCCGGGGAAAGTGCCTCCGACACGGTGGTGCGCCCTAGACCCGCCAGGCTGGCGACCTCCGTCTGATTCAGCCGAGCCTTGAGCATCCCCTCGTTCAGTCGCCTGCGCAGTTGTGCAAGTGCCTGACTCTGGCCGCTTTGTTCGTCGTGCACGTGCTTTCCCCCCCGAGCTAGTGGTGTGTTCGTCGGTGTACATCTTCGGTCCGGCGAACCACGGCGCACACCTTCTCCGCGACCTTCGATCACGTCAGTACCTGACCGTCTAGAAGGAGCTTGTCGTGACCGTCGCCGTTGTCCTACTCGCCATCGCACTCGTCCTCGTCGTCGCACTGCTCGCCGCCACTGCCGCAGGCAAACTCGCCCGCATGGACGGCGCTACCTACCCCACAGCCCTCACCCGAGCCGCCACCGCCTTCGTCGCCGTCATCACCCTCGCCACCGGCGTAACCGCTGCCATCGCCACCCTCCTGGCCTGACGAAGGGATCTCGAAGGTGCTGAGAGCACTCCGGGGACTGATGTTCGGGCTACTGAGCTTTTTCCAGCCTCAGTTTGAGCTGGTCAGATGAATGGCGAGGACGGCTTGGACGAGGCGGGTGATGCGCGTGGCCGAGCAGCGGAGCTTGCGGAGGAGTCTCCAGGACTTGAGGGCGGTGACGGCGGGTTCGACCAGGGCCCGGATCTTCGCGTGCGACCGGTTCGCAGCCTTCTGGCCTGCCGAGGGGCGGGCTGCTGGAGCTGCGCGGGTGGGCGCTGGCCGAGCACTGGTTCGGTTGCGGCGTGACGGCCACCGCCGATGGCCCGCGCCGCATCGTGATCCTCGCCCGGCGCGCGTTCACCCGTCCGCCCGGGGTCGGGTGGGTGGCGTTGCTGCGGGAGACCACCGGGTGGACGGAGCCCGATCGGTGTGCCGTCGACTGGGCCGCGACGGAGGCCGCGCTGGGCACCGCGCTGCCCGGTGACTACAAGGACATCGTCGACGCCTTCGGCCGGGGCAGCTTCGATGAGTACCTGGACCTGCTGGTGCCGGGTGCGCTGGGCACGGATCTGGTCTCCTGGGGCCAGAACATGGCGCGGTACCCCGACCTGTACCGGCCGTACCCGGTCCACCCCGCGCCCGGCGGCGTGCTCACATGGGGGATCTCCGAGCAGGAGCTGACCTTCCACTGGCTGACCGGACCGGCCGATCCCGACGACTGGCCGGTTCTCGTGCAGTACGTGGGCGGTGAGTGGCAGCGCTTCGACTGCGGCACCGGTGAGTTCGTGCTGCGCCTGCTCACCGACCGCACCCGCCGTTCGGCTTCCCGCCCTCCGCCGGACCGTTCCCCCACTGGTTTGCTTCATGGGAGCTGCCGGAACGCTGAGCCCTTTCTCACCCGGCTCTCAGCGCCGCTGGCCATGCTCGGCGAAGTGTCTGGGCCTCGAGGACCGCCTGCGGATCTGCTCGTCATGGCCTCGCTACAGATCGGTGCGTTCAGTTGTCAGCAGGCCGATGAGCAGCACAGGTATGAGGTTGGAAAAGGCTCACTGGGTGGTTCTGCCGGTGGGAAGTCGCCGACGAGTTGTGGGCGGTGCACGCTGTGCCGCAGGGAACGTAAGTGTGTCGACAGCGCCTCTCGGCGTGCGGCACAGTGGCTGCCGTTCTCGGACCGACCCTCGCCTTCCTCGCCGAGCTCGCCAGTGAGGGCCGAGCGCTGGAGTTCGCCATCGGAACCGGACCGGACGGGTGGGCGTCCCGCTCCGGGAACGCGGCGTGCCGGTGGTGGGCATCGAACTGTCCGAGCACATGGCAGCGGTGCTGCGGCGCAAGGTCGACGAGGACATGCTCCCGGTGGTCATCGGGGACATGGCCACCACCGTCGTCCCCAGTGCGTTCTCCCTGTTCTATCTCGTCTACAACACCATCACGAACCTGCTCAGGCAGGACGAGCAGGTCGAGTGCTTCCGCAACGCCGCACGGCGTCTGGAGCCCGGTGGCCGGTTCGTCGTCGAGCTGGGTGTGCCGCTGCTGCGGCTGCTGTCGCCCGGCCAGGTCGCGGTGCCGTTCGACGAATCCCAGCGGCACCTGAGCTTCGACACCTTCGACCTGGTCGAGCAGGTGCTCGTCTCGCACCACTTCACTCGGGACGGCGACGATGGCCGCTACCGCCGCGACGCCTCCCGGCACCGTTACGCCTGGCCGGCGGAGCTGGACCTGATGGCGCGGAGCGCCGGGCTCGAGCTGGAACGTCGCGTCGCGGACTGGGACGGGTCTGCGTTCACCCAGGATTCCGCGAAGCACATCTCCGTGTGGTGCAAACCGGCCTGAGGCTGGCCACCGGGCTGTCCTTAAGGCGGCCGTGCCTCTCTTGGCTCTTGTCGGGAGTTCGGGCGCCGGCAGATCAGTGCGCGTCCCAGGGCGCGGAAGGCTTCGTGGATGTCGTCGCATACCTCCCAGGGGAACCAGCGCAGACGGGTGAATGCTCGCCCTACGCCTCAGCGTCCTGCTCCTCGCCTTGAGGTGGACAGGAGCGAGGCGTCCTCGTCTTGGACGTTCGGCACCTCGTGAAGTGCTGGCAGCTGGGAACCTCGCGAGGAAAATTCACTAATGGATCTTCTGCTGCTCTAGCCACTTGAAGATCTCGGACCTCTTGTACAGGACCTTCGCGTTCCTGCCTCGTCCGAGTTTGTAGCCCTTCAAGCCCAGCTTCGATGCCTCCCTGTAAACCCAGCTCGTGGACATGTTGAGCATCGCAGCGACCTCAGCAGTGTCCATAAGGACGGGCTCTACGCTACGGCGCCTGCCCAACGAGTTCACATCGGTGCGAGTCTCGTCGAAGTGCGGCTGCGGTTCCACGGGCAAGATGGCTCCCTGAGGCTGGCCTGAGACTGATCGCGGCATTGGCTCGCTCCCTGCTCTGGCCGAATTCCAAACATCCTTGACACCCGCCCTGTGCCACCGCCAAGAGTCACCGGACGAGCTGTAGCCATGGTCATGAGAATCGCCGGTTTGGCTAACCGGCGATTCGCGGCTATGTTGCCGCGCCGCTTCTATCCCTCGGATGCCTGTGTGCAGCCGGATCCCTGGCGACCGCCCTCGCCGCTTGCCTCCCAGGCCGCCAGAGTGACGGTGATCACGGACACCCTTCGGAGGGTGCTGCGTAGGCTTGTGCAGTCGTCGCGGTGGGGTCCAGGAGGGCGGGCGAAGCCCCCTGCAGTCACCTGACGGTGCGTCAGGAAAGTCAGCAAGTGGTCAGCATGAGTCCTGAAAAACCTGGGGAATGCTGCCCGAACATGCGACTCGTTGTAGGGTAGGAAAACCGCCCTTGACCTGCAAAAACGCAGGCAGGGAGCCTATGTCCAGGAGTACCTCGATGATGCGTACAATGTTCAAGTCCAAGATCCACCGGGCCACCGTCACCCAGGCCGACCTGCACTACGTCGGTTCCGTGACCGTCGACGCCGATCTGCTGGACGCCGCCGATCTGCTGCCCGGCGAGCTCGTGCACATCGTCGACATCACCAACGGGGCTCGGCTGGAGACCTACGTCATCGAGGGTGAGCGGGGGTCCGGGGTCGTCGGGATCAACGGGGCCGCCGCCCATCTGGTGCACCCCGGCGACCTGGTGATCCTCATCAGCTACGCGCAGATGGAGGACGCGGAGGCGCGGGCGTACGTGCCGCGCGTCGTGCACGTCGACGCCGCGAACCGCATCGTGGAACTGGGCGCCGACGCCTCGGCGCCCGTGCCCGGCAGCGGCACCGTGCGTCCGCCGCACGCGGTGCCGGCACAGGTCTGAGCCAGGGAGCGGTCCGCATGGCAGAGCAGCGGGCGGTCGAGCCGGTCATCCGTGACGTGCGGGAGAGGGGGCGGCTGGAGGCGTACGTCGGCGAGGACTTCGCCGGCGTGATTGTCTCCTTCGCCCTCGACGAGGAGCCGCACGCCCTCGTCATCGTGCACACGGTCGTCGAGCCCGGCCACGAGGGCAAGGGGATCGCGGGCGCGCTCGTGCGCGAGTGCTACGCGATCGCCGCCCGCGAGGGCGTCCCCGTCGTGCCGCTCTGCCCGTACGCCGCCCGGTGGGCCGAGCGGCACCCCGACGAGGCCCCGCCGGCCCCGGCCGGGCTGGTCCGCGCGGCGGAGCGGCAGCTCGCGGCCACCCCCGGCCTGTGGTGACGGCGGTCGCCCGCACCGCCGGGTGACCCGTACGGAGGCGCGCGGCGGGCCGGGGCGGACTCGGCGGTGCCACCCTGGAAATCGGGGGTAGAAGGCCCGCCGGGGGGAGACCGTCGACCGGGAGGTCCGTCATGACCCATCCGTACCCCGACCCGCTGCCGCCCTCGCCGATCCCGCCGCCGGAGCCGTCGCCCCCGCCGGTTCCGCCGCCGAACCCGGTGCCCGCCCCGCCCGACCCGGTGCCGCCCGCGCCGCCGCAGCCCGGCGGGCCCGTACCGCCGCCGGAACCGCAGCCGCAGCCCGGGCCCGCCGGGCGCGCCCGGACGGGTGTGGCCCCGGGCAGAGCGGCAACACCCCGCTGACGTACGCGACTCCGGCGCGGTGGCGGACTTCGGCGACCCGCTTGTCACACAGCGTGCGACCCCCGTAACTTGGATCGCCGTCGCTGTGTTCAAGGGGGGCCCATGGCCGTACGCGGACGTCACCGCCGCCACCAGCCGAGCCGCATCAACCGCGCCTCGCTGACCGCCACCGTCGGAGGCGCCGGCATCGCCCTGCCGCTCATCGGCGCCGGCGCCGCCGAGGCCGCCTCGCTGGACGTCTGGGAGAAGGTCGCGTCCTGCGAGTCCTCCTCCAACTGGCGCATCAACACCGGGAACGGCTACTTCGGCGGCCTCCAGTTCAGCCAGTCCACCTGGGAGGCGTACGGCGGACGCGAGTTCGCGCCGCGCGCCGACCTGGCCTCCAAGGACCAGCAGATCGCCGTCGCCGAGCGGGTCCTCAAGGGCCAGGGCCCCGGCGCCTGGCCCTCCTGCGGCAGCCGCGCCGGCCTCGCCCGCGGCGGACCCGCGCCGGACACCACCGGCGGCAAGGGCCGCGGGAACGACGTGCGGACCGCCTCGCTGCCCGCGCAGCGCGCCTTACCGCAGGCCGCGCCCGAGAAGCCCGGTCCGACGACCGTCCCCGCCGTCCGCGAGATGTACACCGTCACCCCCGGCGACTCCCTCTCCGGGATCGCCCGCGACGAACGGGTCCGCGGCGGCTGGCAGCGCCTGTACGAGATCAACCGCAAGGTCGTCGGGGACGACCCCGACCTCATCCACCCCGGCCAGCGCCTCACCCTCCGGATCTCCGCCCCGCCGCGCCCGCCGGCCGAGCCGGAGGCCCGCCCCAAGGCCCCCCGGCTCCCTCCCGCCAAGCCGCTCGCGCCCCGGAAGCCGCCGTCCGCCGCCGCGCCCACGACGCCGAAGCCGCCCGCCGCGTCCGCGCCCGCCACCAAGCCCCCGGCGGTCAAGCCCGCCGCCGCACCGCAGGCCAAGCCGCCCGCCAAGGCGGCCCAGGCCCCCGCCACCAAGCCCGCCCAGAAGCCGCAGGCCAAGCCCCGGCCCCAGCCGGAGACCAAGCCGAAGCCGAGAGCGGAGAGCAAGCCGAAGCCGAAGCCGGAGAGCAGGCCGAAGCCCAAGGCCGAGAGCAAGCCGAAGCCGAAGCCCAAGCCGCAGAGCGCGTCCCGCGAGGACCGCTACTCCGCCCCCGTCTCCGGCGACGTCGGCACCCGCTACGGCAAGCCCGGCTCGTCCTGGTCCAGCGGCTACCACACCGGCGTCGACTTCCCCGTGCCCACCGGCACCACCGTCATGGCCGTCTCCGACGGCCGGATCGTCTCCGCCGGCTGGGGCGGCGCGTACGGCTACCAGATCGTCGTCCGCCACGACGACGGCCGCTACAGCCAGTACGCCCACCTCTCCGCCCTCTCCGTCCGCGAGGGGCAGCGGGTCACTGGTGGTCAGCGCATCGGGCGCTCAGGCTCGACCGGCAACAGCACGGGGCCGCATCTCCACTTCGAGGTGCGGACCGGTCCCGGGTACGGCTCCGACATCGACCCCCTCGCCTATCTCCGGGCCCGCGGGGTCTCCATCTGACGCGGACGGCCCGTCCCCGCCGGGGCGGGCCAGCCGGTCGAGGGTCAGCTCGACCAGACCGCCGGCCGCGACCGCGCCGCAGACCAGCGCCGCCACCGTGCCCGCCGGCCCGTACCGGAAGCCCTCGCCGAAGAGCGTGAGCCCGACGGTGGCCGCCACCACCGGGTTCACCACGGTCACCGTGGCGAGCGGGGCGGCGAGCCCCGCGCCCCGGTACGACGCCTGGGACAGCAGCAGGCCCGTGACGGCCAGCGCCGACAGGACCAGCGCGGAACCCCACTCGGCCAGCGGGGCGTCCGCCGACCACTCCTCGGCGACCGCCTTCGTGAACACCGACGCCACACCGAAGGCCACCCCCGCGGCCGCCGCCAGCGCCACCCCGCGCAGCGCCACGCGGCCCGCGAGCCGCGCCAGCACGAACAGCGCCGCCACCACGGCGAAGGTGGCCCCGGCCAGCAGCCACCGCTCCCCGCCGCCGGGCGTCCGCCCCTCGCCGCCTTCGGTCACGCTCAGCAGACCCGCCAGCCCCGCCGTCGCCATCAGCGCCCCGTGCCAGGCCCGGCGCCCCGCCCGCCGACGGACGAACAGGGCGGCCATCGGCAGCGCGAACACGATGGTGAGCGCGCCCAGCGGCTGCACCACGCTCAGCGGACCGTACGCCAGGGCCGCGACGTGCAGGGCCGCGCCCAGTCCGTTCAGCAGCACGGCGCCCCACCAGACCGGGTTGCGCAGCGGCGCGTACGTCAGGCCGGCGGCGGTCGCGGCGACCCGTTCCTGCACGATCGCCGCGCCCGCGTACGCGACGGCGGAGACGAGCGACAGGACGACGGACAGCAGGAGCGGACTCATACCCTCCACGATCGCGCGCCGGGACGTTCCCGTCGTCAGACCAGGGAACGCCTTCACCGGTACCGCCGACGCAGTACGCGGCGGACCCGTACACCCCGGGGCGTACGTCATCGCAGGTGAAAGCGGGAGGAACCGGCCGCTTTCCCTCCCGGGAGGCGGTACCGGTCGCACGCGGCCCCCGCACGCCCGCGACTCATCCCGAGCCAGTACCTCCGTCTCCCGGTCCACTTTGGACCGCACGCGAACCGGTGCCGGACGGGAACCGCGATACCGTCGCCCGGACGCGACCGACCCGACCGGTTGCGGCCGACCCGACCGGTCGCGACCGACCTGGCCGGACCCGACCAGACCAAGACCCAGGGGGAGCAGTGACCGACGGCGACAGTCCGCCCGACCTCGGCGGCTTCTTCGTCCTGCGTACCGCCCCGCCGCCCGCCGGCGGCGACCACCGCCCGCTCGCCCGGCTCTACGCCGGCGACCGCGACCCCGCCGGCGACGCGCCCCTCCACGCGCGCGTGGACCGGGTCACCGCCGCGCTCGGCGCGGCCGAGCGGCGCGTCGGCGCGTCCGTCGCCCACCTCGGGCTCGCCGCCCGCCTCTGGTCCACGGCCCTCGGTCCGGCCGCCCTGCACGGGCGCTTCCCCGCCCTCGACCCCGCCGCGCTGCACTGGGACCCGGCCGCCTCCGCCCCGGACGACCTCTGGTGGTCCGGGAGCGACACCCGGCCCGGTACCGTCGCCGCGCTCCGCGAGGCCGTCCACGAGGCCCACCTCGTCCCGCTGCACGCGGCCTTCGCCCGCGACACGCGGATCTCGCCCCGGCTGCTCTGGGGCAACGCCGGGTCGGCGCTCGCCGGCGCGCTGCGCGAACTCGTCCGCTGGTCCCGCCGCCACGGCCGGCCCGCGACCGCCGACCGGGCCGCCGCCCTCGTCCAGGGCCTCCTCGACCATCCGGACCTCGCCCGGACCCTCGACGGGCCCGCCCTGCGCCGCACCACCTGCTGCCTCTACTACCGCTCCGCCTCCGGCGGCCTCTGCGGCGACTGTGTGTTCGACCACGCCCCCGGTACGGGTTTGGAGCGGCGGCCCCCCGCTCCGTAAAGTTGACGTTTCAAGACCCCCGGCGGCAGCCCGCCCGCGAGCGATCGAGGAACGACCACGGCCATGACGGTGACCGAAGAGAACCAGGACCACGGCCCGGGCATCGACCCCGAGCGCCTGGCCGTCTGCCTGAGCGTCCTCGACGAGCTGGAGAAGATCGAGGTCGACCACCCGGACGCGATCGCCGTCCGCCGCGCCACCGCCGGCATCTACCGCACGGTCAAGCAGCGCCGCCGCCAGGAGCGCCGCGCCGCCAAGACCGCGCACGACCGCGCCGTCACCGAGGCCACCGCCACCGGCTCCGCGCAGCGCATCGACGACGAGACCGAGGGCCTGCTGCCCACCTCCGTCACCGAGGCCGGCCGGATCGCGGGCATACTCCAGCGCCCCCGGTCCTGCTACACCTGCAAGACCCGGTACGTCGAGGTCGACTACTTCTACCACCAGCTCTGCCAGGACTGCGCCGCCCTCAACCGCGCCAAGCGGGAGGCCCGCGCCGACCTCACCGGCAAGCGCGCCCTGCTCACCGGCGGCCGGGCCAAGATCGGCATGTACATCGCGCTGCGGCTGCTCCGCGACGGCGCGCACACCACGATCACCACCCGCTTCCCCAAGGACGCCATCCGCCGTTTCAAGGCGATGGAGGACTCCGCGGAGTGGCTGCACCGCCTGGAGGTCGTCGGCATCGACCTGCGCGACCCGGCGCAGGCCGTGGCCCTCGCCGAGCAGGTCGCCGCCGCGGGCCCGCTCGACATCCTGATCAACAACGCCACGCAGACCGTGCGCCGGCTGCCGTCCGCGTACGCCGCCCTGGTCGACGGCGAGTCCGCGCCGCTCCCGGCCGGCGAGCTGCCCGCCCACCATGTCATCGGCGCCTTCAACTCCGGCGCGGTCGACGGCCTCGCCGCGCTGCCCGCCGGCACCAGCGGCCTCGACGCCCAGAAGGTCGCCGACCTCGCCCTCGTCGCGGGCAACGCGAGCCTGGAGCAGTACCAGGCGGGCACCGCGATCGACGCCGGCGGTCTGCTGCCGGACGTCGTGGACACCAACACCTGGGTGCAGACCATCGACCAGATCTCCCCGGTGGAGCTCCTGGAGACCCAGCTCTGCAACTACACCTCGCCGTTCATCCTGATCAGCGCCCTGCGCCCGGCGATGGCGAAGGCGGCGGCGCAGGCCGCGAGCGGCCGGGCGTACGTCGTGAACGTCTCCGCGATGGAGGGCGTCTTCAACCGCGGCTACAAGGGCGCCGGACACCCGAACACCAACGCGGCCAAGGCGGCCATGAACATGGTGACGCGGACCAGCGCCCAGGAGATGTTCGAGACCGACAAGATCCTCATGACCTCGGTCGACACCGGCTGGATCACCGACGAGCGCCCGCACTTCGACAAGCTGCGGCTCGCCGAGGAGGGCTTCCACGCCCCGCTGGACCTGGTCGACGGCGCCGCCCGCGTCTACGACCCGGTCGTGCGCGGCGAGGCGGGCGAGGACCTGTACGGCGTCTTCATGAAGGACTACTTCCCCGGCAAGTGGTAGACGGCCGCCCGGCCGTCCCGCGAGCAAGAGCGCCCTTTCCGCCGGAAAGGGTGCTTTTTCGGTCTCCGTCACCCGAACGCGTCACACTTTGGAGCCCGGTAGAGCGCAACCGCGCTCATCTGGTTAGGCTGGGGCCCACGGCCGGCCACCGGAGCGACACCCGCTCCACAGCCGGCCAGGGGACAGGCCGCCCACCCCGGCCGCGGTCCCGCCCGATGACCGGCGCCACCGCGACCGAACGGCTCTACGTTCCCCTCTGACGCGACACAAAGGAGTGCGCGGTGACACCCGAACTGACGAAGCAGGAAACCCGGCCGGCGGAACCCTTCGAACGGCAGCGGCGCACCGGCGAGCTGGGCAGCCTCGAAGTGTGGGCGCGCTCGGCCCCTATCCGCCTGGCGGGTTACGAGGACGACCTGGCCGAGCCCCACATCCTGCCGGGCATCGACTGATCGTCGCCTGATAGCTGATAGCTGATCGCTGATAGCTGATCGCCTGTACGGCCCTGGTGCCCCCGGTCCCGCGCGGACCGGGGGCACCGGCGCGTCCGGGCTCAGCCGCGGAGCCGGGTCGGCGGCAGGTACTCGCGCAGCAGCCGCCGCTGCCACCAGGCGCCGGTGGCGCGCAGCTCGCGCCAGGTGGAGAAGCGGTAGCGGTAGAGCCGGGCGCGGATCCGGACCGGCGGGGCGTCCGGGAACGGATTGCGGGCGAGGAGCTTCAGGGTGTCCCGGTCCCCGGCGAGCAGCCGCTCCACGAACGGTCCGAACCACGCGCGCGCGTAGCCGGGCGAGAGCGCCGCGAACCACATCAGCCAGTCGAGCCGCAGGTGGTAGGGGGCGAACTGGCGGGGGAGCCGGCGGGGGTCGCCGGGCTTGCCCTTGAAGCCGTACTCGCGCCACTCCGTGTCCGGGCCGACCTCGGGGTCGCTGGTCCCCTCGATGACGATCTCGTCGCGGACCCGGCCCACCGTGCCGAAGGCCCCGTAGGTGTTGACCAGGTGGAACGGGTCGTAGGAGCGGTTCATCGCCTGGTGGCGGGAGAGCAGGTTGCGCACCGGGCGGTAGCTGCGGACGAGGACCAGGGCGGTGACGGCGAGGACCAGGGCGGCGTACCAGACCGGGGGGTCGGTGTGCGCGTGGCCGCCGGTGCCGCCGGTGTCTCCGGTGAGCGAGGAGAGGTCGAGGGCGGCGGTCGCGAGGACGATCGTCAGCCAGTTGAGCCAGGCGAAGTTGCCGGAGAGCACCAGCCACAGCTGGGTGACGATCATCAGGCCGGCCGCGACCGTGGCCACCGGCTGCGGGGCGAAGAGGAGGAACGGCACGCCCAGCTGCACGACGTGGTTGGCCGCCGCCTCGACGCGGTGCAGCGGGCGCGGGAGGCGGTGGAAGAACCAGCTCAGCGGCCCGGGCATCGGCTGGGTCTCGTGGTGGTGGCAGAGGCAGGTGAGGTTCCGCCAGCAGGCGTCGCCGCGGATCTTGATGAGTCCGGCGCCGAACTCGACCCGGAAGAGCAGCCAGCGCAGCAGCAGGAGGACCAGGAGCGGCGGGGCGACGTCGTCGTTGCCGAGGAAGACCGCGAGGAAGCCGGTCTCCAGCAGCAGCGACTCCCAGCCGAAGGCGTACCAGGTCTGGCCCACGTTCACGATCGACAGGTAGAGGACCCACAGCAGCAGCCACAGCAGCATGGCGACGGGGAGCGGCACCGCGTCGCCGGCCCCGGCGGCCAGCGCCGCGGCCCCCGCGAAGCCGGTCCAGGCGACGGCCGCGAAGAGCCGGTCCGAGTAGCGCCAGTGGAAGAGCGACGGCGAGCGCAGCGGGGTGGTCCGGCGCAGGAACTCCGGTACGGGGAGCATGCCGCGCTCGCCGATGAGGGCGCGGAACTGGAGGGCGGCCGACAGGAAGGCCACGCAGTACAGCACGGCCAGGCCGCGCTGGAAGACGGCCCGGCCCAGCCACAGCTCGGGCGCGGTGAACCACTCCATCGCCTCCAGTATCAGCCCGCGGCGACCAGCCGGGCGAGGGTGCGGCCGAGCCGGCGGGCGTAGGCGAGCTGGAGGTGCGGGACGACGGGGCCGGCCAGCCGGGTGTACCAGGCGGCAGGGCGGCTGAAGGCGGTGACGGTGAAGCGGACCGTGCCGTCGGGCTCCAGCTCCACCAGGAAGGACTCCTCGCCGCTCTCCGGATGGCCGGAGAGCGTCCCGTACGCGAAGCCGCCCCGGTGCTCCTCCTCGGGGAGCCAGATCACCTGGCACGGGACGCCGAGGGCGAGCGGGCCGACGCCGAGCGCGACCTCCAGGGTGACGCCGGGGGCGGCGCGCTCGGCGGTGGTGCGGACGCGGGCGCCGGTAGCGCGGTGCATGCGCCAGGTGGTGACGGCGTCGGCGGCGGCCCGGAAGGCGGCGGGGCCGTGGCCGACGGGGGTGCTGTGGCGCAGGTGGTGGTAGCCGGCGGGGAGGGAAGCGGGGGAGCGGGTGGCGCCGACCTCGCGGTAGGTGAGGGTGCGGCGCGGGGACAGGTCGCCGAGGACACGGGTCATGCGGGGAGCTCCGTTCGTGAGGCAGCGGCAGCGGCAGGGGTAGGGGCAGCGGCAGGGGGAACGGGGGCGGTGGTCGCGGCGGGGAGGCCGGTCCGGCGGAGGCGGCGGTGGGCGAGCAGGGCGCAGACGGCGAAGCCGAGCGCGTTGCCGAGGCCGTGGGTGGCGGCCATCCAGGTCAGGGTGGGGTGCGGCAGCCCGGTCGCCTCGCCGAGCGCCCACCAGAGCGCGAGCGCCATGGTGGCGGCCAGGACCAGGGCGGAGACGCCGAGCAGGGCCCGGGTGGCGGCGTCGGCGGCGAGGCCGCGCCGCTCGCGCAGGGTGAGGACGGCGACCGCGGCCATGCCCGCGGTGAGGACGACGGCTCCGGCGAGCTCGGTCCAGTCATTCACGAAGTAGCCGGCGAGGACGAGCAGGGTGCCGGCGGGCACGCTGAGCGCGGCGGCCCGGGCCAGGGCGCTCCCGGCGGAGGTGCGGCAGAGCAGGCCGGCGACCAGGGCGGCGGCGAAGCCCGCGAAGTGGAAGTGCGGCACGGTCAGCGCCAGCAGGTCCCGTTCGAAGCCGAAGAGGGGGTACGCGGCCCGCTCGGCGACGAGCGCCGCTCCGGCGACGGCCGGCGAGACGAGGGCCGTGAGGACGGCGACCTCGCCCGCGCCCGGCACGGGGCGGGGCCCTCCGTCCGGCGGGCGGCGGAGCGTCAGGGCCAGCCGGGCCGGGGCCTGGAGCGCGAGCGCCAGGGTGGCGAGCGCGTAGCAGGCGGCCAGCGCCGTGGCGGTGCCCGAGCGGGGGAGCCACAGGGAGACGGCGCCGGGCAGGGCGAGCAGCGGCCAGGCGCGGCGGAGCAGGTCCCAGCCGGGCGGCCGGGGCCCGTCGACGAGGGCGAGGCCGGTCGGCACCACCCAGAGCATCCCGAGCGTCACGACCGGGACCACGAAGGCCGACAGCGCCGTCACGGCACACCACCCCCACCGACTTGAACGTGTTCAATCCTGCTGCGGTCGAGCGTAGAGCTTCTGTTGAACGCGTTCAAGTCACGAGGAGGGGTCTTCCGCCGCCCGGTCGGACGCCCTCCGCTTGCACCCCGTCACCGTGTGCGACAGAACGGGAGGAACCCACCCGTGCCGACCGGGAGAAGACCGTGCGCCTCACGCAGCGCCGGACGCGGAGCAAGCCCGCCGCCGTCCGCCCCGCCCCCGGAGCCGCCCGCCACCAGGGCCGCACCGCCCTCGCCGCCACGCTCGGCGCCGCCCTGCTCGCCGCCGGCTGCTCCTCCGCCGACTCCGGCGGCGCCGCCGGACGCGCCGCCCTCGGAGCCGCGCACGAGGTGCACCTCCAGCCGCTCGCCGCCCCGGGCCCCGACCCGTTCACCGCCTCCACGGCCCGCGGCGCCGGCCTGCGCGCCCTCCGCGAGGCGGACCCCGCCGCCGCCCAGCCCGTCAGCGCCCCCGGCGTCCGCGAGGTCACCGGCTCCACCCCCGGCCTCTACGGCGGCACCCGCGCCGAGGCCAGCTGCGACGTCGAGCAGCAGGTCGCCCACCTCACCGCCGACCCCGCCAAGCTGGCCGCCTTCGCCGAGGCCGCCGGCATCCCCGAGGGCGGCGTCGCCGACTGGCTGCGCGACCTCACCCCCGTCGTGCTGCGCGCCGACACCCGCGTCACCAACCACGGCTTCCGGGACGGCCGGGCCTCCGCCTTCCAGTCCGTCCTCCAGGCCGGCACCGCCGTCCTCGTCGACCCCTACGGGGCGCCTCGCGTCCGCTGCGCCTGCGGCAACCCTCTCCGCACGCCCGTCAGCGTCTCCGGGGCCGTCCACCAGGGCGACCCGTGGGCCGGCTTCGACCCCGACCGCGTGATCATCGTCAAGCCCACCACCACCGTCGTCTCCAGCCTGGTCATCGTGAACGTCGCCGACGACAGCTGGATCGAGCGGAAGTCCGGCAGCGACGGCGACGAGGACCGCAAGCCGGAGACCGCCCCCGACTGCGACCCCGACACCTGCGCCCTCAGCGACCCCGTCACCCCGGACCCCGACGCGTCCCCGAGCACCGCACCCGAGACCCCGGCGGAGCGCACCGCCGAGCCCGCCGCCCCGACGACCCCCGAGACCCCCGCCGCACCGGCCACGCCCGACGCCCCCACCGGCCCGAGCACCCCGGACGCCCCCGCCGTCCCCGACACCCCGGCCGTGCCCGAGCAGCCCTCGGAGCCGTACCCCGAACCGGACGCGCCCGCCGACCCGTACACGGAGCCCGGCCCCGACCCGTACGGCGACCCCTACGACCCGTACCAGCAGCCCTATGAAGACCCGTACACGCAGCCCTACGAGGACCCGTACACCGAGCCCGGCGAAGACCCCTCCGCCGACCCGTACCCGCGGCCCGAGGGCGAGGAGCCGGACCTCCCGTTCCCCGTCGAGCCCGAGTCCGCCGAGCCCGACACCTTCGCCGGCTGAAAGATCTTCGTGGTGCGCGAGGAACCCGCCGGCCCTAGCGTGGCCCCCATGAGCGCGGGCAGCGGGGGAACGGACACGGCGGGGCGGCCGGGCGCGGCGGCGGACGGCGCGGCGGCGCCGATCCTCAGCGCGTTCGGGGCCGCCTTCCGGATGGGCGGGTTCGACTGGGACCTCGTCGCCGGCACCATGCAGATGGACGACGCCGCGCTCGACGTCTTCGACTTCGACCCCGGCGAGTACGACGGGCGGCCCGAGACGCTGGGCAGCCGCGTCCTGCCCGACGAGGGCCGGCAGCTCGACACCCTGGTCGCCCAGGCCCTCAAGGACGGCAGCGACCAGTACGGCGCCTACTTCCGCATCCGCCGCCGCGACGGCTCCCACCAGTGGACCCACACCCAGGGCATCGTCCACCGCGACCCCTCCGGCCGCCCCGTGCGGATCATCGGCGTGCTGCGCGACGCCACCCACGAACTCACCGAGTCCGCCGCCCGCCTCGGCCTCGACGAAGGCCGCCGGCAGCGCGCCGGGGTCGTCGAGGGCACCACCGCCGCCCTCGCCTACGCCCGCACCGTCCAGGACGTCATCGACCTCCTCAACGACTCGCACGCCCTGGAGCACTTCGGCGCCGCCAGCCTCGTCATGGGCCTCCTGGAGGCCGGCCGCATCCACCTCGTCGCCGAGGGACCCGAGGGCGCCTTCGTCCCCGGCACCCGGTTCACCCGGGTGGACGAGCCGTACCCGATGAGCGAGGTCATCCGCACCCTGCGGCCCCGCTTCATCGACACCGCCGAGGACTTCGCCGCCTCCTTCCCCGTCCTCTGGCCGCACATCAGCGGCCTCGGGATCACCGCCGCCGCCTACCTCCCGCTCATCGCCCAGGCCCGCCCCATCGGCGCCCTCGGCCTGCTCTACAGCGACAAGCGCGGCTTCAGCGAGGACGAGCGCACCCTGCTCGTCGCCCTCGGCAGCAGCATCGCCCAGAGCCTCCAGCGCGCCATGCTGTACGAGCAGGAGCACGACCTCGCCGAAGGACTCCAGCAGGCGATGCTGCCCCGCCGGATCACCGAGGTCCCCGGCGCCCGGATAGCCGTCCGCTACCGCTCCGCCCGGCTCGGCCGGGACGTCGGCGGCGACTGGTACGACGTCATCCCGCTGCCCGGCGGCCGGGTCGGCGCCGTCATCGGCGACGTCCAGGGCCACGACACCCACGCCGCCGCCGTCATGGGCCAGTTGCGGATCGTGCTGCGCGCCTACGCCGCCGAGGGCCACCCCCCGGCCACCGTCATGGCCCGCGCCTCCGTCTTCCTCCACGAACTCGACACCGACCGCTTCGCCACCTGCACCTACGCCGAGACCGACCCCGGCACCGGCGTCGTCCAGGTGGTCCGCGCCGGCCACGTCGACCCGCTGGTCCGCGAGGCCGACGGCACCTGCCGCCGGATCTCCGTCGAGGGCGGGCTGCCGCTCGGCCTCTCCGCCGAGTTCGGCCGGCTCGACTACCCCGTCACCACCCTGGAACTCGACGCCGGCCAGACCCTGCTGCTGTACACCGACGGCCTCGTCGAGAAACCCGGAGCCGACCTCGACGAAGGCCTCGAATGGCTGTCCTCCCTCGTCCGGCACGGCCCCTCCGACCTCCAGGAGCTCGCCGACCACCTCTGTGACGTCGTCGCCGAGCGCGGCGGCGAGGACGACGTCGCCCTCCTGCTGCTGCGCCGCCTCGGCGCCTACGCCCCGGGCGGCGGGCGCTTCCGGCAGCACGTCGCCCAGAGCGACCCCGAGGCGCTGAGCGCCGCCCGGCACATGATCCGGGCCGCCGTCCGCGCCTGGGGCGCCGGGTCCCGCGCCGACGAGATCGAGCTCGTCGCCGACGAACTCGTGACCAACGCGCTGATGCACACCGACGGCGGCGCCATCGTGACCCTGCGGGTCCGGCCCGGCACCCCGCGGCGGCTCCGCGTCGAGGTCGAGGACCGCTCCAGCGCGCTGCCCCGCCGCCGCGAGGCCGGCGAGGCGGGCGTCTCGGGCCGCGGCCTGCTCCTCGTCGACCAGCTCTCCGACGCCTGGGGCGTCGAGTCCCGGGGCGGCGGCAAATGCGTCTGGTGCGACTTCACCCTCCCGGACCCGCCCCCCGGCACCTGACCGGCCCGCGACCCGCGGGCGCGATCGGCGCGCGTCCCGCGGCGTCCTGCGGCAGGGTGGGGACATGCCCGAACTGCCCGAGGTCGAAGCCCTTCGCGCGTTCCTCGGCGAGCACCTGGTCGGCAAGGAGTTCGCCCGCGTGCTGCCCGTCGCGATCAGCGTCCTCAAGACGTACGACCCGCCCCTCGGCGTCCTCGACGGCGCCCGCGTCACCGGCGTCGCCCGGCACGGCAAGTGGCTCGACATCACCGCCGCCACGTCCGGCGGCCCCCTGCACCTCGTCGTCCACCTCGCCCGGGCCGGCTGGCTCCGCTGGCAGGACCCGCTGCCCTCCGGACCTCCCCGCCCCGGCAAGGGCCCCCTCGCCCTGCGCGCCGCCCTCACCGGCGGCGACGGCTTCGACCTCACCGAGGCCGGCACCACCAAGCGGCTCGCCGTCCACCTCGTCCACGACCCGGACGAGGTCCCCGGCATCGCCCGGCTCGGCCCCGACCCGCTCGCCGACGACTTCGGCCCCGGCGACCTCGCCGCCCTCCTCGCCGGCGAACGCCGCCAGATCAAGGGCGCCCTGCGCGACCAGAGCCTCCTCGCCGGCATCGGCAACGCCTACAGCGACGAGATCCTGCACGCCGCGAAGATGTCCCCCTTCAAACCCACCGCCACCCTCACCCCCGACGAGACCACCGCCCTCTACGAGGCCCTGCGCACCACCCTCCAGGACGCCGTCGCCCGCTCCCGCGGCCTCGCCGCCGGCAAGCTCAAGGCCGAGAAGAAGACCGGCCTGCGCGTCCACGGCCGCACCGGCGAACCCTGCCCCGTCTGCGGCGACACCGTCCGCGAGGTCAGCTTCGCCGACTCCTCCCTCCAGTACTGCCCCACCTGCCAGACCGGCGGCAAGGTCCTCGCCGACCGCCGCATGTCCCGGCTGCTCAAATAGGCACGCCGGGACCGGCCGCCGCGCCCTGAAGTAGGCTCCCGCGCATGCTGCGCGTACTGGCCGTCGACGACGAGGAACCCGCCCTCGGGGAACTGCTCTACCTGCTGCGCGCCGACCCCCGGGTCCGCACCGCCGAGGGCGCCGGCGACGCGACCGCCGCGCTGCGCCGGATCGGCCGCGCGCTCGACTCCGGGCCGGACGGCGAGGACGCCGTCGACGTCGTCTTCCTCGACATCCACATGCCCGAGCTCACCGGCCTCGACGTCGCCCGGCTCCTCGCCGGCTTCGCCCGCCCGCCGCTCGTCGTCTTCGTCACCGCCCACGAGGGCTTCGCGCTCACCGCCTTCGACCTCAAGGCCGTCGACTACGTCCTCAAGCCGGTCCGCCGCGAACGTCTCGCCGAGGCCGTCCGCCGCGTCCACGAACTCGTCCACGCCACCGCCGCGCCCCCGGCCGCCGCGCCCGCCCCCGAGCAGATCCCCGTCGAGCTCGGCGGCGTCACCCGCTTCGTCCCCGTCGACGACATCGCCTACGTCGAGGCCCACGGCGACTACGCCCGCCTCCACACCGACCACGGCAGCCACCTCGTCCGCATCCCGCTCTCCACCCTGGAGGAGCGCTGGGCCGACCGCGGCTTCGTCCGCATCCACCGCAGCCACCTCGTCGCCCTCGACCGCGTCGAGGAGCTGCGGCTCGACGGCGGCGCCACCTCCGTCCGGGTCGGCGCCACCGACCTCGCCGTCAGCCGCCGGCACGCCCGCCACCTCCGTGACCTGCTCATGCGTCGCGCCGGCGGCTGACCGGCACCCCCTTCCGGCGTACGCCCCCTTCTGCCTACACTCCACGGGCCCACCCGCCCGTCAGAGAGCGACGCCGATGCCGGAGCACCCCGAGCCGCGCCGGCCCCGGCGCGAGACCGTCACCCACGCGAGCGCCCTCGGCGACCGGCCCGGCCGCGCGCCGCGCCCCCGCCCGCTGCACCCGCCGGCCCGCTCCGAGATCGACGAGCAGACCACCCTCGGCCACACCTACGTCCGCTCCCTGATGCGCAGCCAGCTCCGCGCCGCCCTCACCGCGCTCGGCGCCCTCGCCCTGCTCGTCGGCACCCTGCCGCTGCTGCTGGCCCTGCCGGCCCCCGAGGCGCTGGTGTGGGCGGTGCTCGGCGCCGGCGTGTACCCCGTCGTCTGGGCCGTCGCCCACTGGTACGTCCGCCGGGCCGAGCGCAACGAGCGCGACTTCACCGGCCTCGTCGAGCGCTGAGGACCGGTGGACCGCCCCGCATGAACCAGACCCACGCGGTCGCCGCCGTCACCGCCGTCGTCCTCGCCACCCTGCTCATCGGCGCCCTCGGCCTGCGCGTCTCCCGCACCACCTCCGACTTCTACGTCGCCTCCCGGACCGCCGGGCCCCGGCTCAACGCCGCCGCCATCAGCGGCGAGTACCTGTCCGCCGCGTCGTTCCTCGGCATCGCCGGACTCGTCCTCGTCCAGGGCCCCGCGATGCTCTGGTACCCGGTCGGGTACACCGCCGGCTACCTGGTGCTGCTGGTCCTCGTCGCCGCCCCGCTGCGCCGCTCCGGCGCGTACACCCTCTCCGACTTCGCCGAGGCCCGCCTGGAGTCCCGGCGGGTCCGCCGGCTCGCCAGCCTCCTCGTCGTCGGCATCGGCTGGCTCTACCTGCTGCCGCAGCTCCAGGGCGCCGGCCTGACCCTGGAGATCCTGACCGGCGCCCCCGACTGGGTCGGCGGCCTGCTCGTCGCCGTCGTCGTCACCGGCGCGGTCGCCGCGGGCGGGATGCGCAGCATCACCTTCGTCCAGGCGTTCCAGTACTGGCTGAAGCTCACCGCGCTGCTGGTGCCGGCCTTCTTCCTGGTGGCCGCCTGGTACGGGGACGGAGCGCCCCGCGCCCGCTTCGACGCGCCCGCCGTGCTCCGCGAGCACACCGTCGTCCGGATCGCCGACACCGTACGCGTCGGGCTCGACGCCCCGCTGACCGTCACCGTCACCGGCACCGTCGACGCCGTCCGGTACGAGAACCGGCCGGTCACCCTCGCGCCCGGCACCCACCGGGTGGACGGCGGCACCGTCCTCGCCCTCCCGCCCGGCACCCCCGTCCCCGAGCGCCGCGCCGACGGCGCCGACCCCCTCGGCTGGTCCCAGCCGCTGGCCGGCGGCCGGGACGGGCACCAGCTGTACGCCACGTACGGGCTGATCCTCGCCACCTTCCTCGGCACCATGGGCCTCCCGCACGTCGCCGTCCGCTTCTACACCAGCCCGCACGGCCGGGCCGCCCGCCGCACCACCCTCGTCGTCCTCGGCCTCGTCGGCGCCTTCTACCTGCTGCCCGGGGTGTACGGGGCGCTGGGCCGCGTCTACGCCCCCGAGCTCGCCCTCACCGGCTCCGCCGACGCCGCCGTCCTCGTGCTGCCCGACCGGATGGTCGGCGGCGCGCTCGGCGACCTCCTCGGCGCGTTCCTCGCCGGGGGCGCCTTCGCCGCGTTCCTCTCCACGGCCTCCGGGCTCACCATGTCCGTCGCCGGCGTGCTCGCGCAGGACGTGCTGCCGTCCCGGGCGGTCCGGCACTTCCGGCTCGCGACGCCGCTCGCCACCGCCGTGCCGCTCGCCGTCGGCGTCGCCGCCTCCAAGGTGCCGGTCGCCGACGCCGTCGGCCTCGCCTTCGCCGTGTCCGCCTCGTCCTTCTGCCCGCTGCTCGTCCTCGGCATCTGGTGGCGCCGGCTCACCCCGCCCGGCGCCGCCGCCGGACTCGTCCTCGGCGGCGGGTCCGCGCTCGCCGCCGTGATGGCCACCCGGGCCGGCCTCGCGCCCGGCGGCTGGCCGCACACCCTGATGGCGTGGCCCGCCGTCTGGTCCGTCCCCCTCGGGTTCCTCACCATGGTCCTGGTCTCGCTCGCCACCCCGCGCCGCGTCCCGCCCGGCACCGCGGCCACCCTCGCCCGGCTCCACCTGCCCGAGGAGTTCACCGCCCCCGTCCCCGCCCAGGAGGCCCGCCGGTGAGCGGCATCGCCCTGGCCGCCGCGAGCGCCGCCGGCGCCGTCCTGCTCGCCGCCGGCGTGGTCCTCGGCCGGCTCACGGCACGCCGGGGCGCCCGTGCCGACCTCGACCTCGGCACCCCCGTCGAGCGCGCCACCTTCCACACCCTGCACACCGCCTCGCTCGCCGCGCCGCCGCTGCGCGCCGGGCTGACCGAGGAGACCGCGGGCAAGGCGGCCCGTCCGCTGCGCTCGCTGCTCGGCACCGAGGCCCTGTGCCTCACCGACGGCTCGGCCGTCCTCGCCTGGGACGGGCCCGGCGGTGCCCACCACCACGCGGGCGTCCCGGAGTTGGCGGCGGCGACCCTGGAGACCGGGCGCAGCCGCTCGGCGCCGACCGGCTGCGCCGACCCGGGCTGCGCGCTGCGGTGGGCGGTGACCGCGCCGCTGACCGGCGAGGAGGGGGTGCTCGGCGCGCTGGTCGCGTACGGGCCCCGGGAGTCGGCGGTGCTGGTGCGGGCCGCCACCGAGGTGGCCCGCTGGGTCTCGGTGCAGCTGGAGCTGGCCGAGCTGGACCGCTCCCGGACCCGGATGGTGGAGGCGGAGATCCGCGCGCTGCGCGCCCAGATCTCCCCGCACTTCATCTTCAACTCCCTCGCGGCGATCGCCTCGTTCGTCCGCACGGACCCGGAGCGGGCGCGCGACCTGCTCCTGGAGTTCGCCGACTTCACCCGCTACTCGTTCCGCAGGCACGGCGACTTCGCCACGCTCGCCGACGAACTGCGCGCGATCGAGCAGTACTTGGCGCTGGCCGGGGCCCGCTTCGGCGACCGGCTGAAGGTGACGCTGCAGATCGCGCCGGAGGTGCTGCCGGTCGCCCTGCCGTTCCTGTGCCTCCAGCCGCTGGTGGAGAACGCCGTCAAGCACGGGCTCCAGGACCGGGAGCGCGGCTGCCGGGTCACCATCGCCGCGCGGGACGCCGGGGCGGAGGCGGTGGTGACGGTGGAGGACGACGGCGTCGGGATGGACCCGGAGCGGCTGCGGGCGGTGCTGCGCGGCGAGCACCCGGGCGGCTCCGGCATCGGCCTGTCCAACGTGGACGAGCGGCTGCGCCAGGTGTACGGGGCGGAGTACGGCCTGGTCATCGAGACCGGTGTCGGCGCGGGCATGAAGGTGACCGCGCGCTTCCCCAAGTACCGCCCGGGGGTGCATCCTTCGCCGGCGCGCTGACCGGTCAGGCGAGCCAGACGGCGAGGTGGGCGAGCGGCAGGCCCAGCCGCCAGGCGGGCAGCCAGGCGCGGGCCGTCTCGTCGACGAGCAGCCCCGGCCCGGCGCCCGGCAGGCCGTCCAGGTCGGCGGCGTGCAGCCAGGTCTCGCGCAGCGCCCGCCAGGTGTCCCGGGCGAGGGCCAGGTCGGCCCCGTCGGGGTCCTCGGCCCCGGCGGCGGCGAGCCGTTCCTCCACCCAGTCCGGCCAGCCCGCCTCGTGCGCGGTGCGGCGCAGCCACTCGCCGGCCGCGGGACTGCCGGAGAGGTGCACGGTGAGGGCCAGGACCCGCACGGAGGCGCGGTGCTCCAGCGAACCCGGGTCGGTGAGGCCGGCGTCGGTCAGACACCGGTCGGCCTGGTACTCGGCGCACAGCCAGGCCATCGGGACGGCCAGGCCCCCGCCGCTCCTGCGGCCGGCGCCGTTCGTGCTCTCGGGCGGCAACGCTCCCACCTTCTCCCGGACGTCGGGACCCGCGGTTCTCGGGACCCCGAGCAGAGCCTCCTCCGCTCGGGGCGTCCGCGTGGACCGCTTTGCTCAACTCGCCGGTGTGGTTTCGGATACGTTCCCCGGCCGGATCGGTGCCGACGGGTCTGACGGGACGGGGGGTGCGGAGGGGACGGGACGGGCCTGGGAAGGCCGCCGCCGGACGAGCGAGGCGAGCGCGGTGACGCCGACGACGAGCGCGAGCGACCGTACGGGCAGGATCGCGCCGAAGGAGTCGTCCAGGCCGTCGATCCCGCTCCGTACGGCGACGAGCCACGCCACGGTCCCCACGAGCACCATCGCCCCCGTCCGCCGCTCCCCGCCCAGCCGCATGCCGGCCCACAGCACGAGCGGCATCACCAGCGCGGTGTTGAGCAGCGCGGTCGTGAAGACCTGCGCCGTCCCGTACCCGGTCGGCGCGCCCAGGGCGGCCGACGCCTGCCCGACGAGCGCGAACCGCAGCGTGTCGGAGAGCACGACGTGCGCGGCGCAGACGGCGATGCCGCTGACGACGGTGGCCTTGAACAGGCGGGGGAGCGGTGGCGTGGGAGGTCGTGAAGCCATGGACGCGACTATACGCAGTGCGTATACATGCAGTGCATAGACCCCCGTCCTCGTGCGCGGCCCGGTCGGCCCCGGACCGGCCTAGCCCAGCAGGGCGTAGACGGCGGTGGCGTGGGCGGCGGGGTCGGTGGTGCCGTCGGCGGTCATGGTGATGTCGGCGAAGGCCATCCGCTTGCCGAGCTTGGTGAGGCGGGCGCGGATCAGGACGTCGGTGCCGACGACCGCCCGCTGGAAGCTGGTGGACTGCTGGACGGTGGTCATCGGGACGAAGCCGCCGCGGGCCGCCGAGACGGCGATGACGGTGGCCGTGTCGGCCGCGGCCATGAGGGCCTGGCCGGAGATCCCGCCGCCCTCGCGCGCCAGCCGGCCGGACCAGGGGAGGCGGAGGACGGCCTCGTGCCCGTCGACGGAGTCGACGGTGAGCCCCAGGTCCAGGACCCAGGGGGCGAAGTTGTCGGCGAGGATCTTCTCGGCGGCGGCGGGCGTCAGCGCCGCGGTGTCGGGGAGCGTCACGGCGTCATTGTGCTGCGGCGGTCCGCCGGCGGGCAATGACGCCGTGACGCGGCCGGTAGCCGGGCAGTGAGCGGCCGAGCTGCCGGAGGGCGTAGTGGGAACGGGACTTGACCGTGCCGGCCGGGATGCCGAGGTCGACGGCGGCCTCGTTGACGGTGAGCCCGTGGAAGTAGAGCCGGACCAGCACGGCCCGGTGTTCCGGGCTCAACTCCCGTACCGCCGCCCGGACGTCGAGGGCGGCCTCGGCGGTCTCGGTGGCGTCGGAGGGGTCGGGGGTGACCGCGAGGACGCCGTCGCCGATCTCGGCCGGCCGGGCCAGCCGGGAGCGGCGGGCGTCGATGGCGAGCCGGCGGGCGACGGTGAAGAGCCAGGGCCGCATCGAGGCGTACGCGCCGCTGAACGCCTCGGGGTGGAGCCAGGCCCGGACCAGGGTCTCCTGCGCCAGGTCCTCGGCGCGCTGGCGGTCGCCGTAGGTGAGGCCGAGGAGGAACGAGAGCAGGGCGGGGCCGTGCTCGCGCTGGAGTTCCTGGAGCGTCCGCTCGTCGGTCGTCGCGTTCGCCGCCGCCGCCGTCGCCGCCGCGGTCGTCGTCATCGTCGCCGTCGTCGTCATGAGTGCCCACCCTTCGCCGCCCGCTCGGCGGTTCGTCGTCCGCGCCGTATACGAACGCATCCGGGCGGACGGGGACAGGGAACGGACAGCGGTCTGCGACGAACGGTCGGAACGAGCGGCGAATGGCACGGTGAGCGGTCGGCAGGCGATCACGCGCGCGTCGTACGTCCGATTCGGTGGGGTTTGTTCTCCGGTTCGGCCCGGTCCCTTGACCGGCGGCCCGCCGGAAGGTGAATTCGGCAGAACACATGTTCTTCCGATGATCGGGGTGGCAGTCGTCATGACCGCAGGCACCAGACCGGTACGCGCCAGACTCGCCCGTGCCGGCTCCACCGTCCTCGCCGGCTCCCTGCTCGCCGTCGTCGCCGCCTGCAGCCAGGGCGGCCTCGGCGGCGGCGCCCCCTCACCCGGCAGCCCGCCCGGCGGCTCGCCCGCCGGCTCGGCCGCGCCGCGCCCCGCGCCGGCGCCGAAGCCGGCCGGCTTCACCCTCGTGGCCTCCGGCGACATCCTCCCGCACGACTCCATCATCCGGCGCGCCGCCGCCGACGCCGCCGACGGCGGCTACGACTTCCGGCCCATGCTCGCCGGCGCCGCACCCGTCGTGTCCCGCGCCGACCTGGCCATCTGCCACATGGAGACCGTGTACGGGAAGAAGGGCGGCCCCTACACCGGCTACCCCGCCTTCAAGTCCCCGCCCGAGGTCGCCACCGCACTCAAGGCCACCGGCTACGACTCCTGCTCCACCGCCTCCAACCACACCCTCGACGACGGCGCGGCCGGACTCGGCCGCACCCTCGACGCCCTCGACGCGGCGGGCGTGAAGCACGCCGGGTCCGCCCGCACCGCCGCCGAGGCCGCCCGCCCCACCCTCCTCAAGGCCGGCGGCGCCACCGTCGCCCAGCTCGCCTACACCTACGACACCAACGGCTACCCGCTCCCCGCCGGACAGCCCTGGGCCGTCAACCTGCTCGACGAGGCCAAGGTGATCGCCGACGCCCGGGCCGCCCGCGCCGCCGGCGCCGACGTGGTCGTCGTCAGCGTCCACTGGGGCACCGAATGGCAGACCGCACCCGACCAGCGGCAGCTCTCGCTCGCCCGCTCGCTCACCGCCTCCCGCACCGGCGGGCGCCCCGACATCGACCTCATCATCGGCACCCACGCCCACGTCCCCCAGGCGTACGAGAAGGTCAACGGAACCTGGGTGATCTACGGCATGGGCGACCAGATCGCCGGCGACATGATCAACCACGAGGGCGTCTTCGACCCGCGCGGCAACCAGAGCAGCATCGGCCGCTTCACCTTCGCCCCGCCGAAGAAGCCCGGCGCCCGCTGGGAGGTCACCAAGGCCGAGTTCGTGCCCCAGTGGTTCGACACCGGCCGCGGGCGCGTGGTCAACCTCGCCGCCGGCACCTCGGACCCCCGTCACCCCGGCATCCGCGAGACCATCCGCCAGGTCGTCCTCAGCCGCGGCGCCGACAAGGACGGCCTCACCCTCGGCAAGTGAGCCCGCGGCCGGTCAGGGGACGACCGTGACCGGCCAGCGGCCCGCCTTCACCAGCCGCACGGCCACCGAGCCGACGAAGCGGTGCCCCGCCGACTCCGAGGCGCCCACCACCACGGCGTCCGCCCGCAGCTCGTCCGCCGCCCGCACCAGACCCGCGTACGCGTCCCCCCGGAAGGTGCGGAACTCCCAGCGCACCTGCCACAGGTCCTTCACGCGCTCGGCCGACGCCCGGATCTCCGCCGCCAGCTCCTCCGCGATCTCCTCGGTGGTCCCGGTCACCGGCGCGCCCAGTGAGGCGCCCGCCGCGATCAGCGGCTGGACGTAGACCAGCGCGAGCAGCGCGTTCTGCCGGCGGGCGAGCCCGGCCGCGTACGACGCCGCCCGCAGCGACGAGGCCGAGCCGTCGACCCCGGCCATGATCACCTTGGGGCCGTCGGTGCCGCGCTCGAACCGGTGGGGCTGGACTTCGCTCACCCTTCGAGGGTATCGGCCGGGCGGGTGCAATCGGACGGCGGCCCGGTGTCGGTGAGGGGCCCGCGCCCCACCCCGTACGAACCATTGGTCATGAAAAACGATCAGCTGCCCACCGGGCGGAGGTCGGTGCTGCGCCTGGCCGCCGGCCTCGGCGTCACCGTCGCGGCCGGTGCGTTCGCCCTCGACCGGTTCGGCCCCGGCGGCACCGCCACGGACGCCGCCGCACCCCAGGGCCCGCCCGCCGCCGCCGGGCCGCCCGCCGCCCCGCCCCGGCTGCGCCCCTCCGCGTACCGGCTCCAGCCGATGACCGCGTACGCCCCCGCCGGCCGGACCCGGGCCCTGCCGCCGGTCCGGCGCCGCCCCTTCCTCTCGCTCGCCGGCGTCGGCCGCTCCATGGTGCTCACCTTCGACGACGGCCCCGACCCCCGCTACACGCCCGGCATCCTGGCAACCCTGCGGCGGTACGACTGCCGGGCCATGTTCTTCGTCTGCGGTGAGATGGCGGCGGCCCACCCGGACCTGCTGCGGGAGATGGCCGACGACGGGCACGTGGTCGGCAACCACTCCTGGTCCCACCCGCTGGTGCCGAAGCTGCGGCCCTCCCGCATCCGGGCCGAACTCGGCTCCACCAGCGAGACGGTGGAGCGCACGCTGGGCGCCGCGCCGCTCTGGTACCGGGCCCCGTACGGCGCCTGGAACCGGCACTCGTTCGAGATCGGCGCCGAGCTCGGCATGGAACCGCTCGCCTGGACCGTGGACACCCTCGACTGGAAGGAACCCGGCACCGGCACCATCGTCCGCCGGGTCCTCGACGGCGCGGGCCCCGGCGTGATCGTCCTCTCGCACGACGCCGGCGGGGACCGCTCCCAGAGCGTCGCCGCCCTCCGCCGCTATCTGCCCGTGCTCCTCGACGAGGGCTACACCGTCACCGTCCCCCGGCGCTGACCGCCGGGCGGCACGCGAAGGGCCCCGGGGACGCCCCGGGGCCCTCCACGCGCGCGCGTGCCTCAGCGGGAGGCGACCATCCGGGCGTACACGACGACGTTGCCGTCGTACCCCTTCGCCCGGGTGTAGCCGCCGCCGCAGGTGATCACCCGCAGCTCCGGGTGGCCGGTGTCCCCGTAGACCTGCGGCCCGGGGAAGTCCTCCTTGGAGTACACCTCGACGCCGTAGATCTCGAAGACCGCCACCCGTCCGTCGTACCGCTCGACCTCGACGTGCTGGCCCTTCTCCAGCGAGCCGAGGCCGTAGAAGACCGCCGGGCCGCTGTTGTTGTCGACGTGCCCGACGATCACCGCCGTGCCGCGCTGTCCGGGCGCGATGCCGTTCTGGTACCAGCCGGCCAGATTGGCGTCCTGCGGGGGAGGGGCCGCCACCCAGCCGTCCGCGTCGAGCCCCACGTCCATCACCGGGGCCGCGACGTCGATCGCCGGGATGCGGATCCGCGAGGCCGGCGCGAAGGGCAGCGCCCGGACCCCCGCGGACGCCTCCTCGGGCGGCGCGACGACCGGACGCTCCACCGGCCGGGCCGCGGCGGCCGGCTGCGGGGGGCCTCCGGCGACGTCCGCGCCGTTGCGCATCATCGCGAGTCCGGACAGCATGGCGAGGGCCAGGACGCCCCAGGGTTGTCGTCTCCTGCGCTCAGGGACGCGGAAGTCCTTCGGGGGCATGGTTCTCCCTTCGTGGCGACGTGTGAACGGTAAGGGCGAGGCCGCGGCCCCGCGCTCCGGGCGGCCCGAACGGGGCACCCCCGGCGGCCGTACGGGTGGCGACGCGCCGGGATGCCGCACTCGCCTGACGCCACGTCAGAAGACGCCCGGAAGACGGGGCCGTCGCGTGCCGTTCGTCGTCCCGGGTGACGGGGCGCTGACCCATCCGAGTACTCGTCAGACAATCGTTCCGCGCGCCCCTGACCTGCGGTTGTGTCGACAGACACAACTCGATCGGCGGCACCGGCGCTCACCGGACCGGCCCAGCGCCGAGGTGCGGGAAGGGGGGTGAATTGTGATGGTTCGTCATGGAAGGCGTACTCGTCGAATCTCCCGGAGCACCGCTTCGGGGCGTCTTCCCTGGAGGTTCAACCATGCGTGCTGCACGCACTCTGGCGGTGACCGCCACCGCGTTCGCGGCGGTCGCCCTGGCGGCTCCCCTCGCCGCCGCGACCAACGGTCCCAGCAACGTCCAAGTCAATCCCTACGACGTCCACGCGGGGTCGACGATCACGATCACGGCCAAGGGCTGCGGCCACGGCGGCAAGGTGACGTCCAACGCCTTCCCGGAGACCAACCTCTCGGTCAACTCCAACGGCCTGTCCAGCGCGATCGCCCGGGTCTACAACAACGCCACGCCCGGCAACTACAACCTGGCCGTCAAGTGCAGCGACAACTCTCGGGTCGTCACGCACCCGTTCCGCGTGCTCGCGGGCCGCGGCGCCCAGGGCGGTCTCGGCGGTTCGCTGGCGCCCAGCTCCACCGAGATGGCCGTCGGCGGCAGCCTGGTCGCCGCCGCGGCGCTCGGCGGCGGCGTCTTCGTGCTCCGTCGCCGCCGGATGACCGGCGCGGGCGTCTGACCGGCCGAACCTCCCGGTCGGCCCCTCGCGCCCGCCGCCCCCGTGTCCCGGAAGGGATCCGGGGGCGGCGGGCTGTTCCGTCCGCCGCGGGCGGGGTCCACGGGGGCGTCGCCGGGATCAGTGCCGGCGGGTGGCGGAGGTGCGGCGCCGGATCGCGTACGCCGTGCCCGCCGCCGCCGCGAGCACCAGGGCGGTTCCGGCCGCCAGCTTCCCGGACTCCAGACCGCCCTGGGAGCCGCCGAGGCCGCCCTGCACCCCGCGCGGCGGGAGCAGTACGGTCGAGCCGGCCGTCGGCGTCGCCGTGGCCACGCCGCTGATGGTCAGGTCCACGGTGTCCTGCACCCCGCCCGAGCAGTTGAACGCCACCGTGTACACGGCGCCGCGCTTGGCGTCCGCGTCCACGGTGGCGGTGACCGTCGAGCCGGGCGCGATCTGGACGGTGTCGAAGATGCCGGCCGTCGCCGTGGCCGTGCTGGAGCAGCCGGGGGCGCTGAGCGTCACCCGCCCGCCGGGGGCGACGAGCGACGGGGAGACGACGAAGTCGCCCGGGGCCTGAGCACCCCGCACCCGCGGGTTCGGCGCGGGCGCACCGTCGGCCGCGTGGGCGACGGTGACGGGGGCGGCCAGGGCGAGGGTGGCCGCCCCCAGCAGGGCGGTGGACGCGGCACGTATCGCGCGCATGGTGATTCCTCCGGGTCCCGAGGGCCGGCCGCGGCGGTTTGGCCGCGTGGAGCCTGCGTGCACCTCGTTGCCCGAAACGCTAGGAGCGCCCTACCACGGCCGCGATCCCAGACGTGCGAATGGGGCACCGTTGTCCCCCGGGCGGCCCAGCCCCGCCCGTGCGCTCAGTCTGTGACCTGCGGGAACAGGTCGGTGAACGGCGTGGAGGTGGCGGCGAGACCGCGGCCGAAGGGGGCGTCGAAGTCCCAGATGAGGAAGAGCAGGAAGGCGATGAGGGCGCTGTAGAGGCCGGCGAGCAGCAACTCGCGGCCGGTGCGCCGGATCTGGAGCGTGAAGATCAGGCCCACCGAGACCAGGGCGCCGATGATCAGCCCGAACCAGACGACGCCGGGCATGGTCTCGCCGGCGCTCTGTCCCCGGGCGCCGCGGGCGTCGTCGGCGACCATCACCTGGTCGACCAGCGGCTGGTACGCCTGTCCCTCGAAGTCGTTGGCCGGCTCGTAGTCGGTGACGCTCCGGCGGACCTTCTGGAGCAGGGCGTCGCCCTCGGGGGTGAGCTCGCCCTTGTCCGCCATGTGCGTGAACTCGGTGTTCACCACGTAGTCCACGTACGCGTCGACATCCGCGCGGATGGCCTCGCGGACCGGCACCGGGTAGACCTCGACCCGCTCGGAGATCTCGTGCATCGCCTGGGCCTCCTGGCGCACCACCTCCTGGGCGGCGCCGCGGCCCTCCCAGACGCCGGCGATGGCGAGGCCGAGGACGATCGCGTAGATCACGCCGATCATCATCGTCATGTACTCGATGACGTCGGGGGTCTCGTTGGGGTCGTCGTCGGCGGGGATCCGGCGGTGGTTGATGACGACGATGGCCAGGACGACGCCGCAGGCGGCGGCCATGGCCAAGGTCAGGACGAGCCATTCGGACATGGTTCCTCGGTCTTTCGGACGGGGGAGTCGGGGAGGGGTGCGCGGCGCTCGGGGCCGGTCAGCGGGAGGAGCGCGGGCGGAGGATCGCGGTGGCCAGCACGGCCGGCGCGGTGATGAGCAGCATGGTGGTGACGGGCGACGCCGAGGACTTCGGCTGAGGCCGCGAGGTCCGCTGGTAGTGCGGGAGCGCGACCGGGGTGGCCCGGGGCGGGCGCGGCGCGGCCGTCGGGGCGGGGGCCGGGGCCGGGGGTGCGGGCGCCGGCGGTTCCTCCGGCGCCGGGGTGGCGGGCGCGGGGGAGGGAGGGGCCGGGGTCGGGGCGGGCGGCGGCGCCGGGGTGGCGGCGGGCGGCGGCGCGGGGACAGGCAGGGGGGCGGGCGACGGGGGGCGTGGTACGGGGCGGACCCCGGGCGGCTTCGTCGGCGGGGGCGGTACGGGGTGCACGCCGGGCGGCTTGACGGGCGGCGGCTGCTGGGGGGTGGGCACGGGCGGCGGGGTCGGGGCCGGAGGGACCGGCCTCGGCGAGGGGGAGCACGCGCCCGGGCCGATGACCGCCACCGAGGTGTGCGAGCCGTCCGGCCCGGTCGTGGCGTAGGCGCAGGAGTCGGCGGCCGCAGGCGCGGGCGCGGCGAGCAGCCACACGAGCGCGACGGCCGCCAGCGACCGCGTGAGGGGTGATCCGTACAGAGACACGCCGTCGAGCTTGAACACATGGACGCCGAACCGGGGGCCGAATGCGCTCGGATTCCCCGGATGGTGGGGATCTTCCGGTGCGCGATTTGACGTTTCCTGTGCGGAGCGGAGGAGAAAATGGCCGACGGGGGTCGGAAGGGGCCCGGTGCGAAGAACTGTCCGGTTGTCGCCGTGGCGTTCTGCCGGTCCGTCGGCGGACGGCCGTCCGGCCGCCCGGCCGGGTGGGGCGCAACTGCCCTGGTGCGGCGGGTGCGGTGGCCCCGCGCTGCCCCCGGTGGCGGCGTCCGAGGAGCCGGCGCACGGTCAGATGCACGTGAATGTGCACGGGCCGAAGGCGTGAACTCTTCGTTCCGCGCGCGGGTGTCAATGGCATGTGACCAAGAACGGACCGCGAATTTCCGTTTCCTCTCGCTCTCTCGGCGGGCGATCAGTAGCCTCACCTCGAACACGGCCGCGAACACCGGGCCGCATCCCCCATGGCGACTGTTGTTGGAGACATTGATGGAGCGTCCCGCCTGGGCTCCGCCCGGTATCGACATCTCGGTACCGAGCGTGTCCCGTATGTACGACTTCTATCTGGGCGGCTCGCACAATTTCGAAGTCGACCGGGAAGCGGCCCGCAAGGCCCTGGAGTTCATGCCGGGCCTCCCCAAGATCATGCAGGCGAACCGGGCGTTCATGCGCCGAGCCGTCCGCCACGCCGTCGAGAGCGGCGTCACCCAGTTCCTCGACATCGGCTCCGGCATCCCGACGTTCGGCAACGTGCACGAGGTCGCCCAGGCCGCCGACCCCGCCGCCCGGATCGTCTACGTCGACCACGACCCGGTGGCCGTCGCCCACAGCCGCGCCGTCCTGGAGGGCGTCGGCGGCACCGCCGTCCTCCCCGCCGACCTGCGCAAGCCGGCCGACATCCTGCACAGCCCCGAGGTCACCGGCCTGCTCGACCTCGACCGGCCGGTCGCCCTGCTCCTCGTCGCCGTCCTGCACTTCCTGGAGGACGAGGACCGCCCGCACGAGGCCGTCGCCGAACTGCTCGACGCGCTCGCCCCCGGCAGCCTCCTGGTCGTCACCCACGCCTCGTACGAGGGTGTGCCCGTCGACAAGGAGCGGGCCGGCGGCACCGTCGACGTCTACCGCAGCACCCGCAGCCCGCTGGTGATGCGCACCCGGGAGGAGGTCGCCCGCTTCTTCGACGGCACCGCGCTCGTCGATCCCGGCCTCGTCGCGATGCCGCACTGGCGGCCGGAGAGCCCGGCCGAGGAGGAGGACCCGTACGCCTTCTCCGGGTTCGCAGGTGTGGGGCGCAAGGCGTGAAGGTGCCGTCGCAGCCGTCCGGTGGCATCGCGGAAGCCGACGGCCCGGAGGACAGACTCAGGCGGTTCGTCACCATCTGGGGCCGGGCCATCTTCCCGGTGACCGCCACCTCCCTCACCCGCGCCGAGTTCGAGGGGCACCTCCTCCCGCTCGCCCGCCTGCTGTCCGGCGCGCTGCTCGCCCGGCCCTTCGACACCGCCCCCGCGCAGCGGGCCGGCGCCGGCCTGGTCGGCGCCCACTGCACCGACCCGGACGCCCTCGGCCGCAGCCTCGGCGTGGTCGACGCGTACCTCGTCCTGTACTGCGGTACGGACCCGGGCCTGTCCGCCGAGGAGCTGCGGGCCCGCTGCGCCCGCCTCCAGCACGCCATGGCCACCGGCTACGCCCAGGCCCTGCGCGAGCGGACCCGCGCCGAGCAGGAGGCCATCGCCCGCTCCGCGCTCGCCGCCCGCAGCGCCGCCGAGATCGCCCTGCACGCCACCGAGAGCCGCTTCCGGGCCGTCTTCGACGGGGCCGCCATCGGCATCGGCATCGCCGACCTCGACGGGCGGATCGTCGAGATCAACGACACCATGACCCGCATGTTCGGCGGCGTCGAGGCCCAGGTCCGCAGCCGCAACGTCAGCGAGTGGGTGCACCCCGAGGACGGCCCGCACGTGTGGCGGCTGTACGAGGAACTGGTGCGCGGCGAGCGCGAGCAGTACCGGGTGGAGAAGCCGTACTACCGCGGGGACGGCACGGTCCTGTGGACCAACCTCACCGTCTCGCTGCTCCGCGACGCGGAGGGCCGCCCCCAGTACCAGCTGGCGCTCATGGAGGACATCACCGAGCGGCGCCTGCTCCATCTGCGCCTGCGGTACGAGGCCACCCACGACGCGCTCACCGGGCTGCCCAACCGGACGCTGTTCTTCGAGCGCCTGGAGAAGGCGCTGACCCCCGGCACGGCCGGCGAGGGGGGCCGCTTCGGCCTCTGCTACCTGGACCTGGACGGCTTCAAGGCCATCAACGACAGCCTCGGCCACTCCGTCGGCGACCGGCTGCTCGTGGAGATCGCCGACCGGCTCCAGGCGTGCGTCACCGGGCCCGGCGAGATGGTCGCCCGGCTCGGCGGCGACGAGTTCGTCGCCCTCACCACCGGCCCCGCCGCCGGCGGCGAGCGGGACGCCACCGCGCTCGCCGACCGCATCCTCGCCGCCCTCGCCACCCCCGTCGGCGTCGACGGCCGCGAACTCGCCGTGCGCGGCTCGCTCGGCGTCGTGGAGGGCGCGGCCGGGGAGCGGACCGCCGCCGAGGTGCTGCGCAGCGCCGACATCACCATGTACCGGGCCAAGTCGGCGGGCGGCAACCGCTTCGCGCTCGCCGACCCCGAGGCCGACGCCCGCGCGATCACCCGGCACGGCCTCACCACCGCCCTGCCGACCGCCCTGGAACGCGGCGAGTTCTTCATCGAGTACCAGCCGCTCGTCCACCTCGACGACGGCAGCGTGCACGGCGCCGAGGCCCTGGTCCGCTGGAGCCACCCCCAGCACGGCGTGCTCGGCCCGGACCGCTTCATCCCGCTCGCCGAGGACACCGGGCTCATCGTGCCGCTGGGCCGCTGGGTCCTCCAGGAGGCCGTCCGGCAGGCCCGCTCCTGGCAGCTCGACCACCCCCAGCCGGGCACCCCGCTCCGGATCAACGTCAACCTGTCGCCGACCCAGCTCCACCACCCCCGGCTGGTCGCCGACACCGTCGACGTCCTGGAGCGCGCCGGCCTCGCCCCGGGCGCGCTCTGCCTGGAGGTCACCGAGTCGGCCCTGATCGGCGCCGACGAGGACCTGCTCAAACCGCTGCGCCAGCTCGCCGAGATGGGCGTCGACATCGCCCTCGACGACTTCGGCACCGGCTACTCCAACCTGGCCAACCTGCGCCGGCTGCCGGTCAGCGTCCTCAAGCTCGACCGCTCGTTCACCCGCGGCATGCAGCAGCACCCGGTCGACCCCGTCGACCTGAAGATCGTCGAGGGCATCGTCTCCCTGGCCCACAGCCTCGAACTCGCCGTCACCGTCGAGGGCGTGGAGACCGCGGCCCAGGCCGCCCGCCTCCGGGAACTCGGCTGCGACACCGCCCAGGGCTGGTACTACGCCCGCCCCGGCGCCCCGGACCGCATCCACTCCCTGGTCCTCGCCGACGCGGTCTGAGCGCGCACACGCGTGCGGCCCGGTCCTCCTGGGGACCGGGCCGCACGGGTGAAGCACGAGGGGGCGAGGAGAGCGAAGGGACTAAAACATCAGGAGTATGAGAAGGAAGCCCCTTCATGGCCTCGCCCCGGACCGACCGTAGCACTCAGGCGGGGACCAGGTCGCGCAGGTTTTCCGGCGTCACCACCCGCGAGCCCGGCGCCAGCCCCTCCGGCCGGGCCAGACCGAGGTACGTCACCGGCTCGTCCGGCAGCGCGCCGCCGGACCACTCCGTGACCTCGGCGCCCGACTCCCGCAGCAGCCCCACCAGGTGACGGACCGTCACCGGAGCGTGCTCGACCGCTCCGCGCAGCAGGACCGCCAGCGAGACCCGGTGGTCCTCGACCCGGTTGGCGTGCGGCATGCCCCGCAGGCACAGGTGCAGCCAGTGCGCGTGCCACCGGCCCTCCTCGTCCCGCCGGAAGGCCACAGGCAGCGCCACCCGCCCGGGACCCCGCAGGTCGGACTTCATCCGGACCGTGCGCGGCTCGAAGGGACGGCCTCCCCGCTCGCCCTCGCGGAGCATGTACCCGAAGAACGACTCGGCCGTCTCCTCGAAGTCCTCGCCCGCGTACACGTGCACCTGCGGGACCACGAAGGCGCCGCGCACCGCCCCGAGCCGCAGCTCGATGAACTCCGAGGCGCCGTCCGGGGCTTCGGTGACGTCGCCGGAGTGCCGGCCCTCCACCGTGGTCAGCTCCGTGTACGACAGCCAGGAGACCGTCGCGTACCGCTCGTCGAGGACCAGCGCGGACAGGTCCAGGTCCGTCCGGCGCGCGGACTCCTTCCAGTACATGAAGAACCGCAGCAGCTCGCCGTCGACCGGGGAGACGGAGCCGCGCGGCAGCACGCCGAACCCGCCGGTGGACGCCCGCCCGCTGAGCGGCAGCGCCACGTCCAGCAGCGCCGGGTCGACCAGCAGCCGCCCGGTCTCCGGGAGCCGCCGCCGGGTCTCCCCGTCGACCAGCGCGAGCAGCCGCCGCCGCACCTCCCGCGGCAGGTCCCCGCGGGTGTCGGCGGTCACCCACGCGGTGCCGTTCCGGTTCACGAACAGGCGCCGGCGCGCGCCCGGTCCGGTGTGCCGGTTCTGCAGGTGCTCCCGCACCGACAGGACGACCCGGCCGGCCACGCGCGGCGCGACGCGCTCCGCCGCCGCCAGGACAGCCTCCCGGCCGGCGTCGTCCGCCGCCGTCCGCAGCAGCCGGTCCAGCGACCGGAACAGCCGGCCGGGCGCGGCCGACGCCAGCAGCTCGGCCGCCGCCGGGACGGCGCCCTCCGCCACCAGGGCGTCCAGCCGCGCGTCCAGGGACGGCGCCCGCAGCTCGCCGCGGGCCACCGCGAACACCTCGGCCGCGCGCGGCCACGCCGGGTGGTCGTGCGGGTGCAGCCGCTCCCCGAGCCGCTTCCACGCCTCCCGGTGCGGCCCGACGTCGGCGAGCTTCGCCGGCTCCCCGGCCACCACGGCGTCCAGGCCGGCCAGCAGGGCCCGCCGCACCGGGCGGGACAGGCCACGGAACCGGGTCGACTCGCGCAGGGTCACGTCCCCGCCGGACAGCGCGCACGCCAGCCGCAGCACGTCCGTCACCGTGTCGAGCAGCGGCGCCGCGCCGGCCCGCAGCCGGGCCGCGTTCACCACCGCCCGGTTCTCCCGGACCGGGATCTCCGCCGGCTGCGGCCCGTCCGCGCAGTGCTCCGCGAGCACCGCGAGATCCGCCAGGTGCTCCTCGCCCAGCGGCGTCACCGACCCCGCGAGGGACCGGTACAGGGCACCGGCCTCCTCGCCGAGGGCGCCGCCCAGGTGCAGCACGGTCAGCCGGTCGCCGTCCGACGGCGTCAACTCGGCGTGCGCGGCGAGAAGTTCCTCGTACGTGTGCTGGTAGCGGCCGTAGGAGGGCAGCGTCAGCAGGTTCAGCACCCCGGCGCTCAGCTGCGCCTCGACGGCCTCCCGCGCCCCGGGGTCGTCGAGCGCCCGGAGGACGCACGCCAGCCAGAAGTCCTGGGTGTCCGGGACGTTGGCGGGGAAGTCGATGAAGTACGCGTTGTGCCGGACGTGGTCGCCGACCCGCTCGCGGACCGCCGCCAGCGCCCATCCGGCCAGCTCGGCCACGGTCTCGGCGGACCGCCCGGACAGCTCCCGCAGCAGCGGCGTGGCGAGCGCGAAGCCGGCCGTGCGCAGCGTGGCGTCGAGCTGGAGGGCGGTGGCGGCGCCGTCGCCGGCCGGACCGGCGGGGACGGACAGCCGCAGAGTGTGCCGGACGAGCAGGCGTTCGAGAACGTGGTCCATCCCGCGATGCTGGCAGCCCGCCCGGCCGGTCCGCACGCGGATTTCCCCGGGCGCCGGGCCTACGGCGCGGGCGGGGCGGGCGTGCCGCGCCGGGAGGCCATCAGCAGCTTCTGGAGCTCGCGGGCGGCGCGCGGCGGGGCCACGTCGCTGCGGTGGGCGAGGGCGATCGTCCGGCGCAGTCCGGGGCGGGCGAGGGCGGTGACCCGCAGGTCGCGGCCGGCGCGGGCGGCGACCATGGCCGGGACGACGGCGAGCCCGAGCCCGGCCCGGACGAAACCGAGGACGGCGTCCAGCTCGCCGCCCTCGACCGTGAACGTCGGCTCGAAGCCGGCCGCCCGGCACGCGCCGACGGTCAGCTCCCGCAGGTCGTAGCCGTGCCGGAACATCACCAGCGGCTGGTCGCGCAGGTCGGTGATCCGCACCGGGCGGCGCGGCGGCGGCGCCGAGGCGGCCGAGACCACCACCAGGTCCTCGCGCAGCAGCTCCACCGTGGTCAGGGCCGGCGACGGGGTCGGCAGCGGGAGCACGACGAGCGCCAGGTCGAGGGCGCCGCGGGCCAGCTCCCGTACGAGGTCGTGCGAGCCGCCCTCCTCGATGAGCAGTTCGATCCCCGGGTGCAGGTCGTGGAAGGTGCGCAGGACGTCGGGGAGCAGGCCGGTGCAGAGGCTGGGGGTCGCGCCGAGCCGCACCCGGCCGCGCTTGAGCTGGGCCAGCTCCTGCACCTCGCGGCGGGCCGTCTCGGTGTCGGCGAGGATCCGGCGGGCGAGCGGCAGCAGCGACTCGCCGGCGTCGGTGAGCGCGATGTTGCCGCGGGCCCGGCTGAACAGCTCCGCGCCCAGCTCCTGCTCCAGCGCCTTGATCTGCTGGGAGAGCGAGGGCTGCGAGACGTGGACGCGCTCGGCGGCCCGGGTGAAGTGGAGCGTCTCGGCCACGGCCACGAAGTAGAGGAGCTGCTGGAACTGCATGAGCCCAGCCTAGAGCACCTGGATAGGTTCCGCCTATGGAGATCAGCTGGACCATGTCTTGGACCTCTCGGGCCCTTCGGCCCTACCGTCGACCGCATGGCTCTGGCACCCAGCAAGGACCCCGCCGCGGCGGGAGGCCCGGCGTCCGCACGGGACGCGGCCCCCGCCCGCCCGCCGTCCCGCACCCCGTCCCGCGGCTTCTGGTCGTCGACCCTCGGCAAGAAGACCGTCATGGCCGTGAGCGGCCTGCTCATGCTCGCCTACCTGGTCGCCCACGTCGCCGGCAACCTCAAGGTCTTCTTCGGCCCCGAGGAGTTCAACGGCTACGGACACTGGCTGCGCGTCATGGGCGCCCCCGTCCTGCACCACGGCTGGGGCCTGTGGATCGCCCGGATCACGCTGCTCGCCGCCGTCGTCGCCCACGCCGTCTCCGCGTACCAGCTCAGCCGCCGCGACATCAAGGCCCGCCCCACCCGCTACGCGCACCGCCGCAAGGGCGCCTCCTACGCCACCCGCACCATGCGCTGGGGCGGGATCATCCTCGGCCTCTTCATCGTCTGGCACGTGCTCGACCTCACCACCGGCACCGTCCACCCCGGCGGCTTCGAGGAGGGCAGGCCCTACCAGAACGTCATCGACACCTTCTCCACCTGGTACGGCAACGTCATCTACATCGTCGCCATGCTCGCCGTCGGCCTCCACGTCCGGCACGGCTTCTGGAGCGCCGCCCAGACCCTCGGCGTCGGCAACGCCCGGCGCGAACGCGCCCTGCGGATCGCCGCCGACGCCCTCGCGCTCGTGCTGACCGCGGGCTTCATCGCCGTCCCCGTCGGCGTCATGACCGGAGTGGTGAACTGACCATGGACTACCTCGACTTCACGGTCGGCGAACCGATCGCCGACACCAAGGCCCCGGCCGGCCCCATCGCCGAACGCTGGGACACCCGCCGCTTCCAGGCCAAGCTCGTCAACCCCGCCAACCGGCGCAAGCACCGCGTGATCGTCGTCGGCACCGGCCTCGCCGGCGGCTCCGCCGGCGCCACCCTCGCCGAACAGGGCTACCACGTCGTCCAGTTCTGCTTCCAGGACTCCCCGCGCCGCGCCCACTCGATCGCCGCCCAGGGCGGCATCAACGCCGCCAAGAACTACCGCAACGACGGCGACTCCATCCACCGCCTCTTCTACGACACCGTCAAGGGCGGCGACTTCCGCGCCCGCGAGTCCAACGTCCACCGGCTCGCCCAGATCTCCGTCGAGATCATCGACCAGTGCGTCGCGCAGGGCGTCCCCTTCGCCCGCGAGTACGGCGGACTCCTCGACACCCGCTCCTTCGGCGGCGTCCAGGTCTCCCGCACCTTCTACGCCCGCGGCCAGACCGGCCAGCAGCTCCTCCTCGGCGCCTACCAGGCGCTGTCCCGGCAGATCGCCGCCGGCAACGTCGAGATGCACGCCCGCACCGAGATGCTCGACCTGATCGTCGTCGACGGCCGGGCCCGCGGCATCGTCGCCCGCGACCTGATCACCGGCGCGATCACCACCCACTACGCGGACGCCGTCGTCCTCGCCACCGGCGGCTACGGCAACGTCTTCTACCTCTCCACCAACGCGATGAACTCCAACGCCACCGCCGTGTGGCGGGCCCACCGGCGCGGCGCGTACTTCGCCAACCCCTGCTTCACCCAGATCCACCCCACCTGCATCCCGCGCACCGGCGACCACCAGTCCAAGCTCACCCTGATGAGCGAGTCGCTGCGCAACGACGGCCGCATCTGGGTCCCCAAGGCCAAGGGCGACACCCGCCCCGCCGCCGAGATCCCCGAGGACGAGCGCGACTACTACCTGGAGCGGATCTACCCCTCCTTCGGTAACCTCGTGCCCCGCGACATCGCCTCCCGCGCCGCCAAGAACGTCTGCGACGAGGGCAGGGGAGTGGGCCCCGGCGGCCAGGGCGTCTACCTCGACTTCGCCGACGCCATCGCCCGGATGGGCCGCGCCGCCGTCGAGGCCAAGTACGGCAACCTCTTCGACATGTACGCGCGGATCACCGCGGAGAACCCGTACGAGGTCCCCATGCGGATCTACCCCGCCGTCCACTACACGATGGGCGGACTCTGGGTCGACTACGACCTCCAGACCACCGTGCCGGGCCTGTTCGCCATCGGCGAGGCCAACTTCTCCGACCACGGCGCCAACCGGCTCGGTGCGTCCGCCCTCATGCAGGGCCTCGCCGACGGCTACTTCGTCCTCCCCGCCACCCTCAACGACTACCTCGCCCGCCACCCGGCGGACGAACCCGTCACCGACGACCACCCCGCCGTCCGCGAGGTCCTGGCCGAGACCGAGGACCGCCTCCACCTGCTCCTCGCCGTCGACGGCGACCGCACCCCCGACTCCTTCCACCGCGAACTCGGCGAACTCATGTGGGAGTTCTGCGGCATGGCCCGCAACGCCGAGGGCCTGCGCACCGCGCTCCGGCGCATCCCGGAGATCCGCGAGGAGTTCTGGCGGCGCATCAAGGTCCCCGGCACCGGCGAGGAGTTCAACCAGTCGCTGGAGAAGGCCAACCGGATCGTCGACTACCTCGAACTCGCCGAGCTGATGTGCCTGGACGCCCTGCACCGCGAGGAGTCCTGCGGCGGCCACTTCCGCGAGGAGTCCCAGACCCCGGACGGCGAGGCCGCCCGCCGCGACGAGGAGTTCTCCTACGCCGCGGCCTGGGAGTTCGGCGGCACCGGCGGCGCCCCCGTCCTCCACAGGGAAGCCCTCGCCTTCGAGTACGTCCACCCCACCCAGCGGAGCTACGCATGAAGCTCAACCTGCGCGTCTGGCGCCAGAAGAACGCCGGCGCCGAAGGCACCATGGCCACCTACGAGGTGGACGGGATCTCCCCCGACATGTCGTTCCTGGAGATGCTCGACACCCTCAACGAGGACCTCATCCTGCGCGGCGAGGACCCCGTCGCCTTCGACCACGACTGCCGCGAGGGCATCTGCGGCGCGTGCAGCCTCGTCATCAACGGCGACGCCCATGGCCCGGAGCGCACGACCACCTGCCAGCTGCACATGCGCTCCTTCCGCGACGGCGACACCATCGACGTCGAGCCCTGGCGCGCCGCCGCCTTCCCGGTGGTCAAGGACCTCGTCGTCGACCGCACCGCCTTCGACCGCATCATCCAGGCCGGCGGCTACGTCACCGTCGCCACCGGCTCCGCGCCCGAGGCCCACGCCACCCCGGTGCCGAAGGCGGACGCCGACTCCGCCTTCGAGCACGCCGAGTGCATCGGCTGCGGCGCCTGCGTCGCCGCCTGCCCGAACGGCTCGGCGATGCTCTTCACCTCCGCCAAGGTCAACCACCTCAACGTGCTGCCGCAGGGCGCCCCGGAACGCGAGACGCGGGTCCTCGACATGGTCGCCCAGATGGACGCCGAGGGCTTCGGCGGCTGCACCCTCACCGGCGAGTGCGCCACCGCCTGCCCCAAGGGCATCCCGCTGCCGTCGATCGCCGCCATGAACAAGGAGTGGCTGCGGGCCCGGCGCAAGGTGAAGTGAGAAAGGTCCCGGAAGATCCCCGCCCGCCGGGAACAAAGCGCCGGCCCGGCCCGTTACCCCCGGGCCGACGCCTTCCCGACCGAGGAGAACCTTGCCCGACGCGCAGACCACCGCCCCGTCCGCCTTCACCACCCCGTTTCCGCTGCCCCCGCTCGCCGACCAGGCCGAACGTCTGATCGCCCTCGGCGTGCCCGCCCTCACCGGCATCGACGCCGGCGAGCTGCGCGGCTACGCCGAGAGGGCCGCGGGCACCGCCCCGGCCGGGGCACTGCTCGCCGTCCGTCCCGAGGCCGCGCCCGCCTCCGTCCTCACCCCGCTGCTCAGCCGCGCGGACAAGCCGGGCTTCCTCGTGGTCGACATGCCCGACGTGGACGCCTTCACCCCGCAGGTGGACCTTCCCGACGGCCCGTTCTACCTGGTCCACGACCTGGACCGGGGCGACCACCTGGGCAACTGGAGCCCCGAGGAGACCCTTCCGGCGCTCCACGCGGCCGGCCGGACGCCGCTCGTCCTCACCGAGGGCATCCACTGGCTGCTCCAGCGGCCCGAGGTCCTGGAGCGCAACAGGTGCTTCATGACGATCGGTTCACGCCTGCGCAAGCCCAACGGCGCCTTCGACGCCCGCACCCCGGCCATCTGGATCAGCAACGGCACCGGCCGGGACGGCAAGGAGCGCAAGGACGCGCCGAAGGTCGGCTGGTGCTGGTGGAACAACCGGCACACCTGGCTCGGCTTCGGCTCCACCACGGGCCGCAGCTCCTAACGCTCCAGGCCCAGCGCCCGGGCCAGGTACGGCGCGGTGCGGCTTCCCGCCGCCCGCGCCACCCGGCCCGGGGGGCCCTCGGCGACGATCCGGCCGCCGTCCTCGCCGCCGCCGGGACCGAGGTCGATCACCCAGTCCGCCCCGGCCGCCACGTCCATGTCGTGCTCCACCACGATCACGGTGTGGCCGCCGTCCACCAGACCGCGCAACTGGCGCACCAGCACCTCCGCGTCGGCCGGGTGCAGGCCCGTGGTCGGCTCGTCGAGCACGTACAGGGTGTGCGCGCGGCGCGGGCGCTGCAGCTCGGAGGCCAGCTTGATCCGCTGGGCCTCGCCGCCGGACAGCTCGGTCGCGGGCTGTCCGAGCCGCAGGTGCCCGAGGCCGACGTCGAGCAGCGTCCGCAGGCTGCGGGCCGCCGCCGGGACCTCCGCGAAGAACTCCGCCGCCGACTCCACGGACAGGTCGAGCACTTCGGCGATGGTCAGCCCCCGCAGCCGCACCTGGAGGGTCTCCGGGTTGTACCGGGCGCCGTGGCAGTCGGGGCAGGGCGCGTACGTGCTCGGCAGGAACAGCAGCTCCACGGAGACGAAGCCTTCGCCCTGGCAGGTCTCGCAGCGCCCGCCGGGCACGTTGAAGGAGAACCGGCCGACCTTGTAACCGCGGGCCCGCGCCTCGCCGGTCTCCGCGAAGAGCTTGCGCACCACGTCGAAGAGGCCGGTGTACGTGGCCAGGTTGGAGCGCGGCGTCCGCCCGATGGGCCGCTGATCGACCGTCACCAGACGTCCGACGCCCTCGGTCTCCTCGGTGAACGCGCCGACGAGCGTCGACTTCCCGGAGCCGGAGACGCCGGTCACGGCGGTGAGGGCGCCCCGGGGGACGGCCGCGTCGACGCCGTGGAGGTTGTGCCGGGTGACGGGGCCGGTGCGCAGCCACGCGGTGGGGGAGAGGGCGGGCCGTTCGGGGACGGGCGCCGGGTCGAAGAGGAAGCGGCGGGTGGCCGACTCCTCGACGTGCGCGAGGAGTTCGGGCGGGCCGCTGTGCAGGACCCGGCCGCCGTGCTCGCCGGCGCGGGGGCCGACGTCCACGAGCCAGTCGGCGTGCCGGACGACGTCCAGGTGGTGCTCCACGACGAAGACGGTGTTGCCGGACGCCTTCAGCCGGTCCAGCACCACCAGCAGGGCCTCGGTGTCGGCCGGGTGCAGTCCGGCGGACGGCTCGTCGAGGACGTACACGACGCCGAAGAGCCCGGCGCGGAGCTGGGTGGCGAGCCGCAGCCGCTGGAGCTCCCCGCTGGAGAGCGTGGGGGTGGTGCGGTCGAGGCTCAGGTAGCCGAGGCCCAGTTCGGTGACGGTGGCGATCCGGGCGAGCAGGTCCCGGGTGAGGACGCGGGCGGTCTCCGGGGCGCCGGGCGTGGAGGCCGGGGCCAGCACCTCGGCCAGTGCGGTCAGCGGCAGCGCCGCCAGCTCGGCGACGGTCCGGCCGGCGAAGGTGACGGCCAGCGCTTCCGGGCGCAGCCGGCTGCCGCCGCAGACCGGGCAGGGGGCGCTGGTGAGGAAGCGTTCCGCCCTGGCTCGCAGCGCGGGGCTCTTCGACTCCGAGTAGGTGCGCAGGAGGAGTCGGCGGGCGCCGGTGTACGTGCCCTGGTACGGGCGCTGGATGCGGCCGGCCTCGCGGACCGGGTGCACGGTGACGACCGGCTGCTCGTCGGTGAAGAGGATCCACTCCCGGTCCGCGGGGTCCAGCTCGCGCCACGGCCGGTCGACGTCGTACCCGAGGGCGTCGAGGACGTCCCGCAGGTTCTTGCCCTGCCAGGCGCCCGGCCAGGAGGCGACGGCGCCCTCGCGGATCGACAGCCCCGGATCGGGGACCAGCAGCTCCTCGCTGGTCTCGTGGATCCGGCCGAGGCCGTGGCAGGAGGGGCAGGCGCCGGCCGGGGTGTTGGGGGAGAAGGCGTCGGAGTCGAGGCGCGGCGCCCCCGGCGGGTAGTCGCCGGCGCGGGAGTAGAGCATCCGTAGCGAGTTCGACAGGGTGGTGACGGTGCCGACGGAGGAGCGGGCGCTCGGGGCGGCGCGGCGCTGTTCGAGCGAGACCGCCGGCGGCAGCCCGGTGATCTCTCCGACCTTCGGCGCGCCGACCTGGTGGATGAGGCGGCGGGCGTAGGGCGCGACGGACTCGAAGTAGCGGCGCTGGGCCTCCGCGTAGATCGTCCCGAAGGCGAGCGAGGACTTCCCGGAGCCGGAGACGCCCGTGAAGACGGTGAGGGTGTCCCGGGGGATGTCGACGTCCACGGCCCGCAGGTTGTGCTCGCGGGCGCCGCGGACGCGGACGTACGGGTCGTGGGCGGAGGTCGGATCCTGCATCCGCAGATTTTATCCAATATCCGATTCCCCGCCGCGCGGCAGGCGTCCGACGCGACGTCAGGTGCGGACGCGTCAGGTGGGGCAGGCGGTGCCGGTGCCGCCTCCCCGGCGGATGTCGGTGGCGGCTCCTAGGCTGGTCGTGTGACAGGTGACCACCGGCCGCTGGCCGTCTTCGACCTCGACAACACGCTCGCCGCGACCGCCCACCGGCAGCACTTCCTGGAGCGTCGGCCCAAGGACTGGGACGGCTTCTCCGCGGCGGCGCCCGACGACCCGCCGCTGGCGGAGGGCATCGCGCTGTGCCGCTCGGCGGCCGAGGAGTGCGAGATCGTCTACCTGACCGGCCGTCCGGAGCGCTGCCGGCGCGACACGCTGGCGTGGCTGGCCGCGCAGGCGCTCCCCGAGGGGCCGGTCCACATGCGGCGGCACCGCGACTTCCGGCCCGCGCGGATCACCAAGGTGGAGATCCTGCGGCGGATCGGCGCCGGCCGCGAGGTCCGGATGCTCGTCGACGACGACGAACTCGTCTGCGACGCGGCCGAGGCGGCGGGCTTCCCGGTGATCCGCGCCCGCTGGGCGACCCCCTCGGAGGCGCTGCGGGAGGCCCAGGAGGAGGAGGGCAGGACCTGACCGGAGGGGGCCCGGTCCGCCGGCGGTTCAGGCGCCGTCCTCCAGCCGGAAGCCGACCTTCAGGCCGACCTGGTAGTGCTCGATCCGCCCGTCCACCAGATGCCCGCGCACCTGGGTGACCTCGAACCAGTCGAGGCCGCGGAGCGTCTGCGAGGCGCGGTCGATGCCGTTGCGGATGGCCTGGTCGACGCCCTCGGTGGACGTGCCGACGATCTCGGTGACGCGGTAGGTGTGGTTCGACATGGGAGCCGGACTCCTCTCGGTGCCGGTCGGTGGGTCTCCTCCACCGTGCCCCAGGGCGCGGCCGGGCGCGACACGACGGGGGCGGCCCCGCCCCCTTCGCCCGTACCCGTGGGTAACCGTCCCGATCGCCCCGAGTGTGCCGGTGACGAGAGGGGCCGGGACTTGACCGCTCGGTTGGTCCAGACCAGAATCCAGGCCACATACCCGCGCGAACACCCCGTTCGGTCCCCCCACACGTCGGGTCAGCCCCCATGCCGCACCGCCGCGTGCTGAACCGAAGGTGACCTCAGTGAAGAACCGCCTGCTCGCATGTCCGCTGGCTGCCGCCACCGCACTCGCCCTCGCGGGCTGCGGACTGTTGCCCGGGACCGGGAGCCAGACCCGTACGGTCGACATCTGGCTCATGCGGGACAGCGTCAGCGACGACTTCCTGAAGCGCTTCACCGAGGCGTACGAGGACGAGCACGACGACATCGAGCTCAACGTCACCATCCAGGACTGGACCGGCATCGGCAAGAAGGTCACCGAGGCCATCAAGGGCGGCGGCGGCCCGGACCTCATCGAGGTCGGCAACACCCAGGTCGCCCAGTACGCCGACACCGACCGGCTCTACGACCTCACCCTGGAGTCCGTCCGCGACCTCGGCGGCGACGACTGGCTGCCCGGCCTCGCCGAACCCGGCAGCGTCGGCGGCTCCCAGTACGGCATCCCCTGGTACGCCGCCAACCGCATCGTGATCTACAACAAGGACCTCTTCGCCGCCGCCGGCGTCGACGCGCCGCCCGCCACCCGCGCGGAATGGCTCGACGTCACCGAGAAGCTCAACCGGCAGGGCTCCCAGGGCATCTACCTGGCCGGCCAGGACTGGTACACGCTCGCCGGCTTCATCTGGGACGAGGGCGGCGAGCTCGCCGTCGACGAGGGCGGCGGCTGGACCGGCACCCTCGACAGCGCGGCGGCCCTGCGCGGCATGGACTTCTACAAGCAGCTCCAGTCCCTCGGCTCCGGCCCGAAGAACGCCGACGAGCAGAACCCCCCGCAGGCCGAGGTCTTCGCACGCGGCGACGTCGCCCAGATCGTCGCCGTCCCCAGCGCCGTCTCCGCCATCCTCAAGGCCAACCCGGCCCTGAAGGACAAGCTCGGCTACTTCCCCATACCCGGCAAGAAGGCCGGCACCCCGGGCGCCGTCTTCACCGGCGGCTCCGACCTGATCATCCCGGACAACGCCCCCGACCGCAGCGAAGCCCTCGACGTCGTCAAGGCGCTCGCGGGCGACAAGTGGCAGACCGAACTCGCCCGCGCCATGGGGTACGTGCCCAACAAGAAGAGCCTCGCCTCGGTCGTCTCCGGCCAGGAGGCCACCGCGGCCATGGCCGCCGGCGCCGCCAACGGCCGCGCCACCCCCAACTCCCCCCAGTGGGCCGACGTCGAGGCCGACAACCCCATCAAGCCCTTCATGACCGCCGTCCTGGAGGGCGAGGACGCCCGCAAGGCCGCCCGCACCGCCTCCCAGGCCATCACGGACACCCTCGCGGAGTAGGCGGGCGGCGCCCCGGCGGAGCGGGGCGCCGGCGCGGGCGCCGCGGAGCATTCAGCCTTCCCACACCCGCGATCCCCCGGCCGGTCATGTCGAATCCAGCCGGCGGCGGAAGAAACGAGGTGCCGGCCCGCACCGCTCGCGGACCGGCGCCGACCCTTCACCTTCCGTACGCCGGAGGAGACCGCCATGCCCGCACTCCCGACCGCGCTCGCCGACTCCGCCGCCCCGGCCGTCCCCGTGCCGGCCGGCATCGAGCCCGCCGCCGCGATCCCCGCGCAGCCCGGCCCGGCCACCACCCCGGCGGACGGGGCGCCCGCGCCCCGGTACGTCGTGGAACTCGCCCGCGACCAGGACGACGTACGGGCCGCCCAGCGCCTGCGCCACCTGGTCTTCGCCGGCGAGATGGGCGCCCGGCTCGACGGCCCCGAGCCGGGCCTCGACAGCGACGCCTTCGACGCCTACTGCGACCACCTCCTGGTCCGCGAGGAGACCACCGGAGAGGTCGTCGGCACCTACCGGATCCTGCCGCCGGAACGCGCCGCCGTCGCCGGCCGGCTCTACTCCGAGACCGAGTTCGACCTCAGCCGGCTCGCCCCCGTCCGCCACGACCTCGTCGAGGTCGGACGCTCCTGCGTCCACCCCGCCCACCGCAACGGCGCCGTCATCGCCCTCATCTGGGCCGGACTCGCCCGCTACATGACCCGCACCGGCCACGAGTGGCTGGCCGGCTGCTGCTCGATCCCGCTCGCCGACGGCGGCGCGCTGGCCGCCGCCACCTGGGACACCGTCAAGGCGAAGCACCTCGCCCCCGAGGAGTACTGGGTCACCCCGCACAAGCTGTGGAACGCCGACGGCGTCCGCCGCCCCGAGGGCCGCACCGAACTGCCCGCCCTGCTCCGCGGCTACGTCCGGCTCGGCGCCTGGGTCTGCGGCGCCCCCGCCCACGACCCCGACTTCGGCGTCGCCGACCTGTACGTGCTGCTGTCGCTCCGCCGGACCAACCCGCGCTACCTGCGCCACTTCCTCTCGCTCGTCCCGGCGTCGTGAACGGCGCCGTCCCGCACCCCTCGCCGTGGCTGCCCACGGCGCCGTGCACCCCGGGCCACCACTGCGCGGCCCACCCGGACCCCGGCGCCGGGTCGGCCCGGCCCGTGCCGGCGCCGCTGGCCTGCGCCCGCCTGGCGGCCGGGCTCGCGACCGTCCTCCTCGGCGTGGTGCTGTCGCCGGCGGCCGGCCTGCTGCCCGCCGCCGGCAGGCTCGCGCTCGTACGGCTCTGGACGCGCGCGGTCGTCCGCGCCTTCGGCGTCCGCACGGTCGTCACCGGAACCCCGCCGCCGCCCGGCCGGCCCGCCCTCGTGGTCGCCAACCACGTCTCCTGGCTGGACATCCCGCTCGTCGCCGCCGTCCTGCCCGGGCGGATGATCGCCAAACGGGAGGTCCGCGACTGGCCCGTGCTCGGCGTGCTCGCCGCCCTCGGCGGCACCCTCTTCATCGACCGCGACGGCCTGCGCCGGCTGCCCGGCACCGTGCGGGAGGTCGCGGACGCGCTGGCCGCCGGCGGCCGGGTGACCGCCTTCCCCGAGGGCTCCACCTGGTGCGGCCGGGCCGGCGGCCGGTTCCGCCCCGCCCTCTTCCAGGCGGCCGTCGACACCGGCACCGACGTCCAGCCGGTACGGATCGACTACCGGCCCCGCGGGACGGCCGCGTACGTGGGCGACGACCCGCTGGGCGCGTCGCTGTGGCGGGTCGCGCGGACACCGGGACTCACCGCCGAGCTGCGGATCCTGGACCCGCTCTCCCCGGTCCGGCACCCGGACCGCCGGGCCCTCGCCGCCGCCGCGCAGCGCGCCGTCCACCGGCAGCCGCCGCGGCTCACCGCCGTACCCCGGCAGCCCGCCGCCCCGGCCGCCCCCGCCTTCTACCGCGCCGTCGCCAGCGACAGCGCGAACCGGCCCTCGCCGTCCGTCCACCACCGCGACAGCTCGAACCCGGCCCCGGCCAGCTCCGCCCGCACCCCCTCCTGACGGAACTTCGCCGACACCTCCGTCCGCAGCTCCTCGCCCTCCTCGAACGGCACCATCAGATCCAGCTCGGGGATCTTCACGGTCAACGCGTGCCGCGCCCGCAGCCGCATCTCGATCCACTCCCGCTCCCGGTCCCACCGGGCCACGTGGTCGAAGTCGGCCGGATCCGCGTCCGCCCCCAGCTCCCGGTCGATCACCGCCAGCACGTTCTTGTTGAACTCCGCCGTCACCCCGGCCGCGTCGTCGTACGCGGCCACCAGGGTCGCCTCGTCCTTCACCAGGTCCGTGCCCAGCAGGAACCCGTCACCCGGCGCCGTCATCGCCCGCACCGAGCGCAGGAACTCCCGCCGCTCGTCCGGCAGCAGATTGCCGATCGTCCCGCCCAGGAACGCCACCAGCCGCGGCCCCGGCGTCTCCGGCAGCGCGAGCCCCCGTGTGAAGTCCGCGACCATCGCGTGCACCCGCAGCTCCGGCCGGTCCGCCAGCAGCGCCTCCGCCGCGCCCGTCAGCGCCGACTCGCTCACGTCCACCGGCACGTACGCGGCGAGGCCCGGCCGCAGCGCGTCGATCAGGAACCGGGTCTTCTCCGACGACCCCGACCCCAGCTCCACCAGCGTCCGGGCCCCGGTCGCCGCCGCGATCTCCGGCGCCCGCGCGACCAGGATCTCCCGCTCCGCGCGCGTCGGGTAGTACTCCGGCAACCGGGTGATCTCGTCGAACAGCTCGCTGCCCCGCGCGTCGTAGAACCACTTCGGCGGCAGCTCCTTCGGCGAGCGGGTCAGGCCCTTCAGCACGTCGGCGCGCAGATCGGCGGCGGCGGCGTCCGGGGCGAGGGTGCGGGTCAGCTGGAACGTGCTCACGCGGTCGGCTCCTTGAGCGGGGTGAGGACGACGTCCTCGGTACGGGACGCGGTGACGAGCGTGCGCTCGGGCACCTCCCGCCAGTCCGGACGGTCGTCGAACGGTTCGGAGGCCACGACCACCAGGCCGGGACCCGACAGACACCACAAGCTGTTCCCCCACGCCGTCGCCGCGACCTGCTCCCCGTCGGTCAGCAGCAGGTTGAGCCGCGCCTCCGGCGAGGCCTCGGCCGCCGCCAGCACCGTCCCGGCGAGCGCGTCCCCCGGCGCCTGCCCGGCCCGCAGCCGGTGCAGGACCAGCGCCCACAGCAGCGCCGAGTCCGTCCGCGCCTCCAGCGCCAGCAGCTCCGCCGCCGACAGCCCCGCGGCCGGCGCCGTCAGCGCCTCCGGCCAGCCCGGCACCGCCCCGTTGTGGCTGAAGAGCCACGGCCCGGAGCCGAACGGCGCCGCCGCGGCCTCCCCGTCCGCGCCCGGCAGCGTCGCCCCCCGCACCGCGCCGAGCAGGGCCCGGCTGCGCACCACCCGGGCCAGGTCCAGGAAGGACAGGTCGCCCCAGATCGGCCCCGCGCGCCGGTACCGGGCCGGGACCGGATCCCCGTCCGCGTACCAGCCGACGCCGAAGCCGTCCGCGTTCACCACGCCGCTGATCTGCGTGCGCGGCGCCCACGCCTGCCGCACCAGTCCGTGCGGTGGCCGGACCAGCACCTCGCCGAGTGCCACCGGGTCGCCGAGATAGGCGATGTGACGGCACATCAGTCGAGCTCCGCGGAGCGCGCGGTGCGGAAGCCGGCGAAGATCTGCCGCCGCACCGGATAGTCCCAGTTGCGGAAGGTGCCCCGGCAGGCGACCGCGTCCACGGCGAACGAGCCGCCGCGCAGCACCTTGTACTCCGGCCCGAAGAACACCTCGGAGTACTCCTTGTACGGGAAGGCGCGGAAGCCCGGGTACGGCAGGAAGTCGCTCGCCGTCCACTCCCACACGTCGCCGATGAGCTGCCGCACCCCGAGCGGCGAGGCGCCCGCCGGATAGCTCCCGGCCCGCGCGGGCCGCAGGTGCCGCTGGCCGAGATTGGCGTGGTCCGGGCCGGGGTCGGCGTCGCCCCACGGGTAGCGGCGGGAACGGCCGGTCACCGGGTCGTGCCGCGCCGCCTTCTCCCACTCCGCCTCCGTCGGCAGCCGCCGGCCCGCCCAGCGCGCGTAGGCGTCCGCCTCGTACCAGCTCACGTGCACCACGGGCTGGTCCTCCGGCACCGGCTCGGTCACCCCGAACCGGCGGCGCAGCCACTGCCCGCCCTCCTGCCGCCAGAACAGCGGTGCCACGACGTCGTGTTCGCGGATCCGCTCCCACCCCTCCGGGTGCCACCACCGCCGGTCGGTGTAGCCGCCGTCCGCCATGAACGCCAGATAGGCGCCGTTGGTGACCGGCACGGTGTCGATGTGGAAGGCGGCGACGGTACGGGTGTGCGCGGGGCGTTCGTTGTCGAGCGCCCACGGCTCGTCCGAGGTGCCCATGGTGAACGGTCCGCCGGGCACGAGGATTTCCGCAGGGAGCGGCCCCGAGGGATGGACCGGCGGCGGGGGAGCGGTCAGCGCGGCCGGACCCTTCCGCAGCTGATGGGTGATCAGCATGGTCTCGTCGTGCTGCTGTTCGTGCTGGGCGATCATCCCGAAGGCGAAGCCCGCGTCGAGCAGCGGACACCCGTCCATCCGGGCCCCGGCGAGCACGTCCAGCACCCGGGTGCGTACGTCGGCGGTGTACGACCGGGCCTCGGCGGGCGACAGCAGGGGGAGCGAGGGACGTTCGGCGCGCGGGTGCGCGAACGCGTCGTACAGCGGGTCGATCTCCGGCCGCAGCGCCTCCCGGCCCGCGACCTCCCGCCACAGCCACAGCTCCTCCTGGTTCCCGATGTGCGCCAGGTCCCAGACCAGCGGGGACATCAACGGCGAGTGCTGGGCCGTGAGTTCGCCGTCGTCCACGCTGTCGGTGAGCAGCCGGGTGCGGTCCCGGGCGGCGCTGAGCGCGGCCAGCGCGCGGGTCCGCAGCGCCTCCGCGTCCACCGCAGCGGGGCCGGTGGCGGCGGTGCCGGTGCCGTCCGCGCCGGTGGTGCCGGTCGTCGCCTTCGTGCCGGTCATGACGTCATCACCTGGAGTTCGTCGGCCGGGCAGCACCCGGGATCCACGTACCGTTCCCGGAAGGCGTCCACGGCCTTCCGCACCTGCTCGCCCGCGCCGATCCGCCGCAGCGCGGGGCGGGCCGCCGCGAAGGCCTCGCGGGCGGCGGCGCGCAGAGCGGGGTCGGTGAGCCCGTCGCGGGCCGCCCGCCGCCACAGCGCGTTCCGGGGCGCCGGTTCCGCCCCGGCCGGCCCGGCCAGCGGCCGTACCGCCCGCCACACCGCCTCGGCCGCCTCGGCGTCCTCGAAGACCGCCGTCGTCAGCGCCACCGGCACCATCCAGCCGTCCGCGCCCGGCTGCGCGTCGATCATCCGCAGCTCCAGGTGGCCGCGCGGCCGGACCGGCGGGAACAGCGTCGTCAGGTGGTAGCGCAGGTCGTCCGCGTCGGCCGGACGCGGCAGCCCGGTCCGCAGCCACTCCCGGAAGGTCAGCCCCTCCGGCACCAGCCACGGGCCCTCGTCCGCGCGCACGCACAGCACCGGGGTGTCCAGCACGTGCGCGGTCCACGCGGCGCGCGGATCGCCGTCCGCCGGCGGCGCCAGCGTCCGCCGCGGGTCCAGCTCCGCCCACAGCGACTGCCGGGTGGAGCGCCAGCCGGTCCGCCGCCCGCCGTGCTGCGGCGAGTTGGCGAAGACCGCCACCAGCACCGCGCCGAACAGGTGCGCCAGCTCCCAGCGGCGCAGATAGCCGAGCGGGCCCGGCTCCTCGTGGCCGGCGTCCAGGCAGACCTGCACCGAGGCCGACTCGCACATCATCGCCCGGCCCGCCGGACCGGTCCGGGCGAGGGCCGTCTCCATCGCGTCGTACCGCGGCTCCCGCAGCACCCGCTCGCGCGGCGCGTGCCACGGATCGACCCCGTACCCGCTCAGCGTCAGGCCGAGCGGGCCCAGCGCCGAGCGCACCGCCGCCAGGTCGGAGGCGAGCGAGTCCAGGCATTCCATGAGAGAACCGGCCGGACGCGAGCTGAGCTCCAGCTGCCCGCCGGGTTCGAAGGTGAGCGCCGACACCAGCGGCACGGACCGTACGGCGTCGAGCGCGGACGCCAGCCGGGACGGGGGCACCGGCTCGCGCGGGTCGCGCAGGTCGTGGACGAGCCATTCCAGCTCCGCCCCCACGGTCCGGGGCGGGCCGGTCTTGAAACAGATACAGCGCAGCAGATCCTCGGCCGCCTCCTCGGTGAGGGGCGGTCCGCCGCGCGGGGTGCCGCTGGGCGTCATCCGTGCACCTCCAGGTGCTGGTCGCGGAACCGGTCGGGAAGCCGCTGCCTTCCACCTAAAGCCACCGCCGGGCGGCGTGCAAGAGCGCCTGCGCGCCCCCGCGCGCGCCTCCCGTGCTCCCGGACGTCCGTAAAACGCCCCCCGGCCCGGCGCCTCCCGGCCCGGGCGTCCGCACGGACGCCCGGCAGTCATCCCGTGGGCGCCGGACGGTCTCCTGGTGGACGCCGGAGGGACACCGGGGCGGACCCCAGAGGGGCACCCGCTCCGGAAAATCGTTTGTCCCGGCCGTGCGGAAACGATCATCCTGCACCGCATGAGTGCACGACTGCGCGAGATCGCGCGGCAGACCGAGGCGATCGTCGCCGCGGGCTCCTACACCGCCCCCGACGGGCGGACCGTCTCCCTCCGCGAGGACCTGGCCGCCGCCCTGGCCGGAACCCGTCTCCACGGCCCCGCCCCCGTCCCCGTCACCCCCGGCATCGACCGTCCCGGCCGGATCGAGGTCACCGGCGAGAGCAGCCTCGCCGCCGCCCGCCGGATGACCGCCGCCGACCCCGGCGGCCCGGTCGCCGTCCTGAACTTCGCCTCCGCCCGCAACCCCGGCGGCGGCTACCTCAACGGGGCCCAGGCCCAGGAGGAGGCCCTGTGCCGCTCCTCCGCCCTGCACGCCACCCTGCTCCGCGCCCCCGCCTACTACGCGCACCACCGTGCGGAGCGGGACGCCTTCTACACCGACCGGGTGATCCACTCGCCGCGGGTGCCCGTCTTCCGCGACGACCGAGGGGCGCTGCTCGCCGACCCCTTCACCGTCGGCTTCCTGACCTCGCCCGCGCCGAACGCCGGCGTCGTCCGCCGCCGGAACCCCGAGCTGGCCCACCGGCTCCCCGCCGCCCTCGCCTCCCGCGCGGAGCGGGTGCTGGAGACGGCCGCGGCCGAGGGGTACCGCCGCCTCGTGCTGGGAGCCTGGGGATGCGGCGTCTTCCAGAACGACCCGGCGGAGGTGGCGGGCGCCTTCAAGGCGCTGCTGACCGGGGACGGACGGTTCGCCGGCCACTTCGACGAGACCGTCTTCGCCGTCCTGGACCGGACCTCGGGCACCCCGACGCTCGCCGCCTTCCGCAGGGTCCTGGCGCCCGCCGCCTGACCCGTCCCGCCATGCGCGCTCCGTACGCCCGTGCGAGCCTGAAAGGACACGGACTCGCGTCCGAGAGCCGTCGCACGGGAGGCACTGATCGTGGGCAAGAAGCAGACCCGGGTGAACAAGGGCGCCCGCACGGGCGGCCACGAGCACCGCGACACCACGTCCGCCAAGGAGAAGCGCGGGACGCCGGCCGCCGCCGAGTCGCCGAAGTCCCTCATCGACACGCCGTCCCACCGCAGAGAGCGCCGGTTCGGCCACAACTGACCGCGCGGCGAACGGGGTGGTGAGCGGTCGCGCGGGGTACGCGGGGATCGCGGGGTCACGGGACGGGCCCGGCGCCATCACGGCGCCGGGCCCGTCCTGCGTACCGAGGGGCAGGGCTCGTCTCACGCGTCGTCGACGGTGATCTCGGCCCTCGTCACCTCCTTCTCGCCGCCGCGCGCCGCCGGCACGGCCGGGGCGGCCGGGGCGGCAGCGGGCTGGGCGGCCGGGGAGGCCGGGCCCATGGTGGCCAGGAGCTGGCGGGCCAGACCGAGGCCCGTGCCGCCCATGGTCAGCGCCTTGGCGAACATGTCGGCCATGCCGTCGGCGCCGTTCAGCAGGACCATCTGGTCCACGTTGCCGAAGGCGGACGCGCCCGCCTCGACGATCTCCGGCCACTTCTCGGCCAGCTGCTGGGCGACCACGGCCTCCTGGTTCTCCGCGAGCGCCGCCGCCCGCGCCTTGATCGACTCGGCCTCGGCCAGGCCCTTCGCCCGGGTGGCCTCGGCCACCGCGAGCCCCTTCGCCCGGGCCGCCTCCGCCTCGGCCTCGCCGGTGACCCGGGTGGCCGTCGCCGCCGCGGCGCTGGCCAGTTCGGTCTCGCGGGCCTTGGCCTGGGCGGCCGAGATCCGGGCGTCGCGCTCGGCCTCGGCCAGCGTCCGGGTCTCGTAGGCCAGCGCGTCGGCCGGCTTGCGGACGTCCGCCTGGAGCTGCTGCTCCTTGCGGTGCGCCTCCAGCTCCGCGACCCGGGTCTCCTGGACGACGACCTCCTGGCGGGAGGCGGCCTCGGCGAGCGGACCGGCCTGCCGGGCGCGGGCGCTGGCCTGGTCCCGCTCCGCCTGGTAGCCGGCCTGGAGGATCTCGCTGTCGCGGGTGGCCTCCGACATCCGGGCGGCGGCCTGCTGTTCGGCCTCGGTCGCCCGCCGGTTGGCCTCCGCCTGCGCGATCCGGGCGTCGCGCTGGACGGCCGCCGCGTGCGGGGCGGCGAGGTTCCTGATGTAGCCGGTCGGGTCCTCGATCTCGTGGATCTGGAGCGAGTCGACGATCAGGCCGAGCTTCTCCATCTCCGTGCCACAGGCCGAACGGGCCTGCCCGGTCAGCTTCTCCCGGTCACGGATCATGTCCTCGACGGTCAACCCGCCGACGATGGCGCGGAGATGACCGGCGAAGACGATGTGCACCCGCTCGCTCATCAGCTTCTGCTGGTCGAGGAAGCGGCGGGCGGCATTCGCGATCGACACGAAGTCGTCGCCCACCTTGAAGATCACCACACCCCGGACCTTGAGCGGAATGCCCTGGTGGGTGACGCACTCGACCTGCAACTGGGTCTCGTTGAGGTCCAGCGACAGCTTCCGCACCGCCTGCACGCCGGGCACCACGAGGGTGCCGCGGCCGGTGACGATGCGGAACCCCATGCCCTCGCCGAGGCCCTCGTTCTTGTGGTTGGAACCGGAAATGATGAGCGCCTCGTTGGGTTCCGCGACGCGCCACATCATCTTGAACAGGACGATCAGGACGACGAGCGAACCGACGACGGCGCCCGCCAGAATGCCGATGCCCATGGGCAAGGTCCCCCTTCACCGGGGCCGTGCGGACCCGGTGAGGGGAGTGTGCGCCCGGGAGGGACGCGGCTCAACCGTCGTGCCGGACGTCGTGTCAGAGGTCGTACACGGTTGTGACGTAGACGGTGCGCGGAGGGAGGTGTTCCACGACGGTGACGAGGGAGCCGACCTCGATCCGCTGCTTCGGGGAGGCGGCGTAGGCGAGGAAGTGCTCGGCGCCGCCGCGGATCCGGATGATCACCTCGCCGACGAGCCCGGGCCCGATGGTCCCGGTCACCCGGCCGAGCAGTCCCGTCATCGAGCTGTCCGTCGACTCGTCCATGCCCGAACGGTACGTCAGAAGGGCGCGGCCCGCAGGGGGTTGGCGGGCGGCTTGATCAGCGTACGGAGCGGATCGGGCGGACCGCGAGGGCGCCCAGGATCGAGAGGACCGCCGCGAGGAGGAACAGCGGGGTGTAGCCGCCGCCGATCGAGACCACCGCGGAGGCGACGAACGGCGCCACGATCTGCGGTCCCGCGTTGGCGACGTTCAGGACGCCCATGTCGCGGGCCGCGTCCTCCGCCTTCGGCAGGACCATCGTCACCAGGGCCGTGTCCACGGCCATGTAGCAGCCGAAGCCGAGGCCGTTGACGACCGAGAAGACGAGCATCGCGGTCCAGCTGGTGGAGACCGCCGGGATCAGCAGGGCGGCGGCGGCGAGCGCCGCCGAGGCGCCGACGAACAGCTTGCGCCGGTCGAAGCGGTCCGACAGCCAGCCGCCGAGGACCGTGGAGACCATCATCGCGACGGAGTTCACCGGCATCAGGACGGCCACGGCCTCCTCGGCCGACAGCCCGGCCGGCAGGACGGTGTGGTCCTTGAGGATGTACAGCTGGAAGCCGGCCACCGCGAAGTAGCCGAGGACCAGCAGGGCCCGGCCGATGAACGCCCAGCGGAAGTCGTGGTCCTTCAGGGCGCTGCCGAAGGCGGCGATCTGCGCCGTGACCGGCATCGGCGCCCGGGCGGGCATCCGCTCCTCGCGGGCGCGCGACGTGAAGACGACCGCGGTGACGGCGACGACCGCGCCGAAGACCAGGTACCCCGTCCGGTAGTCGTCCGAGAACGCCGCGCCGACCAGGGCGCCGACCGTGGAGCCGATCGGCAGGCCGAGGCCGACGGCCGCCGACGCCTTCCCGCGCGAGCCGAACGGCACCCGGTCGGGCACCACGGAGGTGAGGGCGGCCTGGTAGACGTTCAGCACCGCCTGTCCCAGACACCAGGCGATGGTGACCAGCAGGATCGTGTGCACGCTGCCGAGCAGCAGCATCACCGGCACGGCGAGCAGACCGCCGGCCAGGATCCAGGGGTTGCGGCGCCCCGAGCGGTCGGAGAGCGCCCCGGCGACCGGGTTGAAGACGGTCGCGAAGATCGCGGATATGCCGGAGACGAGACCGAAGTTCGCCACCTTGTCGGCCGGGTCGATCGCCTCGATCTGGAGCGCGAGCAGCAGCCCGGGCACGCCGATGTAGAGGGCGTACAGGGAGGTGTTGCCGAGGAGGAGCAGCGGCAGCAGACCGCGGGTGGCCCGAGGGCCGGCGGCGGAGCCGGGGCCCGGGCCCGCGGCGGCGGAACCGGTGCCGCCGCCGGCTCCGGTCTCGGCTCCGGTCTCGGCTCCGGTCTCGGCTCCGGTCTCGGCTCCGGCTCCGGTTCCGGGAGAGGAAAGGGCCACAGTGCCCTCCAGGGGAGAACGCCCGACGAGGGGGCGGTGAGCGGATGATTCGGGGGGAGTGACACGTGTCAGTGACGCGTGTCAGCATTGTGTAGCACTCACTTCCGGCCATCCGCCAGACCCGCGCCGGGATTCTTCTGGAAAGATGCCGAAGCGATGAGCCAGCCGATCGAACAGCCTGCCGACGGCCCCCCGGGCCGTGCCCCCGCCCGTTCCGTACCGACCAGCGCGGACGTGGCCCGCCTCGCCGGCGTCTCCCGGGCCACCGTCAGCTACGTGCTGAACAACACCTCGGCCGTCCGCATCAGCGAACCGACCCGCGAACGGGTCCGCGAGGCGGCCCGCGAACTCGGCTACGTCCCCCACGCCGCCGCCCGCACCCTGCGCGCCGGACACAGCCGGATGGTCCTCCTGCCCGCCGCGCACGTGCCCGTCGGCCCGCTCTACAGCCGCTTCCACCACGACCTCCAGTGGGCCCTGCGCCGCCTCGACTACACCGTCGTCCAGTACGGCAGCGTCGGTCTCGCCCCCGAGGACGCCGCCCGCGCGTGGGCCGAGCTGCGCCCCGCCGCCGTCGTCTCGACCGGCGAGGTCGAGATGACGCCCGAGGCCGTGGACATCCTGCGACGCTCCGGCGTCAAGGCGGTGCTCACCGTCGGGACCCGGCCGGCGGACGGCACCCACTCCCTCGTGCTGGACCAGTCGCGCATCGGCGCCGTCGCCGTCGAGCACCTGATCGCCACCGGCCGCCGCAGGATCGGCGTCGTCGTCCCCGAGGAGCCGGGGCTCGGCATGTTCTCCGGGCCCCGCCTCGAGGGCGCCCGCCGCGCCGCCGAGGCCGCCCGCGCCACCGTCGTACCCCTGCCCCTCTCGTACACCGAGGAGTCCGCCGAGGAGCTGGCCGGGCGCTGGCCCCGCCTCGCCCTCGACGCCGTCTTCGCGTACAACGACGAGTACGCCATGCTCCTGATGCGCGCCCTCCAGGACGCCGGCACGACCGTCCCCGACGAGACCGCCGTCGTCGGCGCCGACGACCTCCTCCTCGGCCGCCTGCTCCGCCCCCGCCTGACCACCGTGCGCGTCGACATGATGCCCGGGCACGAACTGGCCCGGCTGGTCGACGACGCGGTGAACGGCGTCGCCGGGGCGACCGCCCCGCGCGCCCTCCTGGACTCGCGGGTCGTCCGGCGGGAGTCCAGCTGAGCGCTTAGCGTCGGGAACATGAGCACTCACCCGAACCGTTACGAGATCCTCCTGGTGCCCGCCCACGTCGAGGACCGGGGCGGCGCCGGCGTCGCCGACAGCGCGGTCCGGTCCGCCGTGGTGGAGCGCACCGGCCGCCAGGGCGCGTCCGGATACCCGATCTACGAAGGTCACGGCATCGTCGCCGACGTCGACCCGGAGACCCGCACGGTCGAGGCCCTGCTGGTCGACGGCCGCGAGCTCGACTACGGCCTGGTGGCCCTGGTGCGGGACGCGGCGACGGAGTGACGGGACCGCGCGGAGGGCCGGTCCTCTCCGCCCGGCGCCGACCGATACCGGGCGGTTCGGGGAGGGGGCCCGTTGACAGGGCGGACCGGCGGGCCCAAACTCTGCGCGCGCAGGAGCGCGAAACTTCTTTCACCAGGCGAACAGAGTCGTCCGCCGGTCACCCGGGAGAGAACCGATGAGCATCCGCGACGTGTACATCGTCGACGCCGTCCGCACCCCGATCGGGAAGTTCGGCGGCGGCCTCGCCTCCGTACGGCCGGACGACCTCGCCGCCCACGTCGTCAAGGCCCTCGTCGACCGCACCCCGGACCTGGACCCGGCCCGCGTCGACGACGTCTACTTCGGCGACGCCAACGGCGCCGGCGAGGACAACCGCGACGTGGCCCGCATGGCCGTGCTGCTCGCCGGGCTCCCCGTCAGCGTCCCCGGCGTCACGGTCAACCGGCTCTGCGGCTCCGGCCTGGAGGCCGTGATCCAGGCCGCCCGCGCCATCGCCCTCGGCGACGCCTCCGTGGCGATCGCCGGCGGCGTCGAGTCGATGTCCCGGGCCCCCTGGGTCCTCCAGAAGCCCGAACGCGCCTTCCCCGCCGGCCACCAGCAGCTCCACTCGACCACCCTCGGCTGGCGCATGACCAACCCCCGGATGCCCGCCGACTGGACCGTCTCCCTCGGCGAGGGCGCCGAACTCGTCGCCGACAAGCACGGCATCGGCCGCGACCGGCAGGACGCCTTCGCCCTCGACAGCCACCGCAAGGCCGCCGAGGCGTGGGCCAAGGGCCTGTACGACGACGAGGTCGTCCCGTACCCCGGCGCCGACCTCGACCGCGACGAATGCGTCCGCGAGAACACCTCCCTGGAGGCGCTCGGCCGCCTCAAGCCCGCCTTCCGGCCCGACGGCGGCACCGTCACCGCCGGCAACGCCTCCCCGCTCAACGACGGCGCCGCCGCCCTCCTCCTCGTCGACGAGGACGGCCTGCGCGCCACCGGCCGCGAACCGCTCGCCCGCGTCCGCGCCTCCGCCGTCACCGGCATCGAGCCCCAGCTCTTCGGCCTCGGCCCGGTCGAGGCGGTGCGCCGCGCCCTCGCCAAGGCCGGCCGCTCCTTCGCCGACCTGACGACCTTCGAGCTGAACGAGGCGTTCGCCGCGCAGGCCCTCGGCTGCCTCGCCGAGTGGCCGGAACTCGACCCCGCCGTCGTCAACCCCCGCGGCGGCGCCATCGCCCTCGGCCACCCGCTGGGCGCCTCCGGCGCCCGCCTCGCCGGTTCCGTCGCCCACCAGCTCGCCGCCGCCGGCTCCGGCACCGGCCTCGCCGCCCTCTGCATCGGCGTCGGGCAGGGCCTGGCCCTGGTCCTGGAGCGCTGACGCGCCAGGCCCCACGGACACGTGTGAGCCCCCGCCTGAGCGGGGGCTCACACGTGTCACGGGCCCGAAGGCCGTGTTCGCGTCACTGCGACGAGGACTGCTGCGCGGCGACGGCCTTGCGGACCTCGTCCATGTCGAGGTTCCGCGCCTGGCCGATGACGTCCTCCAGCGCGGCCTCCGGCAGCGCGCCCGGCTGCGCGAAGACGGCCACGTTGTCGCGGACGATCATCAGCGTCGGGATCGACCGGATCTCGAACGCGGCGGCCAGCTCCTGCTGCGCCTCGGTGTCGACCTTGGCGAAGACCAGGTCCTGGTGGCGCTCGGACGCCGCCTCGTAGACCGGGCCGAACTGACGGCACGGACCGCACCAGGAAGCCCAGAAGTCGATCAGGACGAAGTCGTTCCCGCTCACGACCTCGTCGAAGTTGTCCTTGGTGAGCTCGATGGTGCTCATGCTGCCGCCTCTCCGTCTCCGGTGGTGTCCTCGCGGTCCCCTCGGGACTCGCACCGCACAACGGACCAGCGCGCCGTGCTATTCCGGCCCCTACCCACCAGACTGTTCCCCATGACGCGAACGGTGGAGAACGAGCACGAGTACGACGTGGTGGTCCTCGGCGCGGGACCGGTCGGCGAGAACGTCGTCGACCGGGTGCGCGCCGCCGGCCTCACCGCCGCGATCGTGGAGGCCGAACTGCTCGGCGGAGAATGCTCCTACTGGGCCTGCATGCCCAGCAAGGCGCTGCTCCGCCCGGTCCTCGCCCGCTCCGACGCCCGCAAGGTCCCCGGCCTGCGCGAGGCCGTCCACGGGCCGCTGGACGCCCTCGACGTCTTCGCCCACCGGGACGAGACCGTCGGGCACTGGAAGGACGACGGGCAGCTCGACTGGCTGGACTCGATCGGTGTACGCGTCTACCGCGGCCACGGGCGCGTGCAGGGCCCCCGCCGCGTCGCCGTCGACGGCCCCGAGGGCGAGCACCACGTCCTGACCGCCCGGCACGCCGTCGCGGTCTGCACCGGCAGCCGCGCCGTCCTGCCCCCGCTGCCCGGCCTCGCCGGCGCCCGCCCCTGGACCAGCCGCGAGGCGACCAGCGCCGACCGGGTCCCGGGGCGCCTGGTCGTCGTCGGCGGCGGCGTCGTCGGCGTCGAGATGGCCACCGCCTGGCACGCCCTCGGCTCCCACGTGACCATGCTGGTACGCGGCGACGGCCTGCTGCCGCGCATGGAGCCGTTCGTCGGCGAGCGCGTCGCCGAGGCGCTGCGGGCGCGCGGCGCCGACGTGCGCACCGGAGCCTCCGTGGAGGCGGTCGTCCGCGACGGCGGCGCCGGTCCCGTCACGGTCGTCCTGGAGGGCGGCGACACGGTCGAGGGCGACGAGGTCCTCTTCGCCACCGGGCGCGCGCCGCGCACGGACGACATCGGGCTGGAGACCGTCGGCCTGGAACCCGGCTCCTGGCTCGACGTCGACGACAGCCTCCGCGTCACCGGCACCGACTGGCTCTACGCCGTCGGGGACGTCAACCACCGCGCGCTCCTGACCCACCAGGGCAAGTACCAGGCGCGGATCGCGGGCGCCGCGATCGCCGCGCGCGCGAGCGGCGACCGGGCCGAGGACCCCGCGCCGTGGGGCCCGCACGCGGCCACCGCCGACCACGCCGCCGTCCCGCAGGTGGTCTTCTGCGACCCGGAGGCCGCCGCCGTCGGCCTCAGCCTCGCCGAGGCCGAACGCGCGGGGCACCGCGTCCGCGCCGTGGACGTCGACATGCGCTCGGTCGCCGGCGCCGGCCTCTACGCCCAGGGCTACAGCGGCGCGGCCCGGCTCGTCGTGGACCTCGAACGCGAGGTCCTGCTCGGCGCCACCTTCGTCGGCCCGGCGGTCGGCGAACTCCTCCACGCCGCCACCGTCGCCGTCACCGCCGAGGTCCCCGTCTCCCGCCTGTGGCACGCCGTCCCCTCGTACCCCACGATCAGCGAGGTGTGGCTGCGGCTCCTGGAGGCGTACCGGGACGGCACCGGCCCCGCGTGACCGGTGAGCCCGCGATCCCCGCAGGCCCTGTGAGCCCCGAGGAGCGCGCCAACGCGTACGACGCGGAGTGCGCGCGCTGCGGCGGGCCGGTGCCGGCGGGCGGCGGTGTGCTCCGGCACGGCGCCCGGGGCTGGGAGGTGTTCCACCGCGCCCACGCGCCCGTGCCCGGTCCGCCGCCGCCCGGCGACCACCAGGGCTGGCACCGGCGGACGCTGCTCGCCCTGGACATCGCCGCCACAGGGAACCGCCCGGAACGGGACCGGATCACGGCGGCGGCCGTCCGGGGGACCGGCGGCGAGGCGCGGGACTGGGCCGTGGAACCCGGGTCCGGACCGGCCGCCCGCGCCCTGGCCGCCGGTGCCCTGGACGAGCTCGCCGCGCTGGTCGCCGGCCACCTCGCGCGCCGTGAACTGCTCGTCGTGTGGTACGCCCCGTACGTCCTGACGACGCTCCACGCGGAACTCCTCCGCCACGGCCTCGCCCCGCTCGCCGACCGCCTCCCGGACGGCGTCGTCGCCCCGGTCTGCGACCCGCTGGTCCTCGACCGGCACGCCGACCGCTACCGGCCCGGCGGGCGGTCGCTGCCCGCGGTCGCGGCCTGGTACGGCGTCCCGCACGAGCACCCGGGCGATCCGGCCTCGGACGCGCGGGCGGCGCTGGGCGTGGCGGCGGCGGTGGCCGCGGCGTACCCGGCGGTGGCGCGGCTCTCGCGGCCCGCGCTCCACACCGAGCAGGTGCTCTGGTACGCCGAGCAGACGGAGCGTCACCCCGACGCCCCCGCCTGGCCGTTCGAGCCGGCGGTCACCCCCGCCGAAGGCTGACCGGGAGCGCTTCACGCCCGCGGGACGAGGAGCGCCGCCGCGGCGCGGGCGGCCTCCAGGGCCGGGCGCGCGTCGGGGCCGGAGTCCTGGCCGAGGACGACCCGGGTGCTCAATCCGTCGAGGAGGGCGAGGAGTTCGGAGGCGCGGGCGGGCGCGTCGAGCGGCGCGAACCGGCCCCGGGCCGCGCCGGCCACGAGCAGCGACTCCAGGTCGCGCTGCCAGTCGGCGTCCAGTTCCCGCTGGGCGTCCTGGAGTTCGGTGTTCCCGGGGGTCCTCGCCCAGAGTTCGATCCACAGCGTCCAGCGCGGGTCCCGGGGGCCGCGGGGAAGATACAGCCGGAGGAAGTCGTCCAGCTTGCGCTCGGCGGCGGTCCTGCGGGCCAGCAGGGTCCGGCGCTCCTCCGCGAGCGCGGCCTCGCTCCAGCGCAGCGCGGCGAGCAGCAGCCGGTCCTTGGAGCCGAAGTAGTACAGGATGTGGCCGCCGCTGGTGCCGAGCCGTTCGGCCAGCGCCGACATCGTGAGGGAGGCGAGGCCGTCCTCGGCGATCGCCGCCATGGCCTCCTCCAGCATCCGTTCCTGCGTGACGTGCCCGTCGCGCCGCCGTGCCGCCCCTGCCACCGTCGCCAGCCCCGTTCCCTCGCCCGGCCCGTTCTCGTACGCCCCCGACCTTAACCGGACGGCGCCGGGGTCTTGACGTGGCCGGATCCCGTCACCCATCTTGAATGCCATTCAAGAACTTAGAACGTCATTCAAGGTGCCGCTCAGGTCACCGTCCACGCGCGCGTCCGTCGCGAGGCAGGCATGCGAAGAAGAAGAGGAGCGAGGGGTGCTCGAACACGAGACGGCGCCGAGGACCGCCACCCGGGACGAGGTCTTCCAGGTCGAGACGCACGGCATCGACCCCATCCCCGACGAGGAGCGCCACGGCAGCGCCAAGGACGTCTTCTGGGTCTGGTTCGGCTCGAACCTCACCTTCACCTACGTCATCAACGGCGCTCTCGCCGTCGCCTTCGGCCTGTCCTTCTGGCAGGCCACCGCCGTCGTCGTGCTCGGCGGCCTGTCCTTCGCCGCCATCGGCGCCGCCGGCCTCGGCGGCGTCCGCACCGGCACGGCCACCCTGGTGCTCTCCCGCGCCGCCTTCGGCCCCCGCGGCAACCGTCCCGCCGGCGCGCTCAACTGGGTCGTCAGCATCGGCTACACCATCGTCAACACCGTGGTCGGCACCCTCGCCCTCGAAGCGTTCCTGGCCGCCCTCGGCTGGACCGGCGGAGCCGCGCCCCGCGCCCTGGCCCTCACCGTCACCCTCGCCCTGACCTTCGCGATCTCCTTCTGGGGGCACGCCACCGTCCAGTTCGCCGAGCGCTGGATGGCGTACGTGCTCGCCGCCGGCTTCGGCGTCCTCGTCGTCCTCCTGGTGCCCGGCGCCGACACCTCCGCCCCCGCCGGCGGGCCCGGCGCGGCCGGCTGGAGCCTCGCCTTCGTCGTGATGCTCGCCGGCCCGTTCTCGTACCTCCCGATGCCCGCCGACTACACCCGCTACCTGCCCCGCACCACCAGCCTGCGCGCCGTCACCGTCAGCGGCGCCCTCGGCGGCTTCCTGTCCTCCGTCGCCCTCGGCGTCGCGGGCGTCGCCGCCGCCACGCGGACGGACATGACCGACGCGGTCGCCGGTGCCGAGAGCCTGCTGCCCGGCTGGTTCCGGCCCGTCTTCCTCGCCCTCGTCCTCGGCGGCTCCGTCACCAACTCCGTCCTCACCCTCTACTCCTCCGGCCTCAACCTCCAGGTGCTCGGCATCCCCTGGAGCCGCGCCCGCGCCCTCGCCGTCAGCGCCGCCGTCACCGCCGCCGGTTCCCTCGGCGCCCTCTTCCTCACCGACTTCACCACCTCCCTCCTCTCCTTCCTCTCCCTCCTGATCATCGTCTTCGCCCCCTGGGGCGGCGTCTTCCTCGCCGACATGGTGCTGCGCCGCTGCCGGTACGACGCCGACGCCCTGCACCGCACCGGCCCCGGCGGCACCTACTGGTACCGCGCCGGCTGGCACCCGGCCGGTGCCGCCGCCCTCCTCGCCGGCGGCCTCTTCGCCGCCCTCACCTGCGACTCCGCGCTCTGGACCGGCCCCCTCGTCGCCCCGCTCGGCGGCGCCGACCTCACCCTGCTCGGTGCACCCGTCGCCGCGCTCGTGTACGTGCTCCTGGCCCGCCGCACGGCCACCCCGCACCCGGCCGCCTGACCACCGCCACCCTCCCCCTCCCGTACGACAAGGAACACACCCCGCATGAACGGCACCGCCCCCGCCCCCGCCGACCTGCTCCTCACCGGCGCCCGCGTCCACACCGTCGACCCCGACCTGCCCGAGGCGGAGGCGATGGCCGTACGGGACGGGCGGATCGTCTGGCTCGGCGCCGACGCCGACGCGGCGGCCTGGACCGGACCCGGCACCCGGGTCCTCGACGCCGGCGGACGGCTCGTCCTGCCCGGCTTCGTCGACGCCCACAACCACGTCCGGCTCGGCTCCGACGACGCCTGCGTCCAGCTCGCCGGCGCCCGCACCCTCGACGAGATCCACGCGCGCGTGCGGACCTGGCACGCCGCCCACCCCGACGCCGCCTGGATCGAGGCCGAGGCGTTCGACTACTCCGCGATCCCCGGCGGCCGCATGCCCACCGCCGCCGACCTCGACCCCGCCACCGGCGACACCCCCGCGCTCGTCCTCAGCTACGATGTGCACACCGCCTGGCTCAACACCGCCGCCCTCCGCGCCCTCGGCGTCGACCGCGACCACACCGACCTGCCCTTCGGCCGCGCGGTCACCGACCCCGCCACCGGCGAACCCACCGGATTCGTCAAGGACTTCGCCGTCAAGGGCCTCTCCCGCGACGGCCACCGCGCCCTGCGCGCCCTCGGCGTGCCCTGGGCCTCGCCCGACCGCCAGTACGGCCGCCTCGCCAAGAGCCTGGACGACGCCATCCGCTTCGGCATCACCACCGTCGTCGAACCCCAGAACTCCCTCGACGACCTCGCCCTCTTCACGCGCGCGCGTGCCGAGGGCCGGCTCCGTTCCCGGATCGTCGCCGCCCTCTTCCACCCGCGCGGCACCACCGACGCCGACCTCGACGCCTTCGCGGACGCGGCCCGGACCCACGCCGACGACCGCTTCCGCGTCGGCCCGCTGAAGCTGTACATCGACGACGTCGTCGAACCCCGCACCGCCGCCCTGCTGGAGCCGTACGCGGGCTGCGCCCACCACCGGGGCGAGACCTTCTACCCGCCCGAGGAGTTCGCCGGCCTGCTCGCCCGCCTGGACGCGCGCGGCTTCCAGTGCTTCGTGCACGCCACCGGCGACCGGGGCATCCGGACCGTCCTCGACGCCGTCGCCCACGCCCGCGCCGTCAACGGCCCGCGCGACGCCCGCCACCAGATCGTCCACGTCGAGTGCCTCGACCCCGCCGACACCCCGCGCTTCGCCGAACTCGGCGTCGTCGCCTGCATGCAGCCCCGGCACGCCGCCCCCGACATCGCCGGACCCGGCCAGGACTGGGCCGAGAACATCGGCCCCGACCGCTGGCACAAGGCCTGGCCGCTCCGCGACCTGCGGGACGCCGGCGCGGTGCTCGCCCTCTCCAGCGACTGGAACGTCGCCGAGATGGACCCCATGGTCGGCATCCACGCCGCCGTGACCCGCCGCCCGCTCGCCGGCGGAGAGCCCTGGACGGAGGGCCAGACCCTCACCGTCACCGAGGCCGTCGAGGGCTACACGAGGGGTTCGGCGTACGCCAACTTCCTGGAGCACGAGCGGGGTTCGCTCACCGTCGGCAAGCTCGCCGACTTCGTGGTCCTGTCCCGCGACATCCTGCGGATCCCGCCGGAGGAGATCCCCGGCACGGTCGCGGAGACGGTCGTCGTGGGCGGCGAGGTGGTCGTGCCGGCCGCCGGGTGACCGGACGGGCCGACGGCCGGGAGGTACGGTTCCGCGCTCAGTGGCCGCCGGAGCCGGACGTCACCTCCATGCGGCGGACGAACGAGCGGCCCGCGTCCCCGGACTCGTACACCCCCTCCTGCGTGGCCACGAGCAGGCGTCGCCCGTCGACGGCGGTCAGCGCCTGCGGCCGCCCGCCGGGCACGGTGCCGATGCGGGTCCAGGCGACGCCGCCGTCCCCGGAACGGAAGAGGACCCCGTCCGGGGACACGCCGTAGAGCGCGTCCGCCGCGCCCCAGGACACGTAGGCGAGGACCTGCCCGGCCCCCGGGGCGAAGGTCCTGCCGCCGTCCGTGCTGCGGGCGACGCCGGACTCGGTGGTGGCGAGCACGGTGTCCGGCGCTGCCGGCGAGACGGCGATGTCGAGCGCCCGCAGTGCGGCCCGGTCCTCCCACGTCCTCATGTCCCGGGTGACCCGGAGCCGTCCGTGGGTGCTGTCGTAGCCGTAGACCGGGCCGCCGGGAGGGGCGTCGAGCGCGTGGAAGTCCACCTCGCCGCCGAGGGACTGCTCCGTCCAGGTGCGGCCGGCGTCGGAGGAGGCGAGAAGACCGAGGTCGGCGGGGCCGCCGCTGCCGGGCGCGGGATGGCCGCTGGCGAGGAAGGTGCCGTCCGGGGCGACGGCGAAGCCCATGAAGTCGTCGCGCCGGTCACCGACGAGGACGGGCGCGCCGCCGGGCCCGGGGGAGTGGATCCCCTCGTGGGTGGCGACGTACAGGGTGCCCCGGTGGAGACCGAGTCCGTGGATGTGGGTGAGGGGGGAGGAGGGGGCTGCCGGGTCGGAGTCGGCGGCCGGGTCGGCGCAGGCGGTGAGGACCAGGGCGAGGGAGAGGAAGGCCGCGGCGGGGAGGGCGGCAGCGGGCCGGGGCGCGCGGAAAGCGGACGGGCGTAGGGCGGACAGGCGAAAAGCGGACAGGCGAAAAGCGGGCATGCGGAACGTGGTCATGGTTCTTCCGGGTGACGGGGGGAGAGAGGGCGCGAGGGCCGGGTTCCGGGCCTCGGGGGCCCGCCCCGGGGAGCCGGGGCGGGCCCGTGCCGGCCTGAACCGGCCGGCGAGGCGAGGGCTCAGAGCCGGTTGCCGAGGCGATGGCTCGGAGCAGGTCGCCGAGGGGAGGGCTCAGAGCCGGTCGAGGATCTTCCGCAGTTCGGCGATCTCGGCGGTCTGGGCGCGGACGACCTCGGCGGCGAGGGCCTTCGCCTCGGCGTTGGCGCCGTTCTTCTCCTCGTCCTTCGCCATCTCCACCGCTCCCTCGTGGTGGGCGATCATCAGCTCGGCGAAGGTGCGGTCGAAGTCCTTGCCCTTGGCCGCGGCGAGCTTCTTCATGTCCTGCTCGGACATCATCCCGGCCATGGCGTGGCCCGCCCCGGCGGACTCGGGCTTGCCCCAGCCCTTCAGCCACGCCTTCATCTTCTGGATCTCGGGGTCCTGGGCCTTCTCGACGGCGGCGACGATCTTCTTGATGCCGTCGTCCTCGGCGCGTCCGTCGGCGAGCTTCGCCATCTCCAGGGCCTGCTCGTGGTGGGGGATCATCATCTGCGCGAACATCACGTCCGCGTCGTTGAAGGTCCCCGAGGCGGTGGCCGAGGGCGCGGCGGACGCGGACGCGGACGCGGTGGCGCTGCTTCCGTGGTCCATGCCGCTCATGGCGTCGTCGTCGGCGCCGCCGCAGGCGGCCAGGAGGAGGGCGGCGGCCGTCACGGCGCCGGCGAGGCCGACGGTACGGGTGGTGCGCGTGCGGAAGGTACGCATGGTGATTCCTCGTGTGCTGTACGGGGGCGTTCTGGGTCTCGTACCGGTGGCGCGCGGGCATCGCGGAGCGACCCGCGGCGCGCGGGCGGGGGTACGGCCTAGATCCGCAGGACGGACAGCCGGGCGAGGTCGGGCGGGCGGCGCGGCGGGGCGTGCGGCCCGAGCGCGGGCGTGAGCCGCGCAAGGAGGAGGACGAGCCAGTCGGGGCGGCGGCCGAGGGCGGCCCGGACGAGACCGGCGAGCAGCCAGGCGCCGAGGACGGCCACACAGAGCGTGGTCATGTCCATCCCGGACCCAGGTGCGTGCCCCTCGTCCCGCTCGGCGGCCTCATGGGCGGCGCCGCCGGCGTCCGCGCCCGGCGGCGCGTGCGCCGCGTGCGTCCCGGCGCTGGCCGCCGCCGTGCTCCCGTGCGACGAGGTCCCTTCGGGGTGCCCCGTCGCGTGCATCATGAACACGCCGAGCGCGAGCACGACGACGAGCAGGAGGTGCGCGAGGGCACTTCCCGCTCGTTCGTCGCGGCGCGGCCGGGGTGTGGGCATGATCAGGACCTCCTCCGGGTCCCGACCATACCGTGCCGGGGTATCAGATCCGCGTCAGGACGGCAGCTCGCCGCTCATGGCCGCCGCCATCCGCAGGTGCGGGGCGGCCTCGTCCGCGCGGCCCTGGCGCTCCAGGGTGCGGCCGAGCATCAGCCGCGCGTAGTGCTCCACCGGGTCGCGCTCCAGGATCGCCCGCAGCTCGGTCTCGGCGAGCCGCAGCTGGGCGGAGTGGTAGTAGGCGCGGGCGAGCAGCAGCCGCTGGGCCGTCTGGTCCGGGTGCTCGGCGACGAGGCCGCGCAGGATGCGGACGGCGGTCTGGTACTCCTTCGCGTCGAAGAACAGCTGCGCGCGGCTCCAGCGGTCGGCGGCCGTTCCGAACTCGTAGTACGTGTCGCTCACTTGCTCTCCCTGTTCCGGGGGTCCGGATCTGCCACCCTGGGGGGTGGCACGCCCTCGTCAACACCCGCGAGTAGTTGAACATTCCACCACCACCGGTGTTCCGTTCCTCCCCCCACCCGAGAGGTGTCGATCCCCGATGAGCAACCTCGACCGCCAGGCCGAGCTCGCCGTGTGCGGTGGCCGCGGCTTCGTCGTCGCCGAGCCCGTACGCGAACTCCTCAGCCCCCGCCACGTCCGGCTCGGCGAGTCGACGGAGGTACGGCGGCTGCTGCCGAACCTCGGCCGGCGGATGGTCGGCGCCTGGGTCTTCGTCGACCACTACGGCCCCGACGACATCGCCGACACCCCCGGCATGCAGGTGCCGCCCCACCCCCACATGGGCCTCCAGACGGTGAGCTGGCTGCACGACGGCGAGGTCCTGCACCGGGACTCGACCGGCAGCCTGCAGACGATCCGCCCCCGCGAGCTGGGCCTCATGACCTCGGGCCGCGCGATCTCCCACTCCGAGGAGAGCCCCCGCTCCCACGCCCGCCTCCTGCACGGCGCCCAGCTCTGGGTGGCGCTCCCCGGCGCCCACCGGCACGTGGAGCCGCACTTCCAGCACCACGCCGACCTGCCCCGGGTCACCGCCCCCGGCCTCACCGCCACGGTGATCCTCGGCTCCCTCGACGGCGCGGCCTCCCCGGGGACCACGTACACCCCCCTCGTCGGCGCCGACCTCGCGCTCGCCGCCGGCACCGAGACGGAGCTCCCGCTGGACCCGGACTTCGAGTACGCGGTCCTCGCGATGTCCGGCGAGGCGCACGTCGACGGCGTCCCCGTCCTGCCCGGCTCGATGCTCTACCTGGGCTGCGGCCGCACCTCCCTCCCCCTCCGCGCCGCCTCCGACGCGGGCCTGATGCTCCTCGGCGGCGAACCCTTCGAGGAGGAGATCGTCATGTGGTGGAACTTCGTGGGCCGCACCGACGAGGAGATCCGGCAGGCCCGCGAGGACTGGATGACCGGCGACCGCTTCGGCGAGGTCAAGGGCTACGAGGGCGACCGGCTGCCCGCCCCGGAGGTCCCGGAGATGAGGCTGAAGGCGCGGGGGCGGGTGCGCTGACCCGGGTTCTTCTCTTCTGCGTCGCGACTTCCAGAGTGTGCTCGTGCGCGAGCGGGTCCGGTCAACCCACTTGTGGCGCCAGACCGGGTTGCGCCAGCGGTGGCCGGTCTCGGCGGCGCGTTCCACGGCCTTCTCGTCGACCTCGATGCCCAGGCCGGGTGCGGTGAGGAGGGCGACGCGCCCGTCCTCGTACCGGAAGACCGAGGGGTCCACGAGGTAGTCGAGGAGGTCGGAGCCGGTGTCGTAGTGGATGCCGAGGCTCTGTTCCTGGATGAGGAGGTTCGGGGTGGCGAAGCCGACCTGGAGGCAGGAGGCGAGCGCGATGGGGCCGAGCGGGCAGTGCGGGGCGAGGGAGACGTCGTACGCCTCGGCCATGGCGGCGATCCTGCGGGTCTCGGAGATGCCGCCGGCGTGTGAGAGGTCGGGCTGGGCGACCGCGATGCCCGAGGCCAGGACGGAGGCGAAGTCCCAGCGGGAGTGGAGGCGTTCGCCTGTCGCGATGGGGATCGAGGCGGAGCGGACGATCTGTCCGATGTGCTCGCTGAGCTCGGGGACCAGCGGCTCCTCGACGAAGAAGGGCAGATAGGGCTCCAGGAGCGGCAGCACGCGCCGGGCCATGGGGACGGTGAGCCGGCCGTGGAAGTCGACCGCGATGTCGAAGGAGTCGCCCACCGCCTCCCGGATGCTCGCGACCCGTTCGACGATGCCGTGCACGGCGGCGGGGGTGTCGATGAACTCCAGTTGCGGCACCGGCCAGCAGTACCGCGACGCGATCCGCACCGCCGACGGCCAGGTCGGCCGGATCGTCGCGGCCGTCAGGGCCCGCGCCACGTACGCGGGCGAGAACTGGCTGATCATGGTCGCCACCGACCACGGGCACGTCGACGAGGGCGGCCACGGCGGCAACAACCCGAACGTCCGCTAGTCCTTCGTCATCGCCAACGGCGGTGGGATCGCGGCGGGTTCGGAGCGGCACGACGTGAAGATCGCGGACGTCGCCGCGACCGCGCTGAGGCACACCGGTGTCGCGATCGAGCCGAGCTGGGGTCTGGACGGCGTCCCGATCCAGGACCTCGCCCCCGACGCGTTCGACGGGCTGCGGGGTTCGCTCCGGACCCGGGTCGACGAGACCGGCACCCCCGACCCGATCGCCGCGGACACCGTCGGCTTCACCCACACCCCGCCCGTGGGCTGGAGCATCGACAACTCGGCGATGCCGAGCGGCGGCGTCACCGAGTGGCGTGGCTGGACGTTCTCGACCGACGAGTTCTGGAGCTTCTCCGAGGGCTACCAGGGCCGGGAGTCCAACGTCCGGGCCCGTGACGTCTTCGCCGTGGCCGACTCCGACGAGTGGGCCGACGCGGCCCACGGGACCGGCCAGTTCGACTCCACGCTGGTCGGCCCGGTCCACCAGCTGAACGGCGCGAGCACGGTACGCGTCACGTACGCCAGCCACTACCTGGCGAACGGCCCGCAGACGGGTGACGTGTACGTCTCCTTCGACGGCGGTGCGCCGCAGCTGCTGAAGTCGTACCGGACGGTGAACGTCAACCAGGTCGAGTCGCTGACGGTGAACGTCCCGGCCGGGGCCACCACCGCTCAGCTGAGGTTCCGGTACACCGGCACCGACAGCGCGTTCTGGACGGTCGACCGGGTCAGCCTGGTCCCGCAGTCCTGACCCTTCGGTCCCGACCGCTCCGCCAGGCCCGGCCGCCGTCGCGACGCTTCGCGACGGCGGCCGGGCCGCGTTCCTCTGCGCCCGCACACGGGCCCGCCATCGCCGCGGAGCGGGGCGTGGCCGGCACCTCTCCGCACCGGACGAGCACACGGAAGACACGCAGCTCATCAGCGCCCCGATCGCAGCGACCCTCGCGCCGGCAGGCGGAGGGCCGGCCCCGGCCGGCTGAGCGGTACGCCGCCCTGTGCCTTTCATGCCTCGCGGACCGGGCCGGTGCGCGGAGCCGGACACGGCCTGCCGGTCCCAGGCTCGTCCCCCGGCCCCGTGGCCGGTTGACGGATAGGTGCGGGTGCGGCCCCACTTGTCCTCCCCGCGGGGTCAGGTTCGCCGTCGTACGCAGCCATCCAGATGGATCCAGGGCCCGTCCCAGGGCGCGGGTCAGCCGACGGCGACCGGCTGCCCGCCCCGGAGGTCCCCGAGACGCGGCTGAAGGCGCGGGGCCGGGTGCGCTGACCCGGGTTCCTGGTCGCGGGCGGAGGCGGCGGGGGCGGGCGCGTCCGGCGGGTCCCCGGCGTGCCGGGGGCGCCGCCCGGCGCTCGTCCGCGACCGGTTGTGCGCTGTCGTGCCAAGCACTGGGCGCAGGAGGTCAACTCGGACCGTCGGGTGGCTCATAGCTTGAGGACGTGCCCCGCCGCGAACGCGGTGGGCGCGCTGCCGACGGTTTCGAAAGGACCCCTCATGCTCGACTTCGACAAGGTGCAGGCCGCTCCGGGCAAGGACCTGCTCACGCCCGACAACTCGGTGATGCTCTTCGTGGACCACCAGCCGCAGATGTTCTTCGGCACCGGCAGCGGCGACCGGGCCGCCATCATCAACAGCACCGTGGGTCTCGCCAAGGCGGCTCGGGCGTTCGACGTCCCGGCCGTCCTGACCACGGTCGCCGCCGAGTCCTTCTCGGGGCCCCTGCTGCCGCAGCTCGCCGAGGTGTTCCCCAAGAACGAGATCATCGACCGCACCACGATGAACGCCTGGGAGGACGAGGCCCTCGTGGCGGCGGTCAAGGCGACCGGGCGCAAGAAGATCATTCTGTCGGGTCTGTGGACCGAGGTCTGCCTCGTCCTGCCCGCGCTCTCCGCGCTCGAGCAGGGCTACGAGGTGTACGTCGTCTCCGACGCGTCCGGCGGCGTCAGCCCGGCCGCCCACGAGCACGCGCTGCAGCGGATGATCGCCGCCGGTGCCGTCCCGGTGACCTGGGTGCAGGTCCTCCTGGAGCTGCAGCGCGACTGGGCGCGCCAGGAGACGTACGGCGCGGTCATGGAGATCGTCAAGGCTCATGCGGGCGCCTACGGCCTGGGCGTCGTGTACGCGCAGAGCGTCATCGGCGCCCACGCGGCCGGCTGACCGCCTTGGACACCGGCATTCTGATCCTGCGTCTGCTGGTGGGACTGCTCGTCGCCGGCCACGGGGTGCAGAAGGTCAGCTCGCACCTCGGCGGCGGCGGACTCGAGGGCGGGGCGGAGGAGTTCCGCGCCGACGGCTTCCGGGGCGGTGCCCTCACCGCCCTGGCGGCGGGCGGCGGCCAGATCGGCTCGGGTCTGCTGCTCGCCGCCGGCCTCCTGACCCCGCTCGCCGCGACGGGCGCCATCGGCGTCATGACCGTCGCCCTCACGGTGAAGTGGCGCCACGGGCTGTGGGTCCAGAACGACGGATACGAGTACCCGCTCGTCCTCATCGGCATCGCCACCGCCCTCGCCGCCACAGGCCCGGGGGCCTGGTCCCTCGACGCGGTTCTCGGGCTCTCGCCCTACCCGTGGTGGTGGGCGGCCCTCGCGCTCGTGGCCGGTCTCGGCAGCGGACTCCTCACCCGTCTGGTCCTGCACCGGTCTCCCGCGGACCCGGCGATCGCCGGGCGCTGAAGGCGCGCATCACCGACCGGGTCCGGCCGGCCGTGCACCCCCGACCGGCGGCCGGACCCCCACCCGTTTCATCCTGCACAGGAGCACTCGATGGACACCCTCACGAACCCGCACGGCGGCGGCCAGCCGCTGCTGCACCAGAAGGGCGCCGAGACCCAGGCGTTCGGCACGCTCAAGCAGCTGCCGATCGGCCTCGGCCACGACACCCGCATGTACGCCTGCCAGCGGCTGAACCGCGTCCTCGCCGACACGCAGATCCTCCACTCCCTCTACAAGAAGCACCACTGGCTCATGCGCGGGGCGACCTTCTACGCGCTCCACCTGATGCTGGACAAGCACGCGGAGGCCCAGCTGGCCCTCGTGGACGCGCTGGCCGAGCGCGTCCAGAGCCTCGGCGGCGTCGCCGTCGGAGACCCGCGCCACGTCGCGGAGCTGACGGCGATCCCCCGGCCGCCGGACGGCGTCGAGCCGGTGCCCGTCATGCTGTCGCGGCTCCTCGACGCGCACGAGCGGATTCTGATCGACGCCCGGGACGCCGCCGCCCGGCTCTCCGGTGAAGGCGACGAGGGCAGCGCCGACCTGCTCGTCTCCGGCGTCATCCGTACCGGCGAGGCCCAGGTGTGGTTCCTGGCCGAGCACCTCGTCGACACCCCCCTGGTGCACGCCTGATGGACACGTACGACGTCGTCGTGGTCGGCGGCGGGCCGGCCGGCGAGGTCGTCGCCGCCCGCGCCGTCGGGGCGGGGCTGACCGCTGTCGTCGTCGAGGCCGAGGCGGTCGGCGGCGAGTGCTCCTACCGTGCCTGCGTACCGAGCAAGGCCCTGCTGCGTCCTGGCGCCGCCCGGGCGGATGCCCGCGCGGTCGACGGGGCGCGGCAGGCCGTCACGGCGGCGCTCGACCCGGCGCACGTACTGGCCCGTCGCGACCGCTTCACCGGGCGTGGTGACGACACCGGGCAGGCCGACTGGCTCGACGGAGCGGGCGTCGCGCTCGTACGCGGGCACGGACGGCTCGCCGGAGAACGCCGGGTGGAGGTGACGGGGGCCGACGGCATGGTCCGTGTCCTGCGGGCCCGGCGCGCGGTCGTGCTCTGCACCCGAACGGAACCCGCGCTTCCGCCGGTCGAGGGGCTCGACCGGATCGGTGTGTGGACCAATCGGCAGGCCACCACGGCCGATGCGGTGCCCGAGCGGCTCGTCGTCATCGGCGGGGGAGTGGTGGCCTGCGAGATGGCCACCGCCTGGCGCTCGCTCGGCTCCTCCGTCACCCTGCTGGTCCGCGATCAGGCCCTGTTGACCGGCTGGGAGCCGTGTGCCGCCGAAGAGGTCACCCGGGGGCTGAGCGATCTGGGCGTCACCCTCCGCTTCGGGGCGTCGGCCGTCCGGGTCGCCCGTGACGACGACACCCGCATGGTGACCGTGGAGACCGACGACCGCACGACCCTCGTCTGCGACGAGGTCCTCGCCGCTGTCGGCAGGCGCCCGCGCACCGCGGACCTCGGCCTCGACTCCGTCGGACTGCCGGCGGGCGACTGGCTTCCGGTCGACGACACCTGTCGCGTCGCCGCGGTCGAGGGCGACTGGCTCTACGCCGTGGGCGACGTGAACCACCGCGCGCCACTGACCCACATGGCCAAGTACCAGGCCCGTGCCTGCGCGGCGGCGATCGCCGAGCGGGCCGCCGGGCGCCCGGCCGACACCGGCGGCCGGCAGCCGTGGAGCGCGGCAGCAGACCGCTTCGCCGTCCCGCAGGCCGTCTTCACCCGTCCCGAGGTCGCGAGCGTCGGGCTCACGGAACGCGCGGCACGCGAAGCGGGCCTCGCGGTACGCACGGTGGAGTACCGCATCGATGACGTCGCCGGCGCCGCGCTCCACGCGGACGACTACCGCGGCTTCGCCAAGCTCGTCGTCGACGAGAGCCGAGGGGTCGTCGTCGGCTGCACACTCACCGGCCCGATGGCGACCGAGCTCATCCACACCGCCACCGTGGCCGTCGTGGGCGAGGTCCCCCTGGAGCGCCTCTGGCACGCCGTGCCCGCCTTCCCGACGGTGAGCGAGGTCTGGCTCCGGCTCCTGGAGGCGTACGGCCTCTGAGGCGAGACCCCGCGGACGCCCGCCCCCGCCCGGCCGATCGCCGCCCGCTGCCGTATCCGATCGGCGCCCCCGCTTTCCCGCCGTACCCGATCGTCGCCCCCCCCCGCACGATCCTGCCGCACCCGCTCGGCGCACCCTCCCGCCCGGCCGAGCGCACCCGAACGTCTCACCTGCCGAAAAGGAAATCCCCATGCATCCCACGAGGCGCTCCCTCGCCCTCGGCCTCGCCCTGCCCGCGACGCTGGCCGCCCTGGTGGGCGCCGGACCCGCCGCACCCGCGAGCCGCCCGGCCGTCGCCGACACCGACCGGCACGCCCCCAAGCCCACGATCGTCCTGGTCCACGGAGCGTTCGCGGACGCCTCCAGCTGGAGCGGCACGATCCGGCGGCTGCAGCACGCCGGTTACCCCGTCCTGGCCCCCGCCAACCCGCTGCGCGGCCTCGCCGAGGACACCGCCTACCTGCGCAGCGTGCTGGCCGCCGTCGAAGGACCCGTCGTCCTGGTCGGCCACTCCTACGGCGGCGCCGTCATCAGCGGCGCCGCGGTGGGCGACAGCCGGGTGAAGGCCCTCGTCTACGTCGCCGCGTTCACCCCGGACAAGGGCGAGAGCGCGGCCGAGCTCGCCGCCAAGTTCCCCGGATCCACCCTCGGCGACACCGTGAACCCGCGGTCGTACCCGCTGCCCGGCGGCGGCACCGGCACCGAACTCGTCATCGAACGGGCCAGATTCCACCGGCAGTTCGCCGCCGATGTCCCCACCGCCGACGCGGCGGTCATGGCCGTGAGCCAGCGACCGGTGGCCACCACCGCCCTGGAGGAGAAGGCCGGCCGGGCTGCCTGGAGGACGATCCCGTCCTGGGCGCTGATCGCCACCTCCGACAAGAACATCCCTCCGGCCGCCCAGCGGTGGATGGCCCAGCGCGCCGGCTCGCACGTCACCGAAGTGGACGCGTCGCACGCCGTGGCCGTCTCCCGCCCGGTCGTGGTCACCCACGTGATCCTCGCCGCCGCGCGGGCGACCCGCTGAGCCCCCGACCCGACCCTCCCGTACATCCCGAAGGAGAACCCCTCATGAACAACCGTCCGGTCCTCGAACCCGCCGCCCAGGCGTTCGCCGACGCGACCGCCCAGCCGCCGTTCCTCTACGAGATCCCCGTCGCGGACGGCCGCAAGGCCGTGGACGGCGTCCAGAGCGGCGAGGGTGTTCCCCTGCCCGAGGTCGACGAGGAATGGGTCACCGTCCACGGCGGCCCGACCGGCGACGTCCGGGCCCGGATCCTCCGCCCGCGCGGCGTGACCGGCCCGCTCCCCGTCGTCCTCTACCTCCACGGCGCCGGCTGGGTCTTCGGCAACGCCCACACCCACGACCGGCTCGTCCGCGAACTCGCCGTCGGCACCGGCGCGGCCGTGGTCTTCCCCGAGTACGACCTCTCGCCCGAGGCCCGCTACCCCGTCGCCATCGAGCAGAACTACAGCGTCGCCCAGTGGGTCGCCCGCGAGGGCCACCACAAGGACCTCGACGGCACACGGATCGCCGTCGCGGGCGACTCGGTCGGCGGCAATATGACCGCCGCCCTCACCCTCATGGCCAAGCAGCGCGGCGACGTCACGCTCCTCCAGCAGGTCCTCTTCTACCCGGTCACGGACGCGAGCTTCGACACCGACTCGTACCACGCCTTCGCCGAGGGCTACTTCCTGCGCCGCGACGCGATGAAGTGGTTCTGGGACCAGTACACGACCGAAGAGGCCGAGCGCGCCCAGATCACCGCCTCGCCGCTGCGCGCCTCCACCGAGCAGCTCACCGGTCTGCCGCCGGCCCTGGTCATCACCGCCGAGGCCGACGTCCTGCGCGACGAGGGCGAGGCGTACGCGGCGAAGCTCCGTGCCGCCGGCGTCCCCGTCACCGCCCTGCGCGTCCAGGGCACCATCCACGACTTCGTGATGCTGAACGCGCTGCGCGACACGTGGGCCGCGGACCTCGCCATCGGTCTCGCGGTCGACACCCTCCGCAAGGCCCTCGCATGACCGGGCCGTCGACCAGCATGCCGGTGGCGGGCCTCGTGCCCGCCCCGCGGCGGGAACTCGAGCACGCCGATCTCCTCGTCCGCAACGCCAAGGTGTTCACGGGTGATCCCGACCGCCCCGGGGCCCGCGCCGTCGCGATCCGCGACGGCCGGGTCGTGGCCCTCGGCGACGACCACGACCTCGCCGCCCTCGTCGGGCCGGGCACGAAGGTCGTCGACGCGCTGGGCCGCCGGGTGATCCCCGGACTCAACGACTCGCACCTGCACGTCATCCGGGGCGGCCTGAACTACGTCCTGGAGCTGCGCTGGGACGGCGTGCGCAGCCTCCGCCAGGCCCTGGCGATGCTGCGCGAGCAGGCCGGCCGCACGCCCAAGGGGCAGTGGATCCGGGTCGTCGGCGGCTGGACCGCGGAACAGTTCGCCGAACGCAGGATGCCGACCGTCGCCGAGCTGAACGCCGCCGCCCCCGACACCCCGGTGTTCGTCCTTCACCTGTACCAGTCTGCGTTGATGAACCGGGCCGCGGTGAAGGCCGCCGGATTCACCCGCGACACCCCCGATCCCCGCGGCGGGCAGATCGTCCGGGGCCGGGACGGCGAACCGAACGGCGTGCTCCTCGCCGCGCCGAGCGCGCTCATCCTCTACTCCACCCTGGCGAAGGCGCCGGCCCTCGACGAGGCCGACAAGCGGACGTCGACGCGCCACTTCCTGCGCGAGTTGAACCGCTTCGGTCTGACGTCCGCGGTCGACGCCGCCGGCGGGTTCCAGAACTTCCCCGACAACTACGCCACGGTGGTCGACCTCGCCAGGTCGGGGGAGCTGACCCTCCGAATCGCCTACCACCTGTTCCCGCAGACGGCCGGGCAGGAGCTCGCCGACCTCGAGCGCTGGACCCGGACGGTCAAGCCCGGGGACGGGGACGAGTGGCTCCGGCTGAACGGCGCGGGCGAGAACCTGACCTGGGCGGCGGCCGACTTCGAGAACTTCTCCGAGCCCCGGCCCGAGCTCGCCGCAGGCTACGAGACCGAGTTCGAGAACGCCGTACGGCTCCTGCTCGAGAACGGCTGGGCATTCAGGCTCCACGCGACCTACGACGAGACGATCCGCCGCGACCTGGCCGTCTTCGAGAAGCTCGCCGCGGAGGGGCTCTTCCCCGGCGGCAACCGCTGGCTCTTCGACCACGCGGAGACGGTCTCGGCCGGCAGCCTCGACCGGATCGCCGCCCTCGGCGGAGCCGTCTCGGTCCAGAACCGGATGTCCTTCCAGGGCGCCGCGTTCCTCGACCGCTACGGCGCCGAGGCCGCCGCCCACGCCCCGCCGGTCCGCGCCATGCTCGACCGCGGCCTGACCGTCGCGGCCGGTACGGACGCGACCCGCGTCTCCTCGTACAACCCGTGGGTCGCGCTCCACTGGCTGGTGACCGGCAGGACCGTCGGCGGTACCGCGCTCTACCCGCCCGCGAACCTGATCGACCGGGAGACCGCCCTCGACCTCTACACCCGCGGGGGAGCCCGGCTCACCGGCGAGCAGGACGTCAAGGGAACCCTGCGCGAGGGCTGTTACGGCGACCTCGCGATCCTGTCCGACGACTTCCTCACCGTGCCCGAGGACGTCATCCCGGACATCGAGTCCCTGCTCACCGTCGTCGGCGGCCGGATCGTCTACGCGACCGCGGAGTACGAGGGCCTCGACGAGGCCGTCCCGCCGGTGAGCCCCGCATGGAGCCCGGTGGCCCGCTTCGGCGGCTACCAGTCGGGTCAGGGGGGCGCCCACCAGGCATCACTGGTGGCCGAGGCCGTCGCCGAGTCCGAGCAGCACCGTCGGTGGCGCGTCGCGCGCGGCTCCGTCCCCGAGACGACGCCGTCCTTCGTCGACCCCTGCTTCGATCACTGAAAGAGAGACCCCCCGATGACTGCCGCCTCCCCGGCCGCCGACGGCGACGAACAGAACCCGGCCGCGCCCCCGGGACGCCGCTTCGAACCGGACCTCCGGTCGATGACCCGGATCACTCTGCGCCCCATCGCCTCCCCCATGCCGCTCGGCTTCTTCACCATCGCCATCGCGTCCGTCATGACGGGATGCCTTCAGCTCGGGATCCTCGGGGAGGAGGCCCGCACCGCCGTCGCCTTCACGGTGCTGCCCGCGTTCGTTCTCCAACTCCTGGTGAGCTTCCTGGCCTTCGGTGCCCGTGACGTGATCGCGGCCACCCTGATGGCGGTGTTCGCGGGCAGCTGGCTGCCGTATTCGCTCATCATGCTCAGTGGCGCGGCCGACGGCCCGAAGGTCCTCGGCGTCTTCAACCTGGCACTCCTCTGCTTCGGCGCGCTGATGACCGCCGTGACCGGACCCAAGCGGGCGCTGTGGCTCGTCCTCGCGGTCTCCCTGCCCCGCTGGGCGGCCACCGGTCTCGCGGGCGTCACCGGAGCCGAGTGGCTGACCCGCACGTCCGGGGCGCTCGGCCTCATGGTGGCGCTCGTCGCGATGTACACGGCGTTCGCCCTGATGCTCGAGGACATGCGCGGCGAGCAGGTCCTGCCCCTGGGCCGCAGCGGCCCCGCCCACCTCGCCGTGGAGGGCGACCTCGCCGTCCAGCTCCGCAACCTGGAACGCCAGGCGGGCGTGCGCCGCACCCTCTGACCGCAGACACCTCCCGACCCCACAGGAGCATCCATGGACCCCCGCGTGATCGACCGGCCCGAGAAGTCCCGGTACGAGATCGTCGTCACTGACGACGGCAAGGGCACCGAGACAGCCGGCTTCGCCGAGTACCACCTCTCGGAAGGCGAGATCGCCTTCATCCACACCGAGATCGATCCCCGTTTCGGCGGCCAGGGCCTGGGCGGGCTGCTCGCCCGCGGCGCCCTGGACGACGCCCGGGACCGCGGCCTGCGCGTTCTGCCCTACTGCCCCTTCATCCGCGGCTGGATCGGCCAGCACCCCGACTACGTCGACCTGGTGCCCGAGGGGCGCCGCGCCCGCTTCGGCCTGTGAACCGACCCACCACCGCCTTCCCCCCGCCACTCACCGAGGAGTTCACCCATGCCCCGACACGCCCGCCCCACCGTCGTCCTGGTCCACGGCGCCTTCGCCGATGCCTCCAGCTTCGCTCGGGTCATCCCCGAACTGACCGCCGCCGGCATGGAGGTGATCGCCCCGGCGGTGCCCAACCGCAGCCTCGTCGACGACGCCGCGTACATCGCCTCGGTGGTCCGTGCCGTCGAAGGGCCCGTGATCCTGGTGGGGCACTCCTACGGCGGCGCCGTCATCACCCTCGCGGGTGCGGAGGACAACGTCCGCGCCCTGGTGTACCTCGCGGGATACGCGCTGGAGGAGGGCGAGAGCCTGGGCGAGCTGCAGGGCCGCTTCCCCGACTCCGGCCTCGCCGACGCGCTCGTCTACACCCCGTTCCCGGAGCCCGGCTCCACCGACACCGGTACCGACGTCTCGGTGGCGGTCGACCGGTTCCCCGCTCTGTTCGCGGCGGACGTCGCCCCCGACCTCGCCGCGGTGCTCGCCGTCTCCCAGCGGCCCCTGGCCGCGCGGGCGTTCTCGGAGGCGGCCCCGGTCGCCGCGTGGAGGACCAAGCCCTCGTGGGGCTTGGTCGCCTCCTCCGACCGCACGATCAACCCCGATGTGGAGCGGTACGGGTACGAGCGCGCCGGCATGACCACCGTCGAGGTCGATTCCTCGCACCTGGTCATGCTTTCCCAGCCCAAGGCCGTGGCGGAGCTGATCATCGACGCGGCCCGGTCCACGGGGCACTGATCCGACGCTTGAACATCGAACGATTGGTCTCTGTCGTTCGAACGCGGTAGCTTTCCGACACGCCCGCCGAGAACACGCGGCGGGCGATCGGAGGAAGCACACCCATGAGGTTCGGCGCGAGGCTCGCGCTCGCCGTCATCACCCTCGCCGTCACGACCACGGCCTGCGGCACCCCGCAGGACGGCGGTCCGCGGTCGCACACCACCGCGGACTGCGCACCGTACGCCCGGTACGGCGAGCACCCCGGAACCGAGGTCACCGTGTACGCGGAGAACCGGGACCGGGAGGCCGACCTGTTCGAGGAGACGTGGGCGGACTTCGCCGATTGCACGGGAATCGACGTCCAGTACGAGGGGGACGGGGAGTTCGAGGCCCAGATCCAGGTCCGCGTCGACGGCGGGAGCGCCCCTGACGTGGCGTTCTTCCCTCAGCCAGGGCTCCTGGAACGCTTCGCGCGGGCGGGGAAGCTCAAGCCCGCGAGCGCCGGGGTCGTGAGCCTGGCGAAGGAAGGCTGGTCGGCGGACTGGAACAGTTACGCGACCGTGGACGGCACCCTCTACGGCACGCCGCTGGTCGCGAACGTGAAGTCGTTCGTCTGGTACTCCCCGACGTTCTTCCGTGACAACGGACTGAGCGTTCCCCGGACGTGGTCCGAGTTGATGGCCGTGACCGAGAAGATCGCGGCGTCGGGAGTCACACCCTGGTGTGCGGGCATCGAGTCCGCCGAGGCGACCGGCTGGCCCGTGACGGACTGGATCGAGGACGTCCTGCTGCGCCAGCAGGGCACGGACGTCTACGACCGGTGGGTCGCCCACGAGATCCCGTTCAATGACCCCCGTGTCATCCGGGCCATGAACACCGTGGGGTCCATCCTCAAGAACGACCGGTACGCCAACGGCGGTTTCGGCCCGGCCCGGTCGATGGCGTCGATCTCCTTCCAGGAGGCCGGCACACCGGTTCTCTCCGGTGACTGCGCGATGCACCGCCAGGCCTCGTTCTATGCCGACATGTGGCCGCAGGGCACCGAGATCGGACCTGACAAGGACGTCTACGCCTTCCTGCTGCCCGGTGCCCACTCGACGAACCGCCCCGTACTGGGCGGCGGGGTGTTCACCGCGGCGTTCGCCGACCGTCCCGAAGTACGAGCGTTCCAGGAATATCTGGCCACCGCGGACTTCGCGAACGCGCGGATGAAGAAGGGCCCGTTCGTCTCGGCGAACATGAACGTGGATCCGGCGAACGCCGCGACCCCCGTCGACAGGCTCTCGATCCAGCTGCTCCAGGACCCCAGGACACAGTTCAGGTTCGACGGTTCGGATCTGATGCCCGCGTCGGTCGGCGCCGGGACGTTCTGGAAGGGAGCCGTCGACTGGATCGGCGGCGCGAGCACCCGGCAGGTCGCCGACACCATCGAACGGTCCTGGCCGAAGAAGTGATGTCGTTCGACGTCGCCGCCCAGCAGCCCAAGCTGCTGTACCTGGTCCAGGGCATCGCGGCCTTCGCGGCGGTCGTCTCCCTCATCCTCCTCGCACTGCACCGGGGGCCGGTACGGAGGAGGGCCGCGGCCCTGATCCTGCTGGCCCCCGCGCTGGTGCTGCTCACGATCGGTCTGCTCCTGCCCGGTCTGCGCACGCTGGCGCTGTCGTTCACCAACGGCGGGGGAGACGAGTGGGCCGGGCTCGACAACTACGTGTGGATGTTCACCGACCACCGGGCGCGGGTGGCGCTGCGCAACACCCTGGCGTGGGTGGTCCTCGTGCCGCCGGCGTCCACCGCCGTCGGTCTGCTCTACGCGGCGGCCGTCGCACGGTCGCGGTTCAGAACGCTCGCACTGTCGCTGATCCTGATGCCGATGGCGATCTCCTTCGTCGGCGCGGGTGTCGTCTGGAAGTTCGTCTACGCCTACCGGCCCGCGGAAGCCGGGCAGATCGGGCTGCTGAACCAGCTCGTCGTCGTGTTCGGCGGCGAACCGAGGCAGTGGCTCGTGGACTCTCCCTGGAACGTCCTGTTCCTCATCGTGGCGATGGTGTGGACACAGGCGGGCTTCGCGGCCGTCCTGCTGACCGGCGCGATCAGAGCCGTACCCGCGGAGCTGACCGAGGCCGCCCGGCTCGACGGCGCGTCGCCCGGGCAGATCTTCCGGCGGATCACCGTACCGTCGATCCGGCCCACGCTCCTCGTCGTGCTCCTCGCCCAGGCGATCGGCACCTTCAAGGCCTTCGACATCGTCAAGACCATGACCGGCGGACAGCTCGACACGGGCGTCATCGCCCACGAGATGTACGACCAGGCCTTCCGCTACGGCGAGACGGGCCGCGGCGCGGCACTCGCCGTGCTCCTCTTCCTCCTCGTCACTCCCTTCGTCGCCCACCAGGTCCGGGCGCGGCGGAGGACGGGGTGAACGGCGTCCGGGAGCGACTGACCTCCCGTACCGTCACGTCGATCGCCGTGGTGATCGCGGTCCTCTGGACGACACCGACCCTCGGCCTTCTGCTCTCCTCCTTCCGTCCCGAGGAGGAGATCAAGAGGACGGGCTGGTGGACCGTCTTCGGTACACCGAACCTCACGCTCGACAACTACGGCGAGGTGCTCTCCGGCGGCGGGAACGGGGCGGGGCGACTCGCGGAGCACTTCGTCAACTCCGTCGTCATCACCGTTCCCTCGGTGCTGTTCCCCCTCGTCCTGGCCTTCTTCGCGGCCTACGCCCTGGCCTGGATCGACTTCAAGGGGCGCGACGCGCTCGTCGTGGGCATCTTCGCGCTCCAGGTCGTGCCGCTGCAGATGGCGCTCGTCCCGCTCCTGAAGCTCTTCTCCCAAGGCTGGCTGTTCCTGCCCGCGTGGCACCTCACCGGTCCCGCGCGGTTCGGCCAGGTCTGGTTCGCCCACACGGTCTTCGCGCTGCCGTTCGCGGTGTTCCTCCTGCACAACTTCCTGGCCGGGCTCCCCCGGGACATGATCGAGGCCGCCCGCGTCGACGGAGCGTCGCACGGGACTCTGCTGCTCCGGATCGTGCTGCCGCCGGCCCGCCCGGCCCTGGTCGGCTTCGCCGTCATCCAGTTCGTCTGGGTGTGGAACGACCTCCTCGTGGCCCTGACGCTGTCGGGCGGCACGGCCGAGACCGCGCCTATGACGGTCAGGCTGGCGAGCCTGGCCGGGACCTACGGCAACGACTGGCAGCGGCTCACCGCGGGAGCCTTCGTGGCCGCGCTCGTGCCGCTGCTCGTCTTCTTCTCCCTCCGGCGGCACTTCGCGGCGGGCCTGCTCGCCGGATCGGTCAAGGGATGAGCCCCGACGGGTCCGACGGGCAGGGCACGGCGACAGGGCTGAGCCGGCCCGGGCTGCGGGGCCGCGAAGCCGAGCTGGAGCAGCTGCGCGCCCTGGTCGAAGCGGTGCGGGACGGCGAGGGAGGCGCGGTCGCGCTGCTTCTCGGCGAGCCCGGGATCGGCAAGACCGCGCTGCTGCGGGAGACCGTACCGCTCGCACGGGCCCGGGGATTCCTCGTCAGCCAGGGACGCGCCGAGGAACTGCACGAACTGGCACCGCTCGCCTCCCTGGCCTCGGGCCTCCTGCACGGTGACCCGCCGCTGCTCTCCGGCACGGACCTCGCGGACCTCGCCGGCCACCACGACCAGCGCATCTGGCTCGTCGAACGGCTCGCCCAGCTGATCGAGGAACGCTCGGCGGGCAGGCCGGTGCTGATCGCGGTCGACGACGTGCAATGGGCCGACCCGCTGAGCCGTTTCGCCCTGAGCGTCCTGCCGGCACGGCTGCTCAGTTCCCCGGTGCTGTGGCTGCTCACCAGCAGGGAGGACCCGGAGCTGTACGGGCAGGGGCCACTGAAGACGACCCTCCCCCTGCGGCCGCTGTCCGACACTGCCCTGGCCGAGGTGGCTCGGGACGTCCTCGGCGGGGACGTGCCGGCCCGCGTGAGGGAGCTCCTCGACGGGGCGGGCGGCAACCCCTTCCTCGCGGGCGAGATGCTCGCCGGCATCGCGGCGACGGGCGCGGGCGGGCCGGAGCCGCCCGAGCGGCTGGTCCTCGGCGTACGCGGCCGCCTGGCCGGCCTCCGGCCGGACACCCTGCACTTCCTGCGCGTCGGCTCGGTCCTCGGCCGCGCGTTCTCGCTCACCGACGCCGCGGCCCTGTGCGGCCGGCCCGCCTCCGGACTCAGCGCCGAAGTGGACGAGGCGATCGCGGCCGCCCTCCTGCACGACGACGGCGAACGCCTCCTGTTCCGCCACGACCTGCTCCGCCAAGCGGTGTACGCCGACCTCGCGCCCTCCGTACGCCGGGCACTGCACCGGGAGGCCGCGAGCCTGCTCGTCGCGGCGGGCCGGAGCTCCGGCGACGCGGTCCCGCACCTGCTGAAGAGCGCCGAACCCGGCGACATGGAGGCGATCGGACTCCTCGGCACGGCCGCCGAGGACGTGATCGCCGTGATGCCCGACCTCGCCGCCGACCTGGCCGTGCGTGCCCTGGAACTCGTACCGGCCCGTGCGCCCGTGGCGTACGACGTCGGGGAGCGAGCCATCGTCGCGCTGACCCGCGCGGGCCGCTACACGCAGGCACGGGAAACAGGGGACCTGCTGCTCGCCCGGCAGCCGCCCCTGGACGTTTTCGCCCGTCTGCAGTCGGTCCTCGGCGACACGCTCTGGCACCTCGACGACGTCCACGAGCTGAGCCGCCGCACGACGACGGCGCTGGCAGCCGTCACCGACCCCGCGGTCCGTGCCCGGCTGATCGCCCGGCAGGCCCTCGCCCGGTCCCGCGGGAGCGACCTCGCGGCCGCCCGGGAAACCGGCGAACGGGCACTCGCCGAGGCGGAGCGGGCAGGCGACCGGGAGGCTCGCGTCCTCGCGTTGTGGGGCCTCGGCGAGATCGCCCTCAACGCGGGCGACTGCGCCGCGGCCGTCGAACACCACACCGCTCTGAGCGTGTTCGACACGGCCTTCCTGCCCGAGGAGGCCGTCGCCCTGATCCACATGGACGACTTCGACGCCGTACGGCGACTGCTCAGGCGGGCGGGCGACCATCCCCTGCGCCCCGCCATGCTCCTGTGGGCCCAGGGAACCCTGAACATGGGGCTCGGACGGCTCGACGACGCGGACGCCGACTTCGTCACCGCCGAACGTCTCGAAGCGGACCTCCATGTGCCCGGCAACCTGGTCAACATCCGCGTCAACCGCGGCCTCCTCGCGATGCTGCGCGGCGACCGCGAGGCCGCGCGGGAACACCTCGACGTCGTGCGGGCGGCCGTGGCCGACCGGCCGAACACGGGGAACCACGCCGCGCACCGGTACTTCGAGGCCGTCGTCGCCGACGCCGACGGCGACCACGCGGCAGCGGCCGAACTCGTCCGGTCGGTGCAGCGGGACCACCCCTTCCTCCGGTGGCGGCTCCTGCGCCCTCACGTCGTCCAGGCCGTGCGGATCGCCCTGCGCGGCGGGGACCGGCAGCTCGCCGCCGATCTCGCGGCACAGGCCGCCGCACACGCCGCCCGCAACCCCGCCGTGCCGACCGCCCAGGGGACGGCCGCCCACGCGTCCGCCCTGGTGAACGCCGACCACGGCCTCCTGGAGCGGGCGGTGGACACCCTCCTGCAAGGCCCCCGGCCACTGCACCTGGCAGCCGCGTCCGCCGACCTGGGGCGCGCGCTTCTGGCCTCGGGCGATCCCGCCGCGACACCCGCCCTGACCAGGGCGCACGACCTCTACGCCCAGGCGGGGGCCGACGCCGAGGCCGACCGGGTCCGGGCCGAACCGGAACGGACCGCACGCCGCCCCGGCCGGCGCACCGGACGCCTCAGACCGCGCACCGACCAGGGCTGGGACGCGCTCACGACCTCGGAACGCAAGGTGGCCCGGCTGATCGCCGCGGGGCACACCAACCGGTCGGCCGCGGAGGCCCTGGTCGTGTCCCCGCACACGGTCAACACCCATCTGGCGTCGATCTTCCGGAAGCTGTCGGTGCGCTCCAGGGTCCACCTGGCCAGGATCGTGCTCGCGGAGGACGACGCCGGATCGGCCGGCGACGACTGAGCACGAGTTCTGCGCCCCCGTGCAAGGTGTGGTGCGCGGTACGGCAACAGGAGGCGCGGGGCCGGTCCTAGCGTGACGGGCACACCGCGCCGATCCCGCGCGCGGACCCGCCGACCCGAACGAGGAGACATCCCCATGCCGTACATCACCGTGGGCCAGGAGAACACCAACCCCATCGAGCTGTACTACGAGGACCAGGGAGCCGGGCAGCCCGTCGTCCTCATCCACGGCTTCCCGCTCGACGGCCACTCCTGGGAGCGCCAGAGCGCCGCCCTGCTCGACGCCGGCTACCGGGTGATCACGTACGACCGCCGCGGCTTCGGACAGTCGTCCCAGCCGACCACCGGCTACGACTACGACACCTTCGCCGCCGACCTGAACACCGTGATGGAGACGCTCGACCTGAAGGACGCCGTCCTCGTCGGCTTCTCCATGGGCACCGGCGAGGTCGCCCGCTACGTCTCCGCGTACGGCTCCGGCCGCGTCGCCAAGGTCGCCTTCCTGGCCTCCCTGGAGCCCTGCCTGCTCAAGAGCGACGACAACCCGGACGGCGTCGCCCCGAAGGAGTTCTTCGACGGCGTCGTGGCCGCCGTGAAGGCCGACCGGTACGCCTACTACACGGCCTTCTTCAACGACTTCTACAACCTCGACGAGAACCTGGGCAGCCGCATCAGCGAGGAGGCCGTCCGCAACAGCTGGAACACCGCGGCCCGCGGCGGCTCCTTCGCCGCCTCCGCCGCGCCCGCCACCTGGTACACGGACTTCCGCGCCGACATCCCCGCCGTCGACGTGCCGGCACTGATCCTGCACGGCACCGCCGACCGCATCCTGCCGGCCGAGGGCACCGCGCGCCCCTTCCACAAGGCGCTGCCGTCCGCCGACTACGTCGAGATCGAAGGCGCCCCGCACGGCCTGCTGTGGACCCACGCCGAGGAGGTCAACACCGCCCTCCTCGCCTTCCTGGCGAAGTGACACCGCGCCGCTGACCGCCCCGCGGTGACGCCGCCCCGGCGGGGCCCCGGGCCGGGCGCCGCCGGGGCGGGGCACGTGGTTCATACTGATCCGCCGTATGAGCGCGAACCGAGTGACGACGAGGACAGGACCGGAGGAGCCGGACGGCCCGCTGCCATCCCTCCGGGGCAGGGAAACCGAACTGGCCTTCATCGAGGGGCGGCTCGACGCGCTCGGCCGGGGCGAGGGCGGGATCGTCCGCGTCGAGGGCCCCGCCGGGATCGGCAGGACCAGGCTCCTCGCCGAGGCAGCGGCGACCGCGAGGCGGCGCGGGACGCGCGTGTTCCAGGGGGCGGCGGACCCCGACGAGCATGTCCTGCCGCTCGGCCCGCTCCTCGAAGGCGTACTGTCCGGTGAGGAACCGCTGTCCGGCGCCCAGCGCCTCCGGGACCTCGCCACGACGCCCGGCCGGCGGTTCTGGCTGCTCCAGGAGCTGGGGGACCGCCTGCGGGAGGCGGCCCGGAACGGACCCCTGCTCGTCGTCCTCGACGACCTCCAGTGGTGCGACGACCTGACCCTGCTCACCTTCCGCACGCTCGCGGCGGGACTCTCGTCACACCCGGTCCTGTGGCTGGTCGCCGTGCGCGCCGGCAGCGTGCCGTCCGGGGTGCGCACCACCCTGGACAGGATCCGTCAGGCAGGCGCACGCGAGCTGGTCCTCGAACCGCTGGATGACCCCGCGACCGCCCGGATCGCCGAGGACGTCCTCGGCGCCCCTCCCGGCCCGGACGTCCTCCGCCTCGCCCGGCGCGCCGAGGGAGTGCCCCAGCTGCTGATCGAGCTGCTCGGCTCGCTGCGCGAGGAGGTGGTGACGGCCGGCGACGGCAGGGCCGGCCTGCCGGCCGGGCTCTCCGCCCCGCGGCAGCTGCCTTCCGTCACGCGCCGGCTCGACCAGCTGTCCGACGAAGCGCGGGAGCTGGTGCGGACGGCGGCCGCCGCGGGCGGCACGGTCACCGTCGCCCTGCTCGCCGACCTGCTCGGCAAACCCTCGGCGGCGCTCATCACCGCCGTACGGGAAGCCCTCGACGCCGATCTGCTGGTCGAAAGCGGCGACCGCCTCGCCTTCCGCCACGACCTCGTCCGCGAGGCGGTGGAGTCCGGTCTGCCCCTGTCGCTGCGTCAGGCCCTGCGCCGACAGGCCGCCGTACCGCCGCCGCGGCGAGCCCCGGCCGATGCCTCGGACACCGCGAGGGCCGCGCCGGGGGACGCCGCCGTCGCCGCCCGGCTGCGTGCCGAAGCCGCGGAACTCGCGGCCACCGCTCCCGGACCCGCCGCGGAGCGCAGCCTCCAGGCATGGGAACTCACCGGGGCGGACGATCCGGAGCGGCCGCGGATCCTCGCCGAGACGATCCCGCTGCTCTGGCAGACGGACCGGGCCGCCCAGGCCCGGGAGCTGGGTACCTCCGCCCTGGCGGCCGGCGGCCTCGCGCCCGAGGACGAGGCGCTCCTGCGTCTGGCCCTGGCACGGCTGGCCGTACCGTTCGACTTCTCCGAGGCGGTCCGGCAGGCCCGTGCCGGAGCGGCCCTGTCCGGGATCTCCACGGCCGCGAAGGGGCGTTTGCTCGCCATGCTCGCCGTCGGCCTGTCGATGTCGGGTGAGCACGCGGCGGCCGAACAGGCCGCCGCCGAGGCGTGGGAGACCGCGGCGGCAGCGGGGGACCGCACCGCCGAGGCCACCCTGACGACCGTCCGCTCGGCCGTGAGCTTCCACCGCATGGACCTGACCGAGGCGTTCCGGCAGGCCGAGCGGTCCGCCGCGCTGGCCGACGCTCTGGGCGTCAGCACCTCGCTGTGGGTTCCGGAGGCCCTGTGGCACGCCCTCCTGTCGAACACCACCGGACGCACCGCGGAGGCGCTGGCCGTCGCGGAGGAAGGCATCCGGATCACCCGCGAGCAGGGCCGGACGGCCGCCACCCGCATGTGGCTCATGACCCGCACCCGCATCCTCCTGGAGACCGGACGGCTGTCGGACGCCCGGGCCGACGCCGAAGCCGCGTCCCCCACGGCCGGCGATCCCGGCCCGGGGAACCTCGCCGACGTCACCCTCCGGTACGTGATGCTGCGCGTCGCCCTCCACACCGGCGACCGGCGGACCGCGGAGGTGTACGCGGCGGAGGCGAGGCGCATGCGGAGCGACGGCGCTCCCGTCGTCCGGCACTTCGGTTCGTGGATGCTGGCCCTGATCGCCGACTCCGAAGGCCGGCCCGACCGCGCCATGGCCGAACTCGACGGGGTGATGACGGCCCCCGCCGCGGACCGGCCGGCCTACGCCGGTCTGATCGACCCCGCCGACGCGCCGGTGCTCGTCCGCATGGCGCTGCGCGCGGGCAGGCACGAACGGGCCGCGCAGGCGGTCGTCATGGCGGAGAAACGGGCCGCGCTCAACCCCGGGCTCCCGTTCCTCGCCGCCACCGCCGCCCACGCACGGGGACTCCTCGACAACGACCTCGCCCCTCTCCTGCGCGCCGTCCGGCTGTACGAGGACTGCCCTCGCGTGCTGGCCCGGGCGTCGGCCCTGGAGGACACCGGCCGCAAGGTGGCCGCCACCCGCACGCCGGAAGCGGTCCCGTACCTCGAGACGGCCCTCGCGCTCTATGCGCGAGCGGGCGCCGAGAGGGACGTCGCGCGGGTGCGCCGGCGCCTGCGAGCCGCCGGTGTCCGCCGCCGCCCCTCGACGGCCGGACTCTCCGACGAGTGGCCCGAGTTGACGGCGGCGGAGCTGCGGACGGTCCGGCTCGTGGCCGGAGGGCTGACCAACCGGCAGGCGGCCGAGCAGCTCGCCCTCTCACCGCACACGGTGGGTACGCACCTGCGCAAGGCCTTCACCAAGCTGGACGTCACCTCGCGGACGGAGCTGACCCGGCTGGTGAAGCGTCGCGACAGCGGAGAGTAACCGCTTCGTATCCCCTGCGCGCGTCCGCGCAATGGACGATTCATGCGATGTGCCGACGCCGTCGTTTCCTCAGACTGATCAAGAACCGCGGAAGGGAGAAGCCCGCGGGGACAGGCGATCGAGAGAGGAACCACGCATGACCGGAAGGCTCCAGCGAGCCCGCCCCGGCAGCCCCGAGCTCCAGGCACTCGTCGACGAGCTCGCGGAGCGGCTCGGCCGGTCCGTCGCCGTCGACGACCCGCTGGTCCGCATGGTCTGCACCAGCCGGCACTTCGGCGACGAGGATCCGGTGCGCATCGGCACCCTGCTGCAGGGCCGTGCCGACAACGCCGCCATCCGCCACGTCCTCGCCCAGGGCGTGACCCAGTGGTCCAGACCCGGGTTCATCGACGGCCGGGACGATCTCGGGCTGCTGCCCCGTTACGTCGTGCCGCTGCGCGAACGGGGGCATCTCCTCGGGCTGCTCGTGGTGGTCGTGCCCGAGAAGAAGCTGGGGGAGGAGGAGACCGCTGCCATCGCCCGGGCCGCGGACGCCATGTCGGCCCAGATGTACGGGGAGCACGTCGCCGCCGACACCCGCAAGACCGCTGAGCGGGACCTCGTCCTCGCGCTCGTCGGAACCGACGTCTCCGCGCGCGCCACCGCGCGTCGCCACGGCGAGGAACTCGGTCTGCTCGGAGCGGCGGAACACGTCCTGGTCACCGTCGTCCAGCTCGGCTGCGGCACGGAGCCCGTGCCGCAGTCCGAGGCGGCCCTCTGGGCGGCGCTGGAGGGGTACCGGCAGACGCGCTCCGCCCAGGGCCTCATCGCGATCGGCAAGGAGCGGGCGACACTGCTTCAGCTCCGCGGCCGGCAGCCCGGCGCGGAGGAGGTCGCCGCCCAGTCCGCTCGCATCCTCGGCGAGCTCCGCACCTTCCTGGACCCGTCGGCGGACCCCGTGATCGGCGTCGGCGGCCGGCATCCCGGGCTGGACGGTGCCCGGACCTCGTACGAGCAGGCGCTCGTGGCGGCCCGCGGGGCACGCCGGCTGGCCTCCCTCAACAGCGTCGGCGACTGGGAGCTGCTCGGGGAGCACGCCGTACTGCTCCAGCTCCCCGAGCACGCCCTGAACGCGTCGCTGGTCCCCGAGCCGCTGCGCACCCTGAGCGAGGCCCATGGCGGCGACCGCCTGCGGGACACGCTGCGCTGCTTCCTCGAACACGCGGGGTCGATCCCCAGGACCGCGGACGCGCTGGGAATCCACCGCACGTCGCTCTACTACCGCCTGCGCCAGATCCAGGAAGTGACCGGACTCGACCTCGACGACGGCGCCCACCGGCTCACACTGCACCTCGGTCTCAGGATCGGGGAACTCGTCGCTCCGGGCGCCGGCGGGACCCGGTGACCCCCGACCCCCTTCGACAGAGCGATGAGGACCCACGGCCCGATTCCTACAGCACGCGGTGGTGCGGGCGACGGGCCCCATTCGATGATGTGCGGGACGGGCGGGGAGGCGTACCGCCTCTGACCAGGGAAGAGGCCATGGAGAAACTGATCACGACGGACGGTGCCCGGCTCGCGTACCAGGACACCGGCGGCGAGGGGGTGCCGCTGGTGATGCTCCACGGCTGGGGCCAGACGCAGGCGATGTTCCGCCACCAGATCGACGGACTCGCGCCCGGCCGCCGTGTCGTCACCGTCGACCTCCGCGGCCACGGGAAGTCCGGCAAGCCGCGGCACGGCTACCGGATCGCCCGGCTCTCCCGCGACGTGCTCGAACTCGTCGACCATCTCGGTCTCGACCGTTTCGACGCACTGGGCTGGTCCATGGGCGTCTCGGTGTGGTGGAGCTTCGTCGACCAGTACGGGACCGGAAGGATCCGGCGCTTCGTCGCCGTCGACCAGCCCGCGGCGGTCGCCGCCGTGCCCTGGATGACCGAGCGGGAACAGCGGGACTCCGGTGCCATCTTCGACGTCTCCGGGCTGCTGTACCTGGGTGCGGCCCTCGCGGGGCCGGAGGGCGACTCGGTCCGCGCCGATTTCGTGCGCGGCATGTTCTCCGGCGAGCCCGACCCCGAGGTACTGGCCTTCGTCACCGAGGAGATCAGGTCGACACCCGCCTACGCGGGCGTCCCGCTGCTCTTCGACCACTGCGCGCAGGACTGGCGCGACGTGCTTCCCCGGATCGACGTGCCGACTCTGGTGATCGGCTGTGAGGGAAGCCATGTGCACCCCGATTCGCAGCGCTTCGTCGCCGGGAGGATTCCCGGCGCGCGCCTGCACGTCTTCCCGTCCGACGTGGCGGGCTCGCACTTCCCCTTCCTGGAGAACCCGCCGGCCTTCAACGCCGTCGTGGAGAAGTTCCTCGCCGAGGAGCTGCCGAGAGGAGCGTGAACCCGCTCCCCGCCTGCACGAACCCACGGCTAGGAACACCATGACCCTCACACTGATGTCACGCGCCCCCGAACGGGTGCCCCGGCAGGCGCCCGATCCGGCCTCCTCCCCCTCCGGCTCGGGGTGGCTGGTCCAGATGCTCTCCGAGATGCCGGACGCGAACGACGGCAACCACGTCTACCTCGGCGTCCATGTGCGCGGTGCCGTCACCGTCGTCCACGAGCGTGCCACCACCCTGCTGGAGCCGGGCGACCTGGTCTTCTGCGACCCGGCCCGACGGCATCTGCTGCGGTTCGGCGAGGACTGCCGGACGATCTTCTTCCGGGTGCCCCGCTGCTATCTGGGCGTCCCGGAGCCGGAACTGGACCGGGTGCTCGGCGTCCCCGTACGCGGCGGTGAGGGCATCGGGGCGCTGGCGTCCGCGTTCCTGACCTCGCTCGCCGCCGAGACGGAGTTCCGCCGGTCCACGATCGGGGACCGGCGTGCCCGCACGGCCGTGCACCTCCTCTCCGTCCTGGTCGTGGAGCTCCTCGAAGCGGACAACACCGACACCTCCGACGACGCGGCCGGAGCCGGCAACGCCATGCTCTCCCGCATCCGCGCCCACATCGAGGAACACCTGAGGGACCCGGCCCTCTCACCGGAGTCGATCGCCCGCGCCCACCACATCTCCGTCCGCTACCTGCAGAAGCTGTTCCAGAGCGACGGCAGCACGGTGAGCCAGTGGGTGCGGCAGCGCAGGCTCGAGTCCTGCCGGTTCGAGCTGGTCCGCTCCGCCCGGGGGACCACCATGGCCGCGATGGCACACCGCTGGGGCTTCAGCAGCCCCTCGCACTTCAGCCGCACGTTCCGCGGGGCCTACGGCATGAGCCCCAGCGTATGGCAGGCGCTGGCCGCCACGGCCTTCGCGCCGACGCCCGACGACCCCCAGGACGAGCGAAGGCGCTGACACGCGTGCGCGCCGTCGTGCCCGACACCGAGAAGAGAACTCGCATGCCCCACCCCACCGTCGTCCTCGTGCACGGCGCCTTCGCCGACGCGACCGGCTGGATAGGCGTCATCGCTGAACTGCGCAGCAGCGGCATCCCGGTGATCGCGCCGCCGAACCCGCTGCGCGGCCTGGCGTCGGACGCCGCCTACCTCGCCTCCGTCCTGACACAGGTCGAGGGGACGGCCGTGCTCGTCGGCCACGCGTACGGAGGTGCGCTGATCACCGTGGCGGGTGCCGCGGAGAACGTCGTGGGGCTCGTCTACGTGGCCGCCTACGTGCCCGACGAGGGCGAGAGCCTCGGCCGGCTCCAGGGACACTTCCCCGACCCTCCGCTGACGGGCAGCCTGAAGGAGTGGACGTACCCGCTCCACGACGGCGCCCCCGCGGTCGAGGTCACCATCGAGGAGCAGGCGTTTCCCGCCGTCTTCGCGGCGGACGTCCCCGAGGACGTGGCCGGTGTCCTGGCCGCGTCCCAACGTCCGCTCGCTGCGGCGGCGTTCACCGAGACCGCGGCCGCGGCGGCATGGCGCACGAAACCGTCCTGGGCCCTGGTCGCCGGGGCGGACCGTACGATCGGCCCCGAGGTGCAGCGCTTCGGCGCCGCACGCGCCGGAGCCGTCGTCCTCGAACTCCCGGACGCCTCCCACGCCGTCGCCCTCTCCGAGCCCACGCAGGTCGCCGACCTGATCAGGGCCGCGGTGCGGGCGACGAGCTGACCGGAAGGGGGAGTCGTGCACGGGACGACGTCCTTCGGTGCCGTCCTGCGCGGCCTGCGCCGGCGAGGCCGACTGACGATGGAGGAGCTGTCCGAGGCGTCGGGGGTGAGTGTCCGGGCCATCGGCGACATGGAGCGGGGGCGCAGTCTGGTTCCGCAGCGGCGCACCGTGGTGGCGCTGGCCGAGGGGCTCGGCCTCACGGACGACGAGCGGGAGGCGCTGCTGAGCACGGCGCGGTCGGCGCGTCCGACGCGCGCGGTCGCGGCGGCGGGAACGGCCGTGCCGCCGCGAACGGTAGGGGACTTCACGGGACGGGAGCCGCAGCTGGCCCTCCTGCGGGCGGCCGCCGAACGCGCCCCGGGCGAGGGGGGAGCGTCGGTGTGGGTCGTCTCGGGACCGCCGGGGTGCGGCAAGACCACCCTGGCGCTGAAGGCGGCGGCGGAACTCGCCGAGAGGTTCCCCGACGGCTGTTTCATGGTGGACCTGCATGGCGTGGACGGCCCCGTGGACTCGGGCGAGGCGCTGCTGAAGCTGCTGAAGGCCCTCGGCGTGTCGGACCGCCGGCTGGCCCAGGAGGACCAGCAGGGCCGCGCGGGGCTGCTGCGGGCGCTGTTGGGCGACCGCAGGTGCCTGGTGGTCCTGGACAACGCCCGAGACGAGGGTCAGGTGCGCACGCTGCTGCCGGCGGGCGGGCGGAGTCTGGTGCTGATCACCAGCCGACGGCCCCTGACCGGTCTCGAGGACGTCGGCCGGCTGCCGCTGTCGGAGATGGGGCGGGCGGAGGCGGTCGGTCTGCTGCGCCGGATCCTGGGGGAGGACCGGGCGGACGCGGAAGCCGCTGCCGTGGCCCGGGTGGCCGAGCTGTGCGGACGACTGCCGTTGGCCCTGCGAGTGGCGGCGAACTGGCTGACGGTCCGGTCCGGATGGACCGTCGACCACCTGGTCCGGCGCCTCGCGGACGAGGAACGCCGCCTGGGCGCGCTCGCCGCCGGCGACGTGCGCGTGGAGGCGGCTTTCGAACTGTCCTACCGCCAGCTGACCGGCGCGGCCGCGCGGATGCTGCGGCTGCTGAGCCTGGTCCCGGGCCCCGACATGACCGCCGCCTACGGCGCGGCGCTGACGGCCACCGACGTCGTCGACGCCGAGGACGTGATGGAGGAGCTGGTCGAGGCCGGGCTGCTCCAGGCCACCTTCACCGGCCGCTACCAGCTGCACGACCTGATCCGGCTGTACGGCCGCGGCCGGCTGTCCCACGAGGACGAACCCGCCGAGCGGGAAGCGGCCGACGACCGGCTGCGCGCCTGGCTCCTGGACACCGCCGTGGTCGCCGGCCGCTGGTACCAGCCCGATCACGGGGCACCCCCGCCGTCCTGGGACGGACCGGTCCCGCCGGGGAGCGCTGCGGAGGCCCGCGACTGGCTCCAGAGCGAAGCGCCCTCCTGGCTCGCCGCCCTGCGCGCCGCCGCCCACCGGGGCGAGCACGTCCGGGTCGTGGAGACCGCCCACGCCATGGAATGGTTCTGCGACCTGTGGGTGCACTGGGGGCATTGGCCCGAGGTCTTCCGTCTGGCCGCCGACGCCGCCGCCGCGATCGACGACCCCTCCATGCGGGCTTTCCACCTGAACTGTCACTCCTGGGCCCTGAACACCTGCGAGCAGCGCCACCGCGAGGCCGTCGAACGGGCCGAGGAGGCGCTGGAACACGCCCGCCGCGCACAGGACGTCCACCAGCAGGTCTCGGCCCTGGTGCACGCGGCGAGCGGGTACCGGCAGCTCGGCGATGCCCGGAGGACCGCGGACAGAGCTCTCTCCGCGGCCGAACTGGCCGAGACCACCGGACACTACGAGGCGTGGCCCCAGGCCGTGCGCCTCTACGGGAGCGCTCTGCGCCTGCTGGGCCGGGCGGAGGAAGCACTCGCCCAGCACCGGCGCGTCCTGGCCTTCCTCGACGCGCCCGGCTGTCCGGTGACGGGACACGTCGCCGACATCTTCCGTGCCCACACCTCGCAGGCACTCGGCGCCGCCTGCGTCTCGCTGGGGCGGTGGCGGGAGGCCGTCGCCCACCTGCGCAGCGCCCAGGCCCGGTCGCGTCGCATCGGCGTCGCCCACAGGGAGGCGGAACAGCTGCTGCTCCTCGGAGAGGCGCTGGTCGAGCTGGGGGAGGTCGAGGAGGCCCGTCATGTCCTGGGCCAGGCCCTCGCCCTCGGGGACGCGGCCGACGACAACGAGCTGAGAGCCGCGCGGAAGCTCCTGGACACGCTGCCCGTGGCCACGCCGTCCGGAGGCTCAGCCGCCGCCCCGGTGCAGGGCGACGTGGACGGTGTCGAGGGCCTGGACGAGGGCGGCGCGGGCGGAGTCCGTGTCGCGCAGCTGGTCCAGCACCATGAAGCCGTGGATGGTCCCGTGGTAGCGCAGGGAGACCACCCGTACCCCGGCCGCGCGGAGCTTCGTCGCGTACGCCTCGCCCTCGTCGCGGACCACGTCGGCCTCGCCGGTGACGACCAGGGCGGGCGGGAGCCCGGCGAGCTGTTCCAGGGAGGCCCGCAGCGGTGACGCGGTGACCTGGTCCCGCTGCCGTACGTCAGGCAGGTACTGGTCCCAGAACCAGCGCATGGTGTCCTCGCCGAGGAAGTAGCCGGTGCCGTACTCCCGGTACGAGGGGGTGTCGAAACCGGCGTCGGTGACGGGGCAGAGCAGCACCTGCTGGAGCAGCCGCACTCCTCCGCGCTCCTTCGCGAGCAGGGTCAGTGCCGCCACCAGGTTGCCGCCCGTCGAGTCGCCCACGGCGGCGACACGGCTGCCGTCCAGGCCGATCTCGCCGCCCCGCTCGCAGACCCACTTCGCGACGGCGTAGCACTGCTCGACGGCGACGGGGTACCGGGCCTCGGGGGCGCGCTCGTACTCGACGAAGACCACGGCCGCGTCCGCGCCCAGAGCGAACGCGCGCACCAGGCGTTCATGGGTTCCGGTGTCCCCGAGAGCCCAGCCGAGGCCGTGCAGGAACAGCACGACGGGGATGTCGCCGACGCTGCCGGCGGGCCTGACGACCTGCACCCGTACGTGACCGGTGGGCCCGCCCGGGAGGGCGAACCACTCGGTGGAGACGGCCTCCTCGTCGTGAAGGGCGGGTCCGCCTTCCACGCCCTGGAGACGTGCGAGGTCCAGACGGGCCCGCTCCACGTCCTGGTCGCCCGCCGACGGCGGACAGGTGTGCCGCGACACGAAGGCCAGGGTGGCACGGTCCAGGACGGGGCGGGGGTACGAGGGGACGAACGCGGTCACACACGGTCTCCTGCCGGGAGTGGCTGAACGAAGGGGCGAACCGGCCCGCGGGTTCCGGCGGTGTGCCGGTAGGGGCGCCGGCGAGGGCCGGACGCGGCCGCCGCGGGGACGGGGCGACCGCCGCGGGTCCTCACCTGCCGGCCGTCGCGAGACCGGCCCCGCGTCGGCCGGCACCGGGGGGACTCCCGGGTACGGCGGGGACTGCCGGTGCCCTTTCGGGGACGTCCTGGGCGGTACGCAGGTTGCGCCACTCACGGGGGGAGACGCCGTAGGCGGTGCGGAAGGACCGGCTGAAGTGCGCCGGGCTGAGGAAACCCCACCTCTGAGCCACGGCGGACACGGTGGGGGCCGTCCCGCCGCGGCGGGCCAGTTCACGGCCGCATTCCTCCAGGCGTCGTTGCCGGATGAGCTGACCGACGGTGGTCCCCTCGCCCTCGAACAGCCGGTGCAGGTATCGGACGGAGATCCGGTGGGCCCGGGCGATGCCCTCCGGTGACAGGTCCGGGTCGCCCAGGTTCCGGTTGATGTGGTCCCGCACACGCCGGACCAGGTGGCTCGGAGCGTGCGTCTCCGCGTCGCCCGGGTGGGCCCGCTCGGTGATCAGGGTGGCGAGCAGCTCGACCACGTTGCCGGCCAGCCGGTCCGCCACGGCGGGCGGGTAGCCGTCGGCGGGGGAGGATGCCAGGGCGGACAGGAAGGGGAACAGCATCGCGCCGACGCCCTTCTCGGCGCCGATGGCACGGCCCGTGACCCGCCGGATGTCCCTGTCCGGCACGCCCAGGGTGCGGCGCGGCAGCTGGAAGACGTGCGCCGCGAAGCGCTGCGGATAGTCGAAGGAGTAGGGCCGGGCGGTGTCGTACACCACGAGGTCGCCCTCGTGCACCTCGGCCCGCCTGCCGTCCTGGACGAAGGTGGCCGTGCCGGCCGTCTGGACACCGACCGCCACCAGGGCGTCGGACGGCCCGGAGATGAGGGCCGGCGTGCGGCTGACGCGCCCCGCGTCGGCCTCCACGGTCGAGACCTGGAGGTACGCGAGACGGGTGGTGGCGATCCGGCCGTCGAACGGCCCGTCACCCCGTGGGGACACCACCATCGGCACGAGGGTCCTGCTCACCGCATCGTTCCAGTACGCGACCTTGTCCCGGTCCGGCACGGAGGCGGTCGTCAACACCACACTCAATTTCTCTCCGCTCAAAGGAAGTGGCTCCGGGCCCGGCAGGCGCCGACAGGACCGCTGCACCTGCCGGACGACGGCGGCCGGACGGCTCGTCGTACGGGCGACGGCCTCGCGGGCGCGCGGCCAGGACCGCCTCGGCGGGTCCGGGTTCCCGCCCGTACGCAACAGCCAAGCAGCGGCCGGACTCCCGCTCCAGGCAGAACCACAGGCAGGAATCGGCCGGCCCGACGTCCGCCGCGGCGAGGTGGAGGGTGCGACGACGAGCGGCGGCGTTCCGGGGCCGTGATCGTGGCGTGGCGGCGCCACGATCACAGGGCTTCGGGGAGAGAGCCGGGAGTGGGGCTCAGGCGTGTTCGAGGGCGGTCACGCGTACGGAGAAGACCTCGCTGCCGGCCTGGTGGCCGGTGACCTCCGTGCGGACGACGCCGTTCCGGCCGCGGCGCAGCGGAGTCGCCTCGATCCAGCAGGGCGCGTCCAGTTCGACGTAGCGGACGAACCGGGCGTCGAACTCGGTGGGGACGGTCTGGGCGGCGCCGGACAGGGCCTGCGCGGCCTGGGCGGCGGCTTCGAGGAACACCAGCCCCGGTATGTGGTCGTGGGCGTGGTCGAAGAAGGAGCGGTTGGCGGTGTTCACGCGCAGCTGCCAGCGGTGCGACTCGCCGAGCGGGCTCAGGACGGCGTCGTCCAGGGAGGTCTGCCGGCCCCGGGTGGCGTCATCGAGGGCGGGGCCGACGGGGAGGGCGCGTGCCGTGCTGGCCCGCGCGTCCGCGTACGCCCCCCGCAGCCGGTCGTAGATCGCCGGAGGGACGGCGGTGTAGCGCACGCGGGCGATGCCGAGGGGTTCCCCGTCGCGCGTGGCCGTGATCTGCGTGGCGAGGCGGACGGATCCGCGGCGGTGGCGGTCCACCTCGGTGTGGGAGACCGTCAGGCGTACGTGGGCCGGGTCCGGTCCGGTCCGCAGGGCGGTCGGGACGGCGGAACTGTCGTAGGACTCCCAGCCCAGGCGGAAGTCGAGGGGGATGTCGTGGGCGACGTGCGACAGCAGGGCGAGGGCCTGGCGGATCGTCTCGGAGAGGATCAGCGGGTGGTAGTGCCCTTTGTGGGACGTGTAGAGGGGGTGGTGCGCGGGCCAGTCGGCGAGGACGGTGTGCGAGACGCCGTCGTCGTGCCGGCGCCATCCCGTCACGAACGCCTGACCGGGGGCGGTCTTGCGGGTCAGATTCTTGGGGACGTGCTGGATGCCTTCGAGAGGCGCGATTAAGCCAGTTGTGATGTTCATCGGAAATTCCCCTGGAACGATGCGGGTTGTCTGCAGGCGAGTCCTGCAGACAACGGTGCAAGTGAACCCTGCGCAGCAACATAGAGATGACTATGTTTATTGTCGAGGGAGTCGAGAGGCAGCCGAGAGGCAGCCGAGGGACAGCCGGGAGACGGTCGAAGGACAGGGGAGGCGGGTGCGTGGCTCAGCAGGAGCGGAGTGCTCGGACGCGGGCGGCCATTCTGAGGGCGGGCGCCGAGGTCTTCGCCGAGCTCGGGTTCGCCGGGGCGAGCGTCAGCAAGATCACGAGGCGGGCGAACCTGACGCTGGGGGCGCTCTACTTCCACTTCGCGTCGAAGGAGGAGCTCGCCCGTGAGATCGTCCGGAGCCAGCCGGAGCTGGTGACCATGACCACGGCCACCGGCCTCCAGGGCGCCGTGGACATCACCATGGCGTGGGCGACGCAGCTGCGGGACGACCCTTTACTGCTGGCGGGCGCCCGGCTGGTGATGGACCAGGAGTACTTCGCCTGCGACGAGGAGGGCAACTCCTACCGGCAGTGGGCGGAGGTGCTGCAGCCGTTCCTGCGCGAGGCCGGCGAGAACGGCGAGCTGCGGCCCGGCGTGGACGTCCGGTCGCTGGCCCAGCTCGTGGTCAACGCCTGCACCGGCGCGCAGATGAACGCCCAGCTCGACAGCGGCCGGAAGGACCTCCCGGACCGTGTCCGGCAGATGTGGGTCCTGCTGCTGCCGCTCGTCGCCGGTGAGGAATGCGCGGCCAGGGTCCTGGAGACGGTGCGTTCCGCCGACGCCGGCACCGCTGCGGATGGCGTGAATCGGTCCTGACGGCCCCGGGCGGTCTGCCGCGCTCCCGCGTGCCTGGCGTTCAATCCGCGTATGTCACATGAAGCGGGAGCGTTACAGGGGCGCACGATCATGATCACCGGAGCGTCCAGCGGCATCGGGGCCGCCGCCGCGCGGCTCTTCGCCAGGGAGGGCGCGGCCGTCGTGCTGCTGGCCCGGCGCGCGGACGCGCTGCGCGAACTGGCCGGGACGATCCGCGGGGACGGCGGGCGGGCGCTGGCCGTGCCCGGCGACGTACGGAACCCCGATGAGGTGGGGGCGGCCGTCGACCGGGCGGTCGAGGAGTACGGCGCGCTGGACGCCGCCTTCAACAACGCCGGGGCGGGGGAGTTCGGCCCCGCCCTGCACGAACTCGACGAGGACGCCTACGACACGGTCATGGACGTCAACGTGCGGGGCGTCTGGAACTGCATGCGCCGGCAGATCCCCGTCATGCTCCGCCAGGAGCACGGCGGCGCCATCGTCAACACGTCCAGCGTCGCCGGGCATTCGGCGACCGGCGCCACCGCCCCGTACATCGCCGCCAAGCACGCGGTCCTCGGGCTCACCCGGGCCGCCGCGGCGGAGTACGGGGGCGCCGGCATCAGGGTGAACGCGCTGATGGTGGGCGCCACCCGCACCCCGCAGCTGGAGCCGTACCTGGACGGCACGCCCGAGGCGGTCGAGAGGCTGAGCAGACGCGCGGTGCAGAAGCGGCTCGCGGACCCGGAGGAGATCGCGCAGGCCGCGCTGTGGCTGTGCAGCGGCCGGGCGTCGTTCGTCACCGGCGGAGCGGTGGCGGTGGACGGGGGGTGGAGCGCGGTGTGAAGCCGGCGGGGCGGTGGTGCGGCGCCGCGTACCCGTGGACGGCGGGGGAGTACGGCTGAACCCTGCCGGGGCCGTGGGGTCCCACGTACCGGAGGGCCGCGCCGCGTCAGACCGGAAGCCGCGCCGGCGGGCGGGGCGCCCTGATCAGGCGGGCGGGGGAGACGACGCCGGAAGGACCGGCCGGATCGACCTCCGACAGTTCCTGGAAGGCGCACGCCGCCGACACCAGCGTCACATGGCGGTGCCAGCCCGGATAGGACCTGCCCTCGAAGTCCTGGAGCCCGAAGCCGCCCTCCAGCCGGCGCATCGCCCGGGGAGTGGTGGCCGACAGCGCCGCCAGCTCCAGGAGTTCCTCCATGGACAGGTGGACGAGCGTGGTGAGCCACAGTGCGGCGGGCTGCTCGCCGTCCCGGGGGACCTCGGCGAACAGCCGGTAGAAGCGCTGCGGCTGCGGGCCGCGGGGGAGGCGCACCAGGCCGGTGACCACCCGGGTCAGGCCCGAGGGGCGGAGGTGGCCCGCCCCCAGCACCGAGCGCAGCAGCTCACCCTGCGTCTCCAGGAAACGCCGCGCGCCGACCGGCGCGGCGGAACCGCCGCCGGCCGGATCGGAGGGCCGGACCGCCGCGGGAGGCTGGACGGCCAGGGTGTCGGGGACGGCGACGACGAAGTCCTGGGCACGCTGCCGCAGCCCCAGGAGGAGCCGGTCGGACTCGTACTCGCGGAGATCCGCCACGAGCGGCAGGGCCGGGGAGGGGCCGGCGGCCGACGTGTCGGCCAGGTCGAGCACCTGCGCCCAGGCCGGCAGGGGGTGGACGCCCTCCGGGATGCGCGTGCGGCGGCGCAGCTTGTCCTCGCTCCACTCGGTCGGCAGGTGCAGACGCCAGTCCACGGGGATCTGACCGCGGCTCGTCGCCAGGAACTGCCCGATGCCGACCTGGCAGTTGATGGTCCGGCCCAGGGCCGGCACGAACCTGCGGTGCACCCCGCACGACTGGTCGCCCCGCTTCGGCAGCACGGCGACACCGACGGTCCACGCCTTCGGCCGCGTCCGCTGCTCGACCCAGTGCCTCAGCTCGCTGCGGACCGGCTGCCAGTCCCACGGGCTGGCGTTGATGAAGCGGTGCAGCGACTGCGAGGCGGTGGGGGAGTCGGTGATGGCGGCAGCCAGGCTGCGCACCGACTTCCTGCCCGACACCGCCAGAAGTCCCAGGAGGTACGCGGCGGCCCAGCGGCGCTGGTCCGCCCTGGGTAAGTGCGTGAAGAGCTGATCGGCGAAACCGGCGACGCGATGCCCTTCCTCCAGGATGGACGGCCGGTCTGCACCGCGGGCGGCGTGGGTCATGAGGGACTCCGGGGGGCGGCTCGGGGGTTCGACGACCAGAGAATAATAGGTGCTGCTATTTTTTTGTTGGGGCGAACCGGCCAACCCGCCCCGCACGTCCGCGCCTTCGGAGCGGAGGCCGGACTCTGCCTGAATCGGCCAACCGTGATCCACGGCCTTGTCGTCGCTGACCTGCGGCGTCACACTGGCCGCCACGACCGCTGGACAACGAGGCCGACCCCCCTGCGGCGCCCGTGGAACGGGGGCCGCAGGTACGTACCGCTCCCGTGGAGGGGCCGTCCGGTGCTCCGCGACCGGGCCGGTCCGGGGGCGGGCGGGGCGGTGCGTTCCCTCTCCGCGGCGCCTGTCGTACGCGTGGCGGGAAGCAGTTGCCGTCCTCGCCGCCGGCGCCGGAAGGGGCCGTCCTGTTGACCACCGACCAGCGACCGGAGACATGAATGACGAGGCAGTTACGGGCGGTACGCACCCGGCAGGCCCTGGTGAACGCCGCGGCGACCGAGTTCGACCGGAGCGGCTACGCCGGCGCGGCCCTGAACCGGGTCTGCCGGGCGGCCGGGACGACGATGGGCGCGCTGACGTTCCACTTCTCGACCAAGGACGAACTGGCCGCCGCCGTACAGGCGATGGGCCAGAGCGTCACCCGGGCGGCCCTCGCCGCCCTGCCGTCCGGCCCGGCGCCCGCGCTGCACCGGGCCATCGACGCGACGCTCGAACTCGCGCGGCTGCTGGAGGAGGAGCCGGCCGTCCGCTCCGCGGCGCGGCTCAGCCGGGAACGGCCGGCCGGCGACCTCGCCTGGACGGAGTCCTGGGTCACCGCCGTGCAGGACCTCTTCTGTCAGGCGTACCGGGAGGGGCAGTTGCACGCCGCGGTCCGTCCGGAGGACCTGGCGATGCTGTCGCGGTTCCTGATCCTCGGCGCCGAGTACCGGGCGCGCGCCGCGAGCGGGCAGAGCGACGGGGAGCCGCGCGAGGCGGGCGCGGCGGAGGAGATCCGGCAGATGTGGGACATCATCCAGCGCGGCATCTGCGGCACGTCGAGCCTCGCGCCTTCCTGACACGGCCGACGGGCCCGCGTCCTCGGGTACGGGCCCACCCCGGGCCCTCGCTGGGCGAAAAGCGTCCGTACCTGTGGGCGTGTCGCCGGAGAACTCCCCCCACGCAGCGCAGAGTTCTCCTGAAGTCCGGTCCGATGCCGTACCGAGTTCACCTCTCCCGTCGAAAACGCTTTCCCGTCGGTTCCCGCCCTCGCCGGAGGAGCGACATTCGCATCTTTGCCCGAATCGGGCTGCGATTTTCGCAAGTCGGCATTGCCGCTCCCCGCTCCGGCGCGGATCGTGGATGCCGCAACCGACACTCGTACCGAGGGCGGACCAGCGAGGGAGGCGGAGCCGGCGTGCGTGAGCAGGGCCCGGGTGCCGTCGATCTCCACCGGCCCCCGGCATCGTTCCACCTGAGACCGAAAGCGTCCGCGCGGCGATCCGGCGCGGCGGCGCTTCCCCCTGGCGACCGGAAGAGAACCACGCAGCGGGGCCGCCGACAGAATCGTGCCCTTTTCCCGGGCGCGGGTCCCGGGCCGTTCTTCCGGCAGTAATTCCCTTGCTTTGCCGCACTTCCCGTCCCGCGGCAACTCTCTCGATTCGACCGGCTCGGACTTCCGGCTGCCCATTTTCCGGGGTGGTCGATACGGCAAGGCCCCGAAAGGGCTTCTGTGGAGGATTCCATGGCGACAGCTGAGCGTGTGGACGCAGTGGTGATCGGCGGCGGAATAGCCGGATCCGCCCTGGCCGCGGCACTGGCGGGCGACGGCTACGACGTCCTGCTCCTGGAACGGCAGACCGTCTACCGGGACAAGGTGCGCGGCGAGGTGATCAACTGCTGGGGCGTGGTCGAACTCCTCGCGCTCGGCCTGGAGAAGCAGCTGCTCGCCGCGGGCGGCACGTACATCGACCGCTTCGTCGGGTACGACGAGATCACCGACCCGGAGACCGCCTGGGCCAACGCCCTCCACCTGGACGAGATGCTTCCCGGCATCCGCGGCGTGCTCGACGTCGGCCACCCCGAGGCGTGCGAGGCACTGGCCACCGCCGCCGCCGAGGCCGGGGCCACGGTCGTGCGGGGGATCGGCGACGTCACGGTGACGGGCGGCTCCCACCCCGTCGTGCGCTACGAGCACGACGACGTCGAGTACGAGGTGCCCTGCCGGCTCGTCGTCGGAGCGGACGGCCGCACCTCGACCACACGGCGCCAGCTCGGCATCTCCCTCACCCAGACCCCGCCGAACTCGCTGGGCGGCGGCATGCTCGTGGAGGACCTGCACGACTGGCCCGCCCACGTCACCTCGATCGGTACCGAGAAGGACCTCCTCTACTTCGTCTTCCCCCGCGCGGGCGCCAAGGCCCGGCTGTACCTGCTGCACGACGTCGCCCAGAAGGGCCGCTTCTCCGGCCCGACCCGGCAGGCGGACTTCCTCAAGGCGTTCCAGCTCGACTGCATCCCCGGCAGCGAGATGTTCGCCTCGGTCACCCCGTCGGAGTCGTGCGCCTTCTACCCGATGAATGACGCCTGGACGGACGGGCCCGCCGTCCCCGGTGCGGTGCTGATCGGCGACGCGGCCGGCTGGACCGACCCGGTCGTCGGCCAGGGCCTGTCCATCGCCCTCCGGGACGCCCGCCTGGTCTGGGAGGCGCTGCGGTCCAGCTCCACCTGGTCGTCACCGGGGGTCTTCCAGCCGTACGTCACCGAACGCGAGGAGCGGATGCGCCGCCTGCGCATCTCGGGCTCCGTCCGTACCGCGATGAACATGACCTTCACCCCCGAGGGCGCCGCCCGCCGCAAGGCGTACGCCAAGGCGTGGCCCACCGACCCGGTGCTGGCCGGCTCCCGGCTCGCCACCTTCAAGGGCGCCTACGGCGTCTCGGCCGCGTCGTTCCACCCCGACACCATCCAGCGCCTCCTCTCCCTCGGCTAGCCCCGGCTGGCTCCGACGCACCCATCGAAGGGACTTCCACCATGCACGTGAAGACCGACGCCGGCGACGCCCGGATCCGGAAGAACGGCTGCGACATCCGCGAGCTCTACCCCTGGGCCGGCGTCGTCGCCCCGCCGTGGAACAGCACCCTGTGCTCCATCCGGCCGACCGAGTCCAGCACGCCCCACGGCCACGCCACCGACGAGACCTTCATCTTCATCAGCGGTGAGGGCCACCTGCGCGTCGGCACCGAGGAGCGCCCGATCACCCCGGGCGACGTCGTCTACATCCCGCACGGCACCGACCACCAGGTCACCAACACCAGCACCGCCGACCCGCTGACCTTCGTCAGCATCTACTGGCTCCAGCCCGCCGCGCAGGACGGGGACGCCTGATGGCCGGCTCCCCGGACGCCGGCGCCACCGCCCCCCGCCGCGTCAACGTCACCTTCTCGCCGCCCACCCCCAACGGCGACCTGCACCTGGGCCACCTCGCCGGCCCCGTCCTCAACAGCGACGTGTGCGCCCGGTCCCAGAAGATCCTCGGGCACGACGTGGCCTTCGCCACCAGCACCGACGACAACCAGACCTATGTCGTCACCACCGCCGAACGGCTCGGGACCACGCCGGAGGCGCTCATCCAGCACGCCCTGGAGAGCGTGACGAAGTCGCTGGAACTCGCCGGCGTCGACGTCGACCTCTTCGAACGGCCGGACGAGGACTACACCGCGTTCGTCCGCTCCTTCTTCACCCGGCTCTGGGAGCACGGCGCGTTCGACCTCCGCGAGGTCGCGCTGCCGTACGACGCGGACACCGGAGAGTACAAGGCCGAGGCGTTCGTCACCGGCCGCTGCCCCACCTGCCTCGCCCACGCCCGGGCCGGCGTCTGCGAGGCGTGCGGCCTCTACAACCTCCCCGGCGCCCTGCTGCCCGTGACCGACACGGCGTCCGCCCTGCCGCAGCGCCCCGTCTCGATCTGGGTCCTCGACCTCGAACGCTATCGCTCCATGATCACCAACTGGTACCGGACCAGCGAGGTGCGGCTGCGCCCCGACCTGGCCAAGGTCGTCGCCGACACCCTCGCCGGACGGCTCCCGTACATCCCCCTCACCTACCCCACCAGCTGGGGCATCACGGTCGAGTGGGACGGCCCCGACGTCCAGCCGCAGGCCATCAACGCCTGGCCGGAGATCTACGTCGGCCACCTGTACTGGCTGCAGCAGGCCCGCCTGGACAGCCAGGCCGCGTGCGACGAACTCGTCCAGTTCATCGGCATCGACAACGGCTTCTACAACGCCTTCGTCTACGTGACCCTGGCGCTGCTCGCCGCCCGCCACGGCATGCAGGTGCCCCTCCCGAAGACCCGCACGCTCACCAACCAGTACTACATGCTGGAGGGCCGCAAGTTCTCCACCAGCAAGGGCGACGTGCGCTGGGCGCGCGACTACCTGGAGACCGTCGGACGCGACCGCGCCCGGTTCGTCCTCGCCCTGACCAGCCCCGAACTCCAGCAGGCGGAGTTCAGCGAGCCCATCGCCGCCGACACCATCGCCGCCCGCTACGACGCCCCGCTCACGGCGATCGCCGACCAGCTCGGCGCCCTGACCGGCCGCCACATCGACGCCACCCCCTCGCCGTGGTGGGACGCCGCCCTGCACGCGTCCCGGCGGCGCTTCGAGGACGCCTACCGGCTGGAGAACTTCAGCGTCCGCAAGGCCGCCGAGGCGGTCGCCCTCCACCTGGAGGTGCTGGCGCTGCGCTCCGCCCGGATCCAGGCCGACGACCCCGGCGAGGTCTCCGGCGCGCTGCGGTTCCTGTGGGCCCTGCGCACCCTCGCCTGGCCGATCACCCCCGACCTCGCCGAGAACATCTCCACCGCCTTCGCCGGCCCCACCACCGTCGGCAAGGCACCCCTGCTCGCCGACCTCGGCAGCACACCGGCGAACCCCTTCCGCGGCCTGGCCGTCCCGGCCGCGCCGACCGCCCCGACCGCATGACCCGCGGGGCGACCCGCCCCGCACCCCACCACCGCACGGACGACACCTCCCAAGGAGAACCACCATGCTGCGCACCTTCATGAACGCGAAGATCCACCGCGCCACCGTCACCGACAGCAACCTGAACTACGTCGGGTCCATCACCATCTCGCCGGAGCTGCTCGACGCCGCCGACATCGGCGTCCACGAGCTGGTGCACGTCGTCAACGTCAACAACGGCGCCCGCTTCGAGACGTACACGATCCTCGGCGAGCCGGCCGCCAACCAGGTCATCGTCAACGGCGCCGCCGCCCGCCTCGTGGAGACCGGCGACAAGGTCATCATCATCAGCTACGCGCAGCTCACCCCCGACGAGGTCGCCGACCACAAGTCCCGCGTGGTCCACGTCGACGACACCAACGCGATCACCGAGACGGCGCTCCTCGGCGCGTGACCCGCGGGGCCCGTGCGTCCCGCAACGACGTTCCTGCATGCACGACGAGTCGAGGATGCGTGAACCGTGACAACCCATGAGATCCACCCGGTGCTGGGAGTGGGGTTCGGACCCGCGAACCTCTCCCTGGCGGTCGCGCTCGAAGAGCGCGGCCGCGCCGGCCTGGCCCACTTCATCGAACGGGCCCCCGAGTTCCAGTGGCAGCGAGAACAGCTCCTCCCCGGCGCGGACATCCAGAACAACCCCTTCCGCGACCTGGCCATGCAGCGCAACCCGGACAGCCCGCACACCTTCGTCAAGTACCTCGCCGCCCGCGGCGGACTGACGGACTACCTCCACCTGAACGCCAAGTTCCCGCTGCGCAGGGAGTACGCGGGCTACCTCGCCTGGGTCGCCGAGGCGTTCCGCGACCAGGTGGACTACGGCCGGTCGGCCGCGAACCTCTCGCTCGTCGAGGGCGACGACGGCGGCGAACTGTTCCGCGTCGACACCGACGACGGCGGGCACTACCTCGCCCGCAGCGTCTCCGTGGGCACCGGGCGCTCGCCCCGGATCCCCTACGCGTTCCAGAAGGGCCTGGGGAAGAGCGTCTTCCACTCCACCCAGTACCTCTCGTCCATGGAACGCCTCCAGGACCAGGGGATCCGGGTCGCCGTCGTCGGGGCCAGCCAGAGCGCCATCGAGATCATCCTCGACCTGCTGGACCGCCCGAACGTACGGCAGGTGACCGCGGTCCACCGCGGAATCGGGTTCCGGCTCAAGGACACCAGCCCCTACAGCCGGCAGGTGTTCCTCCCCGAGTTCGTGGACTACTTCCACCCGCTGCCCAGCGCCAAGAAGCGCCGCCTGCGCGACGAACTGCGGTCCATCAACTACGCGGCCTGCGACCAGGACGTCATCGACCGCCTCGTCGGCGTGCAGCGCGAGTACGCGCTCACCGGCTCCGACCGGCTCGTGATGAAGCCCTTCCGGGAGGCCGTCATCAGCAGGCCGCACGGCCAGGCGCACCGGATGGTCCTGCGCGACGTCAACCACCTCACCGAGGAGACCCTCGACACCGACGTCGTCATCCTGGCGACCGGCTTCAGGGACTTCGGCGGCGAACCGGGCGACGAGCCGTACCACCCGCTCCTGGAGGGCATCGCCCACCGTCTCCCCCTCGACGAGGAGGGCACCCCCGTCGTCGCGCGGGACTACTCGATCGAGCTGAAGACGGAGGCCGGCACCCCGCGGCCCCTCAAGGTCTACCTGAACGGGCTCTGCGAGGCGAGCCACGGCATGGGCGACGCCGGCGCGCTGGCCATGCTCTCGGTACGGGCGACCGACATCGTCGACTCGATCCTGAGCCACGACCACGAGAAGCTGCTGGCCGCCGGGATCGCCCCGTGACCCGGTCCGCCGTCACCGCCGACGTCGCCGTCGTCGGCGGCGGGATCATCGGGCTCGCCACGGCCGAGAGGCTGAGCGCCCGCGGACTCGCCGTCGCCGTCGTCGACGCGGCAGGCATCGCCGGAGGCGCCACGGGCGCCTCCGGCGGGCTGGTCCGCGCCTTCGACCTGTCCGCGTCCCGGCGGCGCCCGGCCGCCGCCGGCCTGGACGTCTACCTGCGCCGGGGCCACCGCGGCACCTGGCCCGCGGTACGCCGCCAGGGCAGCCTGAGCCTCGTGGCGCGCGCCGACCTGCCGCGCGCCGAGGCCGCCGTCGCGGACCTCGGCGCCGCCGGACACCAGGCGGAGATCCTCGCCGGGCGCGACCTCGCCACCCGCTTCCCTGCCCTCGACATACCCGGCGACCTGGTCGCCGTCCACGAACCGCACGCCGGCTGGCTCCCCGCCGGACCGGTCGCCCACGCCATGGCACGCGACGCCGGCCCCCGGCTCCGGCTGGTCCCGGCCCGCGCCACCCACCTGCTCACGTCCGGCTCGCGCGTCACCGGCGTCCACACCACCGCCGGACCCGTGCACGCCCGAGCCGTCCTGCTGGCGGCGGGCGCGGGCAGCACCCCCCTGGCCGCGACCGTCGGCGTCCACCTGCCCCTGCGCACCAGGGCCGTCGGCTACTGCCTGTTCCGCGTCGGCGAACCGGCCGACCCCACCGCGCTCCCCGCCCTGGTGGACACCACCACGGGCGCCTGGCTGCGCCCGTGGGGATCGGACGCCCTGGTCCTCGCGGGGGTCTCCGCCCAGGAGACCGACGTCCCCGAGACCGTCCGGCCGGGCGTCCCGGCGCAGGAGGAGGAGCGCGTCCGCGCCGTCGTACGCCACCGCTGCCCGCTGCTGGCCACGGCCCCGCTCGCCGGCGGCGTCACCGCGTACGACGCGATGGCGCCCACCGGGGACGGCGAGGTCGCCGTGCCGGCCGGACCGGACGGCCTCGTCACCGCGACCGGCTGGAACGGCGGCGGATTCAAAGCGGCGCCGGCGATCGGCGAACTCGCCGCCGCCCGCCTCCAGGAGGTGGCCGCCCGATGACGTCCGCCGTCCGCCTCAACCCCACCGACGAGATGCTCCACCGCGCCGCCGACACCCTCGGCTCCAGCAGGATCGTGCAGGTGCTGTGGACCTTCCGGGACCCGGTGCCCGCCGCCGCGCTGCACGCCGCCTGGCACCGCCTCGACCGGGGATGGCTGAGCCGCCGGGTCCGGAACTCGCCCGTCCCCGGCGCGCGCCGCAGCTGGGTGCCCGCCAGGAACGAGGAGGCGCTCGCCACCACGCCGACGCCGCTGACCGACGCCACCCTGACCGACTGGATGGACACCCAGGTCAAGGCGCCGCTCCCGCCCGGCGGCCCCGCCCTGTGGCGGCTCGCCGCCGCCCCGTACGCCGGGGGTACCGTCGTCTCGCTGACGGTGCCCCACTTCCGCTGCGACGGACTCGGCATCTTCCGCGCCATCGGCTCGGGCGGTGACGACACCCGGCCCCCGGCCGCCGGCCCCGGACTGCTGGACGACCTGGCCGACCTGGCACGGCAGACGCTCCACGGCGGCCTCGCCGCCGCGCGCTGGCTCCCCGCGACGCTGGCCGACCCGGACCGGCTCGGCCGGATCAGGACCGCCCTGCGGCCCCCGGCCCCGGCCGGTCCCGAACCCCCGGCCGCACCGCGCTTCTTCACGTCGGCGATCTTCGAGACGGACGCCGCCCGGTGGGAGCGGCGGGCCGACGCGTACGGCGGGACGGTCAACAGCCTCTTCGTCGAGATCGCCGCCAACCTCGTCCGCACCGCCGGGGCGGGCGGCGCGTCCGCACCGTTCGACGTCGGCATCCCCGTCAGCCTGCGGCGGTCCGAGCGGGACGCCCGGGCCAACGCCCTGGTGGTGATGCCGCTGACCGTGCCCGGCGGCCCCGCCCGGCACCACGGCCTCCGGGAGACCCGGCAGGCGACGAAGGACCTGCTCCGCGCCACCGGCGAGCACAGCGGCACCCTCGTCCCGGAACCCCTGTGGCACCTCCTCCCGGAGCGCCACGCCCACCGGCTCAAGAACCCCGGGGCACAGCAGACCACCGTCGTCGCCTCCAACTTCGGCCGCACCCCCGAGGCGATCGCCCGGTTCACCGGACAGGAGGCCGCCGGCGTCGCCGTCCGCACCATGAACGTGCCGGGCGTCCTGCCGGACCGGGCCCGCCTGCGCGCCTCGCTCTGCCTCCTGCGGACCGGCGACCGGCTGACCGTGACCGTGACCGGCATCCCCGACCGCTTCGGCGACGCCACGTCCCTGCGCCGCCTCGTCGACGAGGAGCTGGAGTCCTGGGGGCTCACCGCCCAGCGGTGGTGGGGCCTTCCCACGCCGCACCCTGTGAAGGAGTCCTGACGCGATGCCCACCGTCCCCGCGGCGGCGCTGCCGGACCGCTGGTTCCGCACCACGCCCGATTCCGCCCTGCTGCCGGGCCCGCGCCTGCTGGCCCGCTCCCTCGTCGACGTCTCCGTCCTCGACGAGCGCATCCGCTGCTACGAACGGCTCACCGGCATCCCCGCGGACCTGCGGATGCCGATCCCCGACTTCGGCGGGCTGGAGCTCGCCGCGGTCGGGAACATGCTGCTCATCGCCAGCGCCCGGCCCTTCACCGACATCCAGCGCCGGACCGCCTACTCCGTGATCGTGCCCTCGCTCGACGGCGCGCTGCGCCGGCTGGACCAGGTCGGCGCCACCGTGCTGGAACCCCCCGAGCGGATCCTGCCGGGCGCCCGCGCCCGCGTCCGCTTCCCCGACGGCGCGATCGCCGAGCTCGTGGAGCACCGCCCGAACCCGGGCGAGCGGCCCCGCCCGCCGGAGCCGCGTACGCCGGAGTCCAGGGCGGCCGGGCTCCCGGGGGTGCGGCTGCTCCTCCGCAAGGCGGTCAGCCGGAGCATGTTCGCCTCCCTCGTCCGCCTCTACGAGACGGCCCTGGGCCTCGACCGCGACACCCGCCTCCAGGCGGACGCCCCCGACGGCGTCGACCTGGCCACCGTCGGGAACCTGCTCGTCGTCGGCACGGACGGCCCCGGGCTCACCCGCGCGCCGGACGTCCGGCTCGCCCTGGTGACGTCCGCGCCCGGCGACATCCCCGGCACGCGGCCGTACGGCGCCGACGCCGGCCGGCGGCTCGTCCGGCTGGAGGACGGCTCCGTGGCCGAGGTCTGGGCCGGCGCCGCCGGATTCCCCGACCCGCCGGGGGATTCCGCGCGGGGCACGGCAGGGACCGGTGCGCCATGACGGTCACGCATGAGGTCCGCCGTCTCGATCGGGTGATCATCCGGTTCGCGGGTGACTCGGGTGACGGGATGCAGCTCACGGGTGACCGGTTCACCTCGGAGACGGCGTCGTTCGGGAACGACCTGTCGACGCTGCCGAACTTCCCGGCCGAGATCCGTGCGCCTGCCGGGACGCTGCCGGGCGTGTCGTCGTTCCAGCTGCATTTCGCCGACCACGACATCCTGACCCCCGGCGACGCGCCGAACGTGCTGGTCGCGATGAACCCGGCGGCTCTGAAGGCGAACATCGGGGACGTGCCGCGGGGCGGCGAGATCATCGTGAACACCGACGAGTTCGCCAAGCGGGCGATGGCGAAGGTCGGCTACGCGACCTCGCCGCTGGAGGACGGGTCGCTGGACGGCTACCGCGTGCATCCGGTGCCGCTGACGACGCTGACGATCGAGGCGCTGAAGGAGTTCGGCCTGTCGCGCAAGGAGGCCGAGCGTTCGAAGAACATGTTCGCGCTCGGGCTGCTGTCGTGGATGTATCACCGGCCGACGGAGGGCACGGAGAGTTTCCTGCGGCAGAAGTTCGCGAAGAAGCCGCAGATCGCCGAGGCGAACGTGGCCGCGTTCCGTGCGGGCTGGAACTTCGGCGAGACCACGGAGGACTTCGCCGTCTCCTACGAGGTCGCCCCCGCCACCCGCGCCTTCCCGGCCGGCACGTACCGCAACATCTCCGGGAACCTGGCCCTGTCGTACGGGCTGATCGCCGCCGCGCGCCAGGCCGAGCTGCCGCTGTACCTGGGCTCGTACCCGATCACGCCGGCCTCCGACATCCTGCACGAGCTGTCGAAGCACAAGAACTTCGGCGTGCGCACGTTCCAGGCGGAGGACGAGATCGCGGGGATCGGTGCGGCGCTGGGTGCGGCGTTCGGCGGCTCGCTGGCGGTGACGACCACGTCCGGTCCCGGGGTGGCGCTGAAGTCGGAGACGATCGGGCTGGCGGTCTCGCTGGAGCTGCCGCTGCTGATCGTCGACATCCAGCGCGGCGGCCCGTCGACGGGTCTGCCGACCAAGACCGAGCAGGCCGACCTGCTGCAGGCCATGTACGGGCGCAACGGCGAGGCGCCGGTGCCGGTCGTGGCGCCGAGGACGCCGGCGGACTGCTTCGACGCGGCCCTGGAGGCCGCCCGGATCGCGCTGACCTATCGCACGCCGGTCTTCCTGCTCTCCGACGGCTACCTCGCCAACGGCTCCGAGCCCTGGCGGATCCCCGAGGTGGACGGCCTGCCGGACCTGCGCACCCCCTTCGCGACCGGCCCGAACCACACGCAGGCGGACGGCACGGAGGTGTTCTGGCCGTACAAGCGTGATCCGGAGACGCTGGCCCGTCCGTGGGCGGTGCCGGGCACGCCGGGGCTGGAGCACCGGATCGGCGGCATCGAGAAGCAGGACGGCACCGGCAACATCTCCTACGACCCGGCCAACCACGACTTCATGGTCCGCACCCGCCAGGCCAAGGTCGACGGCATCACGGTGCCCGACCTGGACGTCGACGACCCCGACGGCGCCCGGACGCTGGTCCTCGGCTGGGGATCGACGTACGGCCCGATCACCGCCGCCGTCCGCCGCATCCGCCGCGAAGGCGGCCACATCGCCCAGGCCCACCTCCGCCACCTCAACCCCTTCCCCAAGAACCTCGGCGACGTCCTCAAGCGCTACGAGCGGGTGGTGGTGCCCGAGATGAACCTGGGGCAGCTGGCCCTGCTGCTGCGCGGCCGGTTCCTGGCCGGCGTCGAATCCCTGACCCAGGTGAACGGCATGCCGTTCAAGGCCGAGCAGCTGGCGGCCCGCGTGAAGGAGACCGCCTGTGGCACCTGAACCCGCCCTGCTTCCGAAGGACTTCAAGTCGGACCAGGAGGTCCGCTGGTGCCCCGGCTGCGGCGACTACGCCGTCCTCGCCGCCGTCCAGGGCTTCATGCCCGAACTCG